>JBIIJS010000140.1:0-7320 GCA_044233605.1 Cyanobium sp. | reverse complement strand
GTGCCCTCACCCTGCTGGCCCAGCTGCCATGAGTGCGGCCTCCTTTTCACCGCTGCGGCCCCTGCAACGGCTGCTGGGCTGGATCTCGGATCTACGCCTGGCCATTGCTCTGCTGCTGCTGATCGCCATGGCCAGCGGCGTCGGCACCGCCATCCCCCAGAAGGAACTGGCCGACTTCTACCACCAGCGTTACGACAGCGCCCCCTGGCTGGGTCTGCTGCAGGGCGATGCGGTGCTGCGTCTGCAGCTCGATCACGTGTATTCAAGTGGCTGGTTTCTGGCTTTGCTGGCCTGGCTGGGGCTGTCGCTGTTGTTATGCAGCTGGCGTCGCCAGTGGCCCGCCCTGCAGGCCTCCCTACGCTGGATCGACTACAGCTCACCCCGGCAACTGAGCAAGCTGAGCGTGGCCGAGACCCGGCCGGTGGAGGCTGCGGATCAGGCCCTGGCCGCCCTGGAGCAGCGGCTGCGCAGTGGTGGCTGGCAGGTGCGTCCGGCCGAGGGACGCCTGGCGGCCCGGCGCGGCCTGGCGGGACGGATAGGGCCGCTGCTGGTGCATGCCGGCCTAGTGGTGCTGATGGTGGGTGCGGCCTGGGGTGCCCTGGGCGGCCAGCGGCTGGAGCGCTTCCTCGCCCCGGGCCGTGAGCTCGAACTCCTTGACAGCCGCGGCCGCAGCCAGGTGACCGTGCTGCTGCAGCGCTTCGCGATCCAGCGCGATCCCGCCGGCCGGCCCGAGCAGTTCACCTCCAGCCTGCGGCTGCTGCCAGCGGATGTCCATGGCGACGGATCCGGCGCACAGGTGGCGAAACAGGCCGAGATCAGCGTCAACCACCCGCTGCGCTACCGCGGCATGACCCTGTATCAGGCCGACTGGGCCCTGGCCGCGATCGACCTGCAGCTGGGCCGCAGCCCGGTGCTGCAGCTGCCGCTGCAGAGCTTCCCCCAGCTGGGCGAGCAGGTGTGGGGCCTGGTGCTGCCGACTCGCCCGGACGGCAGCGATCCAGTGCTGCTCAGCCTCAGCAGCGAGCAGGGCCCGATCGAGGTGTTCGGCAGCGATGGCTCCTCGCTTGGCCGCATCGTGCCCGGGGGTGAGCCCCTCGAGGTGAAGGGCCTGCCGATCCGGGTGCAATCGGTTCTACCCGCCAGCGGCATCCTGCTCAAGCGCGATCCTGGCGTGCCACTGGTGTACAGCGGCTTTGCGATCGCCCTGCTTGGGGGCGGCATGAGCCTGGTGGCCACGCGACAGCTGTGGGCAATCAGCGAGCCGGGGGAGGCTGGCTCCGGCCGTTTGCACGTGGCGGGCCTCTGCAACCGCAACCTCACCGCCTTCGCCGCCGAACTGCCGGCTCTGCTTGGGGATCCCGCGGCGGCGGCTCAGCAGGGCTGACGCACTCCATGGCTGACGCGCACCACGGTGTGTACGTTGCCGCGGGGGTTGAAATCGGCCTCCAGCTGCATCCACACGGGATCGCAGGCAACGACCAAATCATCGAGGATGCGGTTGGCCACCTCCTCGTGAGAGATGCTGCGGTCACGATAGGCATTGATGTAAAGCTTGATCGCCTTGAGCTCCATCACCCGGGGCCCCGGCTGGTAGAGCAGGCGCAGCACGGCGAAGTCGGGGTAGCCGGAGAACGGGCAGCGGCAGGTGAACTCCGGCAGCTCAATCGAGACTTCATAGGCCCGGCCCGGCCGGGGGTTGTCGAAGCAGATCAACTGGGCCTCGGCAATGGCCCGCTCCCCGTAGAGGGGGGTGCGGGTGCCTTCCGGTGCCTCCGAAGTGGCGCTGGGGGTGGCGCTGGTCATGGCGAGGCAGAAACTGCTGCGACGGAAGTCCCCGACCGTAGAGGAGGCCACCCACGATCGGTGAGCCAAACAGCGGCTGACGGCGGCATGGATGTAGCAACCACTACGACGGCAGCACCCGGGCTCGGGCCTAATGGATCGGTCCCTGCGGGGGCATCTGCGACACTGATTTCAGCTCGGAACGCCCGCCCCCACCGCTTCCATGAAAAAGATCGAGGCCATCATTCGTCCGTTCAAGCTTGAAGACGTCAAGATCGCCCTCGTCAATGCCGGCATCGTCGGCATGACGGTGAGCGAGGTGCGCGGCTTCGGTCGTCAGAAAGGCCAGGTGGAGCGCTACCGCGGATCGGAATTCACTGTGGAGTTCCTGCAGAAACTGAAACTTGAGATCGTCGTCGACGACGACAAGGTCGACACGGTTGTGGGAGCTGTTCAGGAGGCCGCCCGTACCGGCGAGATCGGCGACGGCAAGATCTTCATCAGCACCATCGATTCGGTGATCCGGATCCGCACGGGCGACCGCGACAGCGGCGCCATCTGAGCGCCCGCGAGGCCCTGGTCGCAGATCCTCAGCGGGGCCCCTGCAGGGTGCGGCCGACCAGTTCGGTGACCTGCTCCCGGCCGCAAGCCCCCCCGGCATCGTTCAACCAGAGCAGGTACTCATGGTTGCCCGCCGGGCCCGTGATCGGTGAAGCGATCAGGCCCGCAGGCCGCCAGTTCAGAGCCGCTGCAGCCTCGAGCACGCCGAAAATCGCGTCCACGTGGGCGGCAGGGTCCCGCACCACGCCGCCCTTTCCCACCCGTGCGCGGCCCACCTCAAACTGGGGCTTCACCAGCAGCAACGCTTCCACCCCGCCGGGACCGGCGGGGTGGAGTAGCCCATGCAGGGCCGGCAGCACCCGGCCGAGGGAGATGAACGACAGATCGGCCACCGCCAGATCGGGTCGGGGGTCCTCCGGGCCGAAGAGCTGTCCGGGCATCAGATGGCGCAGGTTGGTGCGCTCCCGCAGAACGAGGCGTGGATCCGTGCGCAGGCTCCAGGCGGTCTGTCCATAGCCCACATCAATGCCGTATACGCGGGCCGCGCCGTGCTGCAGCAAGCAGTCGCTGAAGCCGCCGGTGGAGATACCGCCATCAAGGCACACCCTCCCTGCCACACGGATCGGCAGGGCTTCCAGCGCCGCCACCAGTTTGTCGCCACCGCGCGAAACGAAACGCGGCGGCCGCTCCACCGTCAGATCAAGATCCGGGGCCACCTCCATGCCGGGCTTGTCGAGCACGGCACTGCCGCTGCGCACCTTCCCGGCGCGGATCAGCTGCTGGGCCTGCTGGCGACTGGCCACCAGCCCCCTGCTCACCAGTTCAAGATCGAGACGTTGCCGGCGCGCCATCGCAGGGATCCCTACCGTCATGGAACCACAGTCCAAAGCGGAACAAATCCCGAGAACCGGGCCGTTTGCCCCAGACTCAGCTGAAAATGGCTTGAACGCCGGGACGGCCGATGCCGCCACTGCCACACGGAGCTTCTGATCCAGGCGCGCCAGCGTGCACCTACACCGCTGCGGGCCATGGCTGCCGGGAGATATCCGCCAATGTGCTGGAGCTGTTGAGGCCTGGCAGCTTCGTGCGCCTGCGTAACCAGCCGCACGATCTGCCGCCGTTCCAGCTGATCGCCTGTCGTGGCGGCCGCTGCTGGGTGCGGCAGCAGGCGTGGGGTCGCGACGTGCAGTGGGAGGTGGCGCACCGCCGCCTCACAGCAGCGGCCTGATCCCCCGGGGCAGCCTTTGCCTGAAAGATAGGTTGGGTGCACCGTCACGCCGCACCGGCCCTTGATCGAGCGTTATACCCTGCCCGAGATGGGGCGCATCTGGAGCGAGGAAGCAAAGTTTCAGAGTTGGCTGGATGTGGAGATCGCTGCCTGCCAGGCCAACTGCGAGCTGGGCCGCATCCCCGCCGAGGCTATGGCGCAGATTCGCGAGCGCTCCACCTTCGAGGTGCCGCGCATCCTCGAGATCGAAGCGGAGGTGCGCCACGACGTGATCGCCTTCCTCACCAACGTCAACGAGCACGTCGGCGATGCCGGCCGCTACATCCACGTGGGAATGACCAGCTCCGATGTGCTCGACACCGGCCTGGCGCTGCAGCTACGGGCCTCGGTGCAGGAACTGCGCCGCGAGCTCGACGCCCTGGCTGGCGCCCTGCGCGAGCTGGCCCGCGCCCACAAGAACACGGTGATGATCGGCCGCTCCCATGCGATTCACGGCGAACCGATCACCTTCGGCTTCAAGGTGGCGGGCTGGCTGGCGGAAACCGAGCGCAACCGCGAGCGGCTGGCGCGGCTGGAATCTGTGGTGAGCGTGGGCCAGATCAGCGGAGCGATGGGCACCTACGCCAACACCGATCCGCAGGTGGAGGCGATTGCCTGCGCGAAACTCGGTCTGGTGCCCGACACCGCCAGCACCCAGGTGATCTCCCGCGACCGCCACGCGGAGTACGTGCAGACCCTGGCCCTGGTGGGCGCCTCACTGGAGCGTTTCAGCACAGAGATCCGCAACCTGCAGCGCACTGACGTCCTGGAGGTGGAGGAGAACTTCGCCAAGGGCCAGAAAGGGAGCTCAGCGATGCCGCACAAGCGCAATCCGATCCGAAGCGAGCGCATCTCGGGGCTGGCGCGGGTGCTGCGCAGCTACACCGTGGCGGCCCTGGAGAACGTGGCCCTCTGGCATGAGCGCGACATCAGCCACAGCTCAGTGGAGCGAATGATGCTGCCCGACTGTTCGGTGACTCTGCACTTCATGCTGCGGGAGATGGGCGAAGTGGTGAAGGGGCTGGGGGTGTACCCGCAGAACATGGCCCGCAACCTCAACGTCTACGGCGGTGTGGTGTTCAGCCAGCGGGTGCTGCTGGCGCTGGTGGAGAGCGGCCTGAGCCGCGAGGAGGCCTACAGGCTGGTGCAGCGCAACGCCCACAGCGCCTGGAACACCGACGGCGGTGACTTCCACGCCAACCTGGCTGCCGACGCGGAGGTCACCGCGCGGCTGTCGCCGCAGCAGCTCAGCGGCTGCTTCTCCACCGACCTGCACCAGGCCCACCTTGATGTGGTCTGGCAGCGTCTGGAAATCTGAGGGCGAATCGGATGGGGATGGAGGCACAGCCGCTGATACCTATGGCAAGCATCTGGATCGCCCAGGCCGATGCTCTGTACGCGGCGGTGAGCACCGCCTTACTGCTGCTGGTCGTCTGGCTCGTTCTGCGGCCCCGTTGAAGCGATGCAGGAGCCTGCCTCACTGGGAGTGATCGGCGCCGGCATCGCCGGCTGCGCCGTAACGGCACGGCTGCGGCAGCTGGGTTGGCAGGGTTGGATCGGGGTGTGGGAGGCGGGCCGGGGACCGGGGGGACGCGCCTCGACCCGCCGCAGCCGCCACGACGACGGACTCGCGATCGACCATGGGGCCCCGCTGTTCAACATCAGCGGCGCGCAGGCGCCCCATCTGCTGGCGGCGCTGCGCTCCAGCGGCTGGGTCGAACCCTGGATCGGCACCAGCGCCGACCACGGCGGCATGGACCAACTGCGGCGGCCCAGCCGCGATCCCCTGCTGGATGGACAGCTATGGCACGGCTGCGGCGGCATGGACCGGATCGCCCATGGCCTGCTGGAGCTGGCCGAGACGATCGGGCCGGTGGAGCGCCACTGGGGTCACCGAGTGCGGCGGCTGGCCCGCTCAACCGGCGGCGGCTGGCGGCTGTTCAACGACGACGGCGAGGTACTGGCGGAGGTCGACTGGCTGGTGCTGAGCAGCAGCCTGCTGGCCCATCCACGCTGCCGCACACTGCTCGGCTGGGAGACGGTGCCCCTGCACGAGGCGGCCGAAAACACCGCAGATCCGCTATTGATCCGGGCCGCGGCTGCCCTCGGCGCCATGGACTGGCAGGCTCGTTACAACCTGATGCTGGTGATTCCCGCCGCCCTGAGCGGCCCGTGGCGCGCGCTGACCTTCCGGCTGCTGAGCTGCGCCGAAGGGAGCCTGCAGCGGCTGTCGGTCCAGCCTCTCGTGGATGGCCGCTGTGCCGTGGTGTCTCACAGCCTCGGGCCACCGCCTGCCGAAGGCGGAATCAGCCAGGAGGAGGAACGCTCTCTGATCGACAGCCTGGGCGTTGACCTGGCCACGGTGCTGGCCCCGTGGATCAGCGACGACCTATGCCGCGAGGCGCTGCAACGGGGCAGCTCCAGGCTGATGCGATGGGGCGCCGCCTTCCCCGAGCCCCCCGGCCTCAATCCTGCCCTGAGCCTCTGCCCGGCCAGCCGCATCGGCTTCTGCGGCGACTACGTCGCCGGCCCTGGCTTCGGGAGGGTGGAGGGAGCGCTCTGCAGCGCCGAAGCACTGGCGGCATCGCTGATGGCCGCAACCGCCTGACCCAGCTGGAGCTCGGCCGCTGATCATCCCGTTGTCATTGCGATCGAAAACCCCCGGTCCGCTGGGCGGACCGGGGGTTGCACAGGCCTGATGCAGACGCCCGTCTGGGAAAAGATCAGCCGAGGCCGATCTGGGAGAGGATGCCCTGGCCGGTGAGCAGTTCGGTGGCGAGACCGATCACGAAGCCGAGCATGGCCAGACGGCCATTCCAGGTTTCCGCGAATGCGACGAAGCCGAAGCGTGATTCAGGGGCAGCCATGGTTGGTGTTGCGGTTTGAAAAGAAGAGTAACAGGAAGTAACAGGGTTCGGGCGCCGTGAAGGGGCGGGATGCCGTACCGGTTCCCATTGCGAAGCGTTCCGGTTTGCGAAGGAACCCACCGCCGCCGGGATCCCATGCGGCCCCGACCAGGGCCAGCAGCTACGACAGAAGCAGAGCCAGTAATTCCGCACCTTTCCCGGCTCCACCTCCATCCCATGGCCGCTCCCCGTCACCGCCAATCCAACCGGCCCGAAACACCCGCCGGCATGCGGGTGCTGGAAGGAGGCTGCACTGAGCTCGGCCCGGAAGCCAGGCAACGACTCGTGCACGGGGCCACCCGCTATTTCGGCACCCACTACGCCGAACCGATCCGCATCGACGCGGTCGCCACGCGGCTGGGGGTGAGCGAAGGCTGCCTCGATCTCTGTTTCGACCTCTGCCGCGGCCGCACCCCCTGGGAAAGCCTGCAGCAGCTACGGCTCAGCAGGCTGTTTGAGGCGATCTCGGCGCAGCCGACCCAGGGGATTGAAACACAGGTGCAGCGCTGCGGCCTGCTGCCGGTCACCGAGGCCAACCAGGCCTTCCAGCGGGCTTTCGGCATCGACCTGGGCGCCTTCCGCCACAGCTGCCGGCGCGCCGCCGCCGACCGGATCTTCCGCCGCAGCCATCCCGATGCCGCCGATCTGGTGGTGCCGGGTTGAGCGTCAGCCCGGCCCCGGCCGCTGGGTAGCCGGACCTGGGGCGGGGAGCAGATCCTCGAGTTCGCACACCGGGAAGCGGTTGATCGCCCGCAGGGCGCGGCGGGCGTTGCCGCGCAACTGTTCGCTGATCGCCTCGCCGTA
>JBIIJS010000139.1:0-7336 GCA_044233605.1 Cyanobium sp. | reverse complement strand
GGGTGGCTCAGTTTTCGATGTCGGAAGTGGCTCAGTTTTCGATGTCGCTTGACACGCTCCACCCTCAGGCCGTTGGCTGCTCACGGTGACCCTTCCGCCAGGCCTTGAAGTCGGCACTGAGCTCGTCTTCGCTCAAACCGAGACGCGCCAGTTCAGCCTGCATCAACCTGCCAGCCTCCAACACCTTCTCCCGATCACTCAGGTTGCCTTGCTGGGGCAAGGGCACGTAGAGGCCAATGGTGCGGCCATGGCGGGTCACCTCAATCGGCGTGGACGATTCCAGATGGGAGGCCAGCCTGGACCTGAGTTCACGGATGCCAATACGGGTCGCCACGCCTTCCTCCCGTCAAATGTGTACACATCCTAGGGCTGGGGCGGCACAGCCACACCCGGAGCCGGGTTGGCTGCAGCCGCCACGCGCCCACGCCAGAAGGGATCCGAGCAGGGGCGATGGCCTGACGGGCCGCCCAAAGCCACACCTGGTCCAAGCGTCCGGAAACCGCCAGCATCGCTCCATGGCCAATAGCCCCTCTGCTGCCTTCCTTCGCCTGCGCGCGTTCATCGCAGAGCGGATGGGCATCAGCACCTCCAGCAACGGGCCAGAGCCTTCTGTCATGGCCGCAGGTCTTCCTCAAGGATGCCGGGTCGACCAACGCTTCTCAGGCTGGCCGTGCTCAACCGAGGCTCTCGCTAGGATTAGTCGCTGTGCAGGGGGTGGACGACATGGCTGAGCACATTGTCAATCTGCATGTGGAACGCTTGCCGGAGGGGTGCTACCTCGCCACCTCAGACGAAGTACCCGGGCTCGTGGCCCAAGGTCGAACCCTGGCTGAGACCCTGGAAATCGCCAGGGATGTCGCCAAGCGCTTGATGGAGGCCCAGGTGGAGCGCGGTGATGTCCGCGGCGTTTCACCTCTGGAGGAGCGCTTTGACCATCCCTTGGTGGTGAGTGCCTGAGTGGGTCGGCTGGCCGGATACCGGTACCGGGAAATTGTGAAACGGCTGAAGCGGCTTGGATTCACCTTCGATCGCCAAGCCGCAGGATCCCATGAGATCTGGTTTCGCGAATCAGACAACCGCTACACCACCATCCCCAATCATCCCGGAGACATGCCGGAGGGAACCTTGCAGGCGATTCTGCGTCAGGCCGGTATCAGCGTGGAGGTGTTTCTAAGCCAGTAATCCCTGTCTCGGTGTGGATCGCGGCAGCGGCTGCGCTGGCCCGGTAGGAGCCGTCCTCCGCTTCCTCGACCACGCAAAGGATTTCCTGCATGGCGCCCTCCAGTGGCACCAGTCTGGCAGTGGTGGGCGGGATGCTGCCCCTGACTGGGCAAAGGGACCAGGACGGCACAGCCACCCCCGGAGCCGGGTTGGCTGCAGCCGCTACGCGCTCATGCCAGAAGCGATCCCAGCAGGGGCTCCTGCCTGACGGGCCGCCCAAAACCAAACCTGGCCCCGGCGTCCGGCTAGATCCTTCTGGATAGAAGTCACAGCTCTGCGCTCAAACAGACGTTCGCTGCTCCAGCCGCTCCGCGAGCCACACCTTGATGATCGACTGACGCGTGACGCCGAGGCGGCTGGCTTCGCGATCGAGCTGGTCAATCATCCACACAGGGATGTCGACATTGACGCGTTTCTGCTCCAGCCGACGGCGACGGGCACCGCCGAGGTCAAGGGCCTCGAGCACGGACTCGCCGGCATCGAAACGTTGATCGAAATCAGAACTGTTCATAGAGCTCCACCTCTTCTGGTCTGGACCGCCGAACGGAAATCAATCGGATGCTCTGGTCGCGGTAGGTGATCACGGCCGACCAGTGCTTGAGGCCAATCCTGCCGATCACCAGGAATCTTGGCTCCCCGGTAGTGCGAGCCGGAAGCTCCAGGAGCTCCGAATCGTTCCAGAGCTGCTGGGCAGCAAGGAAGTCGATGCCGTGCTTGGCAAGGTTGGAGGCACTCTTGGCCTGATCGAAGGCGAACTCCATACGGTGCTGATTCTATACCTTTTCGGCTCTCGGAGTCATCTCCCAATCAGAAAGCCCCCGTCCTCGGGACAGGCTGTTGGATTCCGGTTCTCTCCCTTCTGCCTGCCGTCCACTCGCATAACGACGGGCCCTTGACCACGCAACGGTCGAGAGCACGGATCGGGGACTGGGGCGGCACACCAACTCCCCGAGCCGGGTTGGCTGCAGCCGCCACACGCCCACGCCAGAAGGCATCCCAGCAGGGGCGCCGGCCTGCCGGGCCGCCCAAAACCAACCCTGGCCCGGTCGGCCGGCAGCCGCCACCATCACTCCATGGCCTCAAGCCCCTCCCCCACCTACCAGCGCCTGCGGCAATACATCACCAAGCGCATGCGCATGAGCCCCCATCGACCAACCACTCATGCTCATGGAACTCCTGGGCCGCCGCAGCCCCGCCCCAGCGCAGGACGTGGCCCGGCGGATCCTGGGCAGCGGATGGTGGGCAAGGTTCACCTTCAACGGCATCACCGCCTACGGCAACGGTGCCTACAGCCTGATTGGCGGCGACGAACTGAGCGACGCCGAGCGCGACGCACTGCAGCAGCTGTGCCGCCAGCGGCTCGATGCCTTCCGCGAGCACTCCGATCAGCGGCTCGGTGAAATACCGGGTGCTCACCCGCGCCCGGGGCCGCTGCGAATGCTGCGGCGCGCACGAGCAGCAGCGGGCCCTGGAGGTGGATCACATCGTGCCGAAGAACCAGGGCGGCTCCGACTCCATCACCAACCTGCAGGCGCTCTGCTTCCGCGTTGTGCAGGCCAGCTACGGCCACCGCGAAGCCGGCTGTGTGTTCTGCGCGCTGGAGGGCAGCGGACGGGTGCTGCTGGAGAACGAGCTGGTGATCCCGCGTCGTCATGTGGCCGACGGGCTGGAGCTGCACCAGCCGGAGTGGAACGCCGTGGTGGAGCTGGTTGATTCGATACAGAGGTGATGAGATCAGCTGGCGGGAATCTCATGCCATCGGACAACAACGTCGGATTGAATTTCAAGCACCCGATTAACCATGTCAGGGTCACGGCTCTGGTTGATCAGCTGCAAGGCTGACTGGACCCTGAGCCATTGCTCTTCCGCATTCAAACCAGCTTCCCTGAGAGCGATCACGCCTGGGTGAACTTCTATGGCTGCGGCCAATTGCATGGGCGAAGACATCCTCATCCGCAGCGCCAGCAAGACCGACATGCACGGCCGCTTCTGCTGGAATTCCCATGTCACAGGCCCAACGGGCGAGACGAGGGCTGAGGTTTTCGTCGATCAACAGCCTCAAGGGATGGGCCTTCAGCCGCGCTGCAGGGTGAGAGGTTGGCGGGGACGGCCTGGAGGCTTCGGCAGTCGGGCCTGGATCTGGGCGTAGTCGAGGGCCTGCCTGCTGAGCTGGGGAAAGTCGGCCTCCAGGTCGGTGCGGCTGACGCCGGAGCGCAGCTGCTCCACAACCACGGCGACTGGAATTCGGGTGCCCCGAAACACAGGTTGCCCCGAGCAGATGGCTGGATTGCTCTCCACCAGGGCATGGGGCCGCCTGAGGAGCCGATAGCGATACCGGAGCTCCTGGCTCACGCTGCTGAGATCGAAGCTGAAGGACACCGCACCGGTTTTGCGCAGTTCACCGTGGCCACGGGACCATTCACCCAGAGCGACCAGACCCGGGGGTGAATCGACAGGCAACCGCTGAGTCTTCTCGGTGAGGACACGGAACACCTGACGCTTCTGAACAGGCGAAAGCTGCAGGCCCTCGGCACTCAGTGCGCTGACCACCTGGAAGTAGAGCAGCTCACGAAAGCCCAGGCGCAGCGGTGCTGCGGAGGAATGCGATTCGGGCGGGGCCAGCACACGGCGGTATTCCTGACTCAGCAGACGGGCATCGGCTCCGAGCAGGGCGGCCCCTGTGGCGGCGGTGAGGGCTGGGGGCATCACAAGAACCATGTTTCAGGCTGAATCATAGTAAGGGAGCTGAGGTTGGTGTCCTGGTGGACGGAGTGGGAGGCCACTGCCAAAAGGAGATGGTTCCTCAATGAGCAAGTGCCACCCCTGTCAGCCCCCAGTCCCCACCTGGCCCCCCAGTGCCCGCGCAGGACGTAGCCCGCCGGATCCTGGGGGAGGACGTGACCCAGATCGAGGTCTAAACCGAACGCGTCAAGCGGATGGTGGGCAAGGTTCACCCTCAACGGCATCACCCGCTACGACCAGGGCGCCTACGGCCTGGTGGGCGGCGCCGAAGGTCGCGAGTCAGGAGCGCTGCTGCCAGCGCCGGGGATCCTGCCGGCCGTGCAGGGCGATCACCAGGATTTCAGAGCCCTCCTCACGGAAATACACGGCATAGGGGAACTGCCGCAGCACGAGTCGGCGAATCTGCCCGTGAATCAGGGGGAAGGATCGGGGGTCGCGGCGGATGCGCTCCACCGCCGCAGCGAAGGCATCGGCAAAGTCCCCGGCTAATGCCGGTTCACGCCTGCCATACCAGCGCTGGGTTTCCAGCAGATCCTCGACCGCCTCCGGCAGGAAGCGGATCAAAGCCATGGTCATCCGAGGCCGAGTTGGCTCCGCACCTCATCCCAGGTCAGAGCGTCACCAGGGTTGCTGAGATGAGCTTTCCAGCGTCGATCAAGCTCAGCGCAGAGGGCCGGGTCCAGCGGCAGCGCACCATCGCGGGCATGGTCATCAAGGCTGTCCCATAAGGCAATCGCCAAGGCCAGCCGCTCGTTCTGGGGTAGTTGCAACAGGTCAGTCATGGGTGTGATCACCATCACCAACGGCAGCCATACCAGCGTAGGCATGGAACAAGGCTTGCAAAGGGATGGCAAGGATGGATGCCATGGCACCAAGGGTTCTGCTCTACAAGTTCCACCCCCTGTCACCCCCCTTCCCCGACCTGACTCCCTAGCCCCGGCGAAGAGTGGGGCCCGCCGGATCCTCCGCGCCTGGTGGGCAAGGTGCTCACCTTCAACGGCATCACCGCCTACGGCAACGGCGCCACCAGCCTGATCGGCGGCGACGAGCTGAGCGACGTCGATCGCGCGCGCTGCAGCAGCTGTGCCGCCAGCGGCTGGACGGGTTCCGCGAGCAGCGCGGCGAGGAGGTGTTTGCCCATCGTTCCCGCCACCGCACCCCGATCAGCGGCTCGGTGAAATACCGGGTGCTCACGCGCGCCCAGGGCCGCTGCGAGTGCTGCGGTGCGCACGAGCACCAGCGGGCCCTGGAGGTGGACCACATCATCCCCAAAAACCATGGCGGTTCTGACGCCATCAGCAACCTGCAGGCGCTCTGCTTCCGCTGCAACGCCGGCAAGCGCGACACTGACCGCACCGACTTCCGCGACGTGCAGGCCAGCTACGGCCACCGCGAAGCGGGCTGTGTGTTCTGCGCGCTGGAGGGCAGCGGCCGGGTGCTGCTGGAGAACGAGCTGGCGCTCTGCATCGCCGATGCCTACCCGGTGAGCGAGGGGCACAGCCTGGTGATCCCGCGTCGGCATGTGGCCGACGGGCTGGAGCTGCACCAGCCGGAGTGGAACGCCGTGGTGGAACTGCTGAAGCTGCGGCGGGAGCAGCTGAGTGCCCAGGACGCCACGATCAGCGGCTGGAACGTGGGGCTGAATTCAGGCGAGGCGGCGGGGCAGTCGGTGTTTCATGCGCATTGGCATCTGATTCCGAGGCGAGTGGGAGATTGTGAGCAGCCGAGAGGTGGAGTGCGTGGGGTGATTACCGGGAAGCAGGGCTATTGAGCCCAAATGATTTATCGCTCCACTCACCGGAATTTCTGGAGCGAAGCGAGTAAGACTTCCGAGTGCGTGGCTAGTTTGACGACTTGTCAATATAGACTACCACCGCGTGAAATGATTCGTTCAGCATCTCGATCATATCTATCGGCTACACCCCTCAAGGTAGTTGCCAATCGCTGGCATCCAGCATTTTCAACCTGATCGGCTCGTTGTCGGTATGTTTCGGCCAACGCCCTCTCAGGCTTAGCTTCTGGGTCAACTGTGTGGACTCCTCGAGAGTTATAAATACCTGTGCTATATCCATCGCGGAGGCTAGATCGCTCTTTGCTATTCATCGCTTCTGCAATCACAGGATTAATCCATAAGCCATCCGGCCCCTCGGGGGCGTTAACGAGCACATCACCAAGTCGAATCATCGCAACATCATAGTGTCCCGAGGCTTTGACTATCTCTTCCATAGTAGTCAACCAATCTGTAAATAATTCTGGTTCAAACTCACCACCCGCTTGAGAACCGGGGATAACTTTCCATATAGAAAGCAAACGGTATGCATTAGTGGCAATACTACGACCCTGCTCAGAAGGCTCTTCTGGCTCAGCGCCCTCAGCCCGATAGATAATTTGAATAAGTTCACAGAAAAACTTGGGGTCGGAAGCCAGTCTATTTTCCAAGGTGATAGGCGAACAATCGCTGTCCCCGCCAAGCAAAGATACATATGCCCATTCAACATGAAAGAGCTTATCTTGATCGGTAGCACCATTCTCTTGAAGAGCTTTAATGATTTTGTAAATGCGGTAGCTGTCAATTCGTCGAGTAGATTCTTCAGCTTGGACAAGCGACAACAGAGCATCACATCCCAAGTCCGGGTTTATAACTTTCTTCTTAAATAGGTCTCTGCTGAGCCCATCGATTACAGTATTAGGACGTCCGAATTCAAGCAACTTCCTGAGAGCATATTCGGTATCGTCTTCTGTCTGATAGGTATTAGCACTGGTGATTCTCCAGTACTCATCTTCGTTGTCACCAAGTAGCTTAGCCGCTCTATCCCACGCATTCTTGTCGAAGGGCAAAGCGCACAACAATAAGGCTATCTGTTTTGGCTCCCAGCCCACCTTATGAATATCATCAAACCACTGCCAGTTGCCCATGAACCTGCGACGCCATGCGTAAGCCGCAATTAAGGACCAGAGTTTATGATCTGCCTCATGTAACAAAGCAGGTAATAGCTCTGCATCAAACTCAGGTTGATTCATATCTGCCAATACGTCACCTACAAGGTGGGCATTAGAAACCGACGAAGCAAACTCTAGTACCAGAGGCAGACCCCCTTCAGTCAGGATATCCCCTATGGCAGCTTTTCGTATTTGGAATAGTTTCTCTTGCTCTTCCTCCCAATCCCCATCACCCTCATAGAGATAAGAATCAGCGTCTGAAAACAGGCGTCTATTCAGGAGAGTTGGACTTTTGGGCGCAAGTTGCCTGGCTATCTCCTCGATTGGAAGCAGATACTCATCTCCCAACGACCAATTAGCATCAGGGAAACGGCGGTGATGCGCAATTAATTTGCACAATGCTGACCAGAGCGGCATGCGCTCTTGCTCGGAT
>JBIIJS010000138.1:0-7394 GCA_044233605.1 Cyanobium sp. | reverse complement strand
GCTGGAAACTGAAGAGGGCTGGGCCGTGAGCTGCCTCGACCTGCCTGGTTGTCACTCCCAGGGCAACAGTCGCGAGGAAGCTCTCAGCAACATCCGCGAGGCCATCACCCTCTGGCTTGAGGTCGAGGCCGAGGAGGCTGGCGTGAAGAGCGTGGAAACGCTCGAGCTGGCTGTGTAATGCCCAGACTTCCGGGGATCAGCCAGAAGGCGGCGGTGCGGGTGTTCGAGAAACTTGGCTATCGCGTGGTGAGGGAATCCGGGCATCTGATCATGAGCAATGGCGAGCGGCGCCTGGCTTGATCCGCTTTCTCAGCCTCAGCGAGGTTCTGGAGCTGCATTGCCGTCTGATCGTCACCTCTGGTGGATTGCCAGGATTGCGGGACCTTGGCTCACTGGAGGCGTCACTCTCGCAGCCCCGCCAGACATTCTCGGGTACTGATCTCTATCCCACTCTCGTCGATAAGGCAGCAGCACTTGGTTGTTCATTGATCAGGAACCATCCCTTGCGCTTGGGCGCCAGGCATTGACAGATTGGGTCCGGAAAATGATCAAGCGCTCGTCATGAGGTGATTCGGCAGACAGATCAACAGCCACCTCATTCGGCCCAGCAAGGCCTGCTCTGGCCTTTGGCCCCTCACTTCGCCACGCTCAGTGGAATGTTGGGGCTCTCGGGATTCACATCCACGCTCTGCAGCTGGCGACGCAGCACCAGATCCATGTCTTCCATCGGGATCGCACCCGGCGGCACCAGATCGGTCCCATGAAACCACCGTAGCCATCACCTACCGCTCAGCCAGCAACTGCCGCACCAGAGCGATCAGCTCCTTTTTGCTGAAGCTTTCCAGGGGCGGCGGCGGTGGGGTCACGCCATGGTCTTCCAACACCTTGGCCAAGGCAGCCTTCTTCAGCTTTGAGGTGCCTGTGATGCCGTGCTCCCTGCACAGGCGCTTGAGGCTGGCCACCGTGAGTTTCTGAAAACTCCCCTTACCCAACAAGGCCTGAGGAGCCTGTGTGCCTCCCGGCTGCCCATCCTGAAGAGCTTCCAGCGCAGATCCGGAGCGCTGCAGATGGTCGGCCACCCGCCGGTACACCCGGGCATCGGTGCCCGCCAGTTCCCGGTTGGTCTGCTCCAGCAGATCGGCAATGGATGGGCCCGCGCTCATGGCTGCCCACCGATCTGGTGGGTGGGGTCGCTTTCCTCGCCCGCATCAGCTGCCAACGCGGCAGCCTTGGCTTTCACGGCTCGCCAGCGCCTCGCCTGCCCAATCAAGCGCCGGAACATCTCCACCAACCAGAAGCCGCTCTGGCGCTCACTCTCGTCAATCAGCCCAACCATCGCATCGCCCGTTTCCTCCAGTTCGCGGATCACGGTGCCGAGCTTGGCGTTGAGAGCATGGAGCCGGGCCTTGGTGCGTGCCTCATCGGCCAGGTCTGCCTCCAGCTCCACCAGCTCGCGCTGCAGCTCAGCAATCACCACCCCCCGCCGATCGCTCTCAGCCTTCAATGCGCCCCTGCTGCGGTTGGCAGACACCAGAGCCGCACGGCACTCCCGGTAGGTGCCCTCCAGAGCCTCGGGGTCGGGGGAGGCTGGAAAGTCGCTGGCCGAGCGGAGGGGCATGGCTGATCGAACCGGGTGACCACAGGACGGCGGATCTCGCACAATGTTGTGCGATTGAGATTCGCATTTTATATCCTCAGGAGATGCCTGCCAATCCAGTATTTGGCTTTCATGAAAAGGCGTTTGCTTTTGTAAGAAAAATAGCCTATTCGATGAAAGCCTTGGAACGGGTGCCCAATGAGTTTCTCGATCAAGCTCGGCTTGTATCGCAAGTGATACTCTGCAAAGGTCCAGTCCCAGTGGCCTAGCCATCCCTTTGCCAGGGATCTGCTGAGGTCGTGATTGGCCATATTGATTGCAAGTGAATATTCGATCAGTCTTTGTGACTGGTATTGCCTGCTAGCAGCTGATCTAGTTGTATTAGCGTGGTTCCGGTGATATGCGAGGGGCCTGCATTCGTAACACACTAGATCATCGTTTGACACGCTAAGAAGATTTATCCAAAAGATCCAATCGCCGGCAAACTTGTACTTTGAGGCTTCTTGTGCGGCGCAGAGCACATCATCTTTTCGGCCTTCAATTTTAAAAATTGCCGAGCTTACGTTAGGGATGCAATTGCGTGCGCTCATAAAATCCTTAAGGAATTTTTTGCTGCGTATAACTTGGCTCTTTGAAAAGAATTCATGGTTGTGTAGTTCCGGCCAGTATTTATCGCCTAAAACGTGACCCTTCTCGTTAATTGAGACCGTTCTTGCGAAAGCAATAGAGGCATTGTTAATCTCAAGATGTGAAATAAGAATTTCGGCAAAATTACTGCTACAACAGTCATCAGATTCGGCTATCCATAGATAACGTCCCTTGGCTAGGGCGATGGCAGTCGCCCATCCTCCGTGTGGAGATTTGGAGTTTATGTTATGTATAATAAGCTTATAACTTACTCCTTTGAGGCAGGATTTGATTGCCTCAACGCTTCCATCTTGAGACGCATCATCTATGATGATCAGTTCGTAACAATTGCAGCTCTGGCTTTTTATGGAGGAGAGCCTTTCCCCGATAAACGTTGCGTGATTGTAGCTGGGTACAATCACGCTGAGCATTGTATCACTCGATACGCTTCGAGTCATGGTTTCGCCGTCTATAAGGAAGGCGCCTCTAAAAATCTAAGGCGAGGCCGATTGGATGCTTGGGTTTATTATAGTCGAATTATTCGGAGGCGCGCGACCCTGGGCCTGAGAGGCTTTTGTGGCGAATAGCTACAGGTTGCCGGGCTTCATGGCAAGAAGCTGGTATCAAGTGGCTGTCTGATTCAATTCCACGACAGCCATCTCCCCCATTGCCTGAAGGTGATTGTCACTACAAGTGCATGAGAAAGATCTCGCCAGAAGCTATTCAGCATCGGCGAAGAAGCGTTCGAGTTGCAAGCCAGTAATAGATAGTTTTCCGAGCAGTTTGTCGATATATTTGATTGCGATCTTCGTTCGCGGGGCCTTCAGCCTTCAATCCAGCGCTGGCCGGATCATCGCCCTTGATCAGCGAGCCTGCCGCCAGGTCTGCGTGTCATATCCGCCGCCTACGATATTGCAGGTCCAGTAATTCTGGGCTGTCACAAAGCAGCTGAAGTCTCGTGTGCGCCGGTTGTACTGCAGTTCGGTGGAGTAAGTTTCCCGAACGGTGAAGGTGGCGCGAACCGGATAGACCCTTGTGCCCAGCCTGCCACCAGGGCCGTCAGGGCTGCCTCCTGAAAGAGGGTCGACCGGCCGATAGGAGTAGGGAGACCCCACAGCAAAGGATTGAAAGGTTACTTCTTTGGGCTGACCCTCGTTGCCGCTCATCCATGATTTGCGGATCACCTGCTGAAACAAGGCCGCGTCCTGGGCGTAGGACCGGGCCTGGGGGTCTGCCAGCAGGAAGGTGGCCGCAACGGCCGCCATGCCGACCCGCCATGCCGACCGGCGCATTGCAGCAGGAACGCAATTCATTATGCTCAATGGCAAGATAGTGACAGATTAGTTTCGTCTGCGTTGCGGGTCAAGTTCCGGGCGATCGGCGCTCGGCGAAGCGGAAGCGTGAGGGTCTGGGCTCCCCGTAACCCTGATGGCTTTTCGCCCCTTACGACGAACAGCTGTAGTGCGATACACCGCCGGCGTTGAGGAATTCCATCGGCTTCAGGCGGTCGTATTTCGCCGCCAGCGCGGGGGATGGCGCTGCGTACGGATGGCGGAAGATCTGCTGGAGCTCTTCGATCAGCCCGGTGTCGCCCTGCGCTGCCTGCTCGTAGGCCGGCACCACCAGCCACTCGCGCCAGGTGATCGCCGGGTTCACCGCTTGCATCGCGGCGGCGGTGCGGAGCGGGTCGCCGCTGGTTGTGATCGCCGCCTGCCAGCGTTGCAGCCAGCCGCTCCACTGGCCGTCGAGCTCCTCGGAGCTCGGCAGATAGAAGCTCTGCTTCAGGGTGGAGAGCTGCTCGGGAATCCCAGCGGCAGGGTCAGCGGCAAGGGTCGACAGCCGGCGGAAGGCGATCGTGTAGTCGGCCCGGGAGCTCGCCAGCAACTGCAGCAGCTCCTGCACCAGTGCAGCGTCGTAGCCGAGCAGGCCGAGCTTGCCGGCCCACATCGACTCCAGCGCCTCGGCCATCACCCCGGCGAAGCCGTCCTGCATGCCGTCCAGCCTTTCAAGGGCCTCGCTGTCACCCTCCAGCAGCGGCCGCAGCGATTTCACGAACATCCCGTAATTCACCTCAGCCGCCGCCGGCTGGTTGAAGAAGCAGAAGTGTTCGCCGCCGCCGGTCCAGGGCTGGAAGCGGGGATCGAACAGTTCGCAGAAGCCGAAGGGCCCGTAGTCGAGCGTGTAGCCCCCGGCGGCGCAGTTGTCGCTGTTGAAGTTGCCCTGGCAGTAACCCACCCGCATCCAGTGGGCCACCAGCGAAGTGAGCCGCCCGCGGAACAGCTGCGCCAGCTCCAGCACCTGCTCCTGGAAGGGCAGGGCCGCGTTGATTTCCGAGCGGTAGTTGCGCTCGATCAGGTGGGCCGTGATCATCTGCAGCTCGCTCAGGGCTCCGGCATGGGCATGGCTGCGCGCCCGTCGCGCGAACAGCTCCAGCTGGCCCACCCGCAGAAACGACGGCGCCACCCGGGTGGTGATCGCCGCCGGGTTGTTCACCAGGATGTCGGGCTCAAACGAACGGGATCCCGGCGCGTACCAGGGCCGCCGCACCCCTTCAGCCCGCGACATGGTGAGTGTGAGGGAGCGGGAGGTGGGCACGCCCAGGGCGTGCATCAGCTCCTGCGCCAGAAACTCGCGCACGCTGGAGCGCAGCACCGCCCGGCCATCGGCGCCCCGGCAGTAGGGCGTGGGCCCGCCACCCTTGAGTTGCATCTCCCAGCGCTTGCCCTCAAACAGCCCTTCAAACACCGAGATCGCCCGGCCATCGCCGTAGCCGTTGCCGGTGCCGAACGGGCACTGCTGGATGTATTCGCTGCCGTAGATCGAGAGGGCATAGCCCGTGGCCCAGCCATGGGGCCGCATCGGCCCGGTGGCCACGGTGATGTCGCCGGAGAACAGCCGCAGGAACGGTTCGTCGCGGGCCAACGCCTCGCTCAGCCCCAGCTCGGCGAACAGCGCCGGGCTGTGGGCCAGCAGCACCGGCTCCGGCAGCGGCGTGGGCGTCACCGGCACGTAATGCCCGGAGAACACCTGGCGGGGCTGGTGGTCGCGGCCATCAGCCCTGGCCTGCGGATCCGCCCGCAGCTCCTCCAGCAGCGAATAGTCGGCCCGCTGGGCAAACGCGGCGAAGGTGGTGGTGGGCACTGGCGTCGCGGTGGGCGGGTCTGCCCATCCTGGCGAACCTGGCCCCAGCGGCGGAGAGGGATCTCCATCGCCCTTCGCCCGGGGCGTTCCGATCAGCCTGTGGCGGCGCCAGCCTGAGGGGGCCAGTTCCACCCTGCCCGCTGATGGCCGCTTCCGGCTTTTCTGCCGCCCTGGCCTCGGAAATCCTGCAGCGCAGCGGTGAACACCTGCTGCTGGTTGCCCTGAGTGTGGGGCTGGCGCTGCTGATCGCCCTGCCGCTCGGGCTGACCCTGCAGGGCCGCCCACGCCTGTTGCGGCTGGCGCTGGCGCTCACCAACATCCTGCAGACGATCCCCAGTCTGGCGATCTTCGGCCTGCTGCTCACCGTGCCCCTGCTCGGCGGCATTGGCCCGGTGCCGGCGGTGGTGGCCCTCACCCTCTATGCCCTGCTGCCGCTGCTGCGCGGTCTGGTCACCGGTCTGCAGCAGGTGCCGGCTGGCCTGCTGGAGGCGGGCCGGGCCCTGGGGCTGAGCTCCGCCCAGGTGCTGCGGCATGTGCAGCTGCCCCTGGCCCTGCCCAGCCTGATGGCGGGCCTGCGCGTCGCCACCGTGATCGGCGTGGGGGTGGCCACGATCGCAGCCGCGATCGGCGCCGGCGGCCTGGGGGTGTTCATCTTCCGCGGCATCGCCACGGTGAACAACACGCTTCTGCTGGCCGGCGCCCTGCCATCGGCGGCGATCGCCCTGGCTGCCGATGCCGCCCTCGGCGCCCTGGAGCGGCGGCTCATGCCGGGGCAGCCGCGGCCGGCCGGGCGCGCTCGCCGGCGCCGGACCCTGGCGGCGGCTGGCCTGAGTGCCGCTCTGGTGGCTGCGGCGGCACTGACGATCGGCCTCGGCTGGCCCCAGCTGCTGGCCCTGCGGCCCGGCGCACCGGTGGTGATCGGTGCCAAGGGCTTCACCGAGCAGCTGCTGCTCGGCGAGCTGCTGGCCCAGGAGATCGAGGCCCTTACGGCCCTGCCGGTGAAGCGCGAATTCAGCCTGGGCAGCACGTTCCTGGTGCATGAGGCCCTGCGCCGCGGCCGCATCGACGGCTACGTGGAGTACACCGGCACCGCCTGGAGCGCGATCCTCAAGCAGCCCGATCAGGCCCGCCCAGCCGGCCGCCAGGCGCTCTGGGAACGCAGCCGTCAGCTCTATGCCGAGCGCTTCGGGATCCGCCTGTTCCCGTCGCTCGGCTTCGAAAACACCTTCGCGATGCTGATCCGCCGCTCCGACGGCCAACGCCTGGGGCTGCGCAGCCTCAGCCAGGCGGTGCCCGCAGCCCAGCAATGGCGCGCCGCCTTCGGCTACGAATTCCTCAACCGCGCCGATGGCTGGCCCGGCCTGGCCCGCCGCTACGGCCTGCGCCTGGCTGCGCCGCCCAGTGCCATGGACCTGGGTCTCACCTATCGCGCCCTGGCCGAGGGGCAGGTGGATCTGATCGCCGGCGACAGCACCAATGGCCTGATCCCCGCCCTGAAGCTGCAGATCCTCGACGACGACCGCCACTACTTCCCCCCCTACGACGCCGTGCCGGTGTTCAACGCCGCCAGCCTGCGGCGCCATCCCGAGCTGGTGCCCCTGATCGACAACCTGGCCGGTCGCCTCTCGGCCACCACGATGCAGCGGCTCAATGCGGCGGTGGACCTGGAGCGCAAAACCCCGGAAGAGGTGATCCGCCAGTGGCGGCGCGAGGTGCTGCTGAATCGCTGAACGGGCCGCCGAGTTCGTTCTGGTGGAGGAAGCCCACGCACAGGGTCTGCGCGTGATCCTCACTGAGCAGGGGTTTGACGGCTGCGACAGCCGCACCGATGCTCGTTCGCGCCAGCGAGGCAACGCCATCAAAAAAGCCCCCGCCGTAGCGGGGGCTGATGCCGGAAGACCGGCGAAAGTATCGGAGTTTCAACCGATGGCGGGGGCAGTCAGCGCCACGGGGGTGGCGGTGGCAGCTGCCAGGTCGAGGGGGAAGTTATGAGCATTGCGCTCGTGCATCACTTCCATGCCCAGGCCAG
>JBIIJS010000007.1:0-26883 GCA_044233605.1 Cyanobium sp. | reverse complement strand
ATACCAACGACTAGCGACCAATAAAGAGGTGGTAAAGTGCGCCACTTGCTTATGACTACCTCTTTTCGACGCTGAATAGATGTAAAGTTCAGTATTCTTCTGAGGTCATCCATGCGCTCTGATTGCCATGTTTGCCGTAATGACTATAGGTGAAGCTCAGGTGGGTCGAACTCTTTATTGGCAGGTTCCGTGAACCCCGCCTGTGGTGGCAGAGCTTTCTGTGAACCACAGCTGGTGGGCTTGTGTTGAAGGTCAAAAGGCTAGGTGTGGACTGGGCTTTCGTGCTCTGTCTGCCCCTGCTTAGCGCTGGTTCTCGGGTCCGAGAACCACCTGTTCGAAGTGCTACACAAAGTCTGCTGGGCTATGGACCCCGAGAGGTCCGCGGTTGAGCACGTGGGTGTAGATCATGGTGCTGCTCACATCCTTGTGGCCCAGCAGCTCCTGGATGGTTCGGATGTCCTGCCCCCGCTCCAGGAGATGCGTGGCAAAGGAGTGCCGGAAGGTGTGGCAGCTGGCTGCTTTGGTCACTTCCGCTTCGGATAGGGCCAGCTTCACGTCTTTTTGCACCACGCTCGGATCGAGACGGTGGCGACCCTGTGCTCCTGATTCCCTGTCGTGCCAGCGATGCTGCTGGGGGAACGCCCACTGTCGGGCCCATTCCCGATTGGTATTCGGGTCTTTCCTGAGGTGCTCCTGCATGCCGGCGACCAGGCTCTGGGGCAGCAGCGTCAGTCGGTCTTTCCCTCCCTTGCCGTCGCGCAGCCTCAAGGCCTCCATCAACCGCAACCCACAGCCATACAGAAGCCCCATCACCAGCGCGGCATCTCCTTCGAGTCGCTCCCGCACCGCGCGCACCACCCCCTCCAGCTCCAGGTCGCGCTTCAGCAGGTCCCTGTAGAGAAACAGCAAGGCCGCCAGAGCCTGGTTCTGAGTTGATGCGCTCACACTCTCGTTCACGGCCAGGTGGCTGAGGAAGGCGTTCACCTCCGCACTGCCCATCTCCTGTGGATGGCTCATCCCGTGAAACCGCAGGAAGCGTCGCAGCCACTGTTCCTAGGTCTTCACTGTGCGTCGGGCGTAGTGGCGCGTCTGCAGTTCCTTTCGGTAGCGCTGAATGAGCCCGGGGGCACGGCGTTCGTTGGCCATCACAGTGAGGGGGCGTTCTCTCCAGAGTTCCCCCACGCGATCAACCACCGGTAGCCGCGAGCGTTGCTGGCTCCCCCCCATCCCCTCGGCGCGGCCGCCCACCCCGGGGGAGATGATCGGAAGACCGCTGCCGCCCCTGAGAGTTCTGCCCATGCTGCGCATCGCCCATCTCCTGGAAGCCCAGCTGCGCGCGGCGATGGAGCGGGCCCTGCCGGAGGCTGCCCAGCCTCTCGATCCCCAGCTGGCGCCGGCCAGCAAGCCCGAGTTCGGCGACTTCCAGGCCAATGGTGCCCTGCCCCTGGCCAGGCCCCTCGGCCAGCCGCCCCGCCAGATTGCCCAGGCAATCGGGGCCCAGCTCGGCGCCGATCCGGCTTTCACCGAGCTCTGCCTGGAGCCGGTGATCGCCGGCCCCGGCTTCATCAACCTCACCCTGCGGCCGGAACGGCTGGCTGCCGAAGTGTCGGCCCGGCTCGCAGATCCGCGCCTGGGGGTGCCCACGGCGGCAGATGCGACCGGGGAGCCAGCGCCGGTGATCGTCGACTTCTCCAGCCCCAACATCGCCAAGGAGATGCACGTGGGGCATCTGCGCTCCACGATCATCGGCGACTGCCTGGCGCGGGTGCTGGAGTTCCGCGGCCATCCGGTGCTGCGCCTCAATCACGTGGGCGACTGGGGCACCCAGTTCGGCATGCTGATCACCCACCTCAAGCAGGTGGCCCCCGAGGCCCTGGAGCACCCCGACGCGGTGGACCTCGGCGACCTGGTGGCCTTCTACCGCCAGGCCAAGGCCCGCTTCGACGACGACGAAGCCTTCCAGACCGCCTCCCGTGAGGAGGTGGTGAAGCTGCAGGGCGGCGATCCGCTCTCGCTCAAGGCCTGGGGGCTGCTGTGCGCACAGAGCCGCCGTGAATTCCAGGCGATCTACGACCGCCTCGCCATCGATCTGAGCGAGCGCGGCGAATCCTTCTACAACCCCTTCCTGCAGGGCGTGGTCGACGACCTCAAGGCGGCGGGCCTGCTGGTGGTCGATGCTGGCGCCGGCTGCGTGTTCCTCGAGGGGGTGAGCGGCAAGGACGGCCAGCCGTTGCCGCTGATCGTGCAGAAGAGCGATGGCGGCTTCAACTACGCCACCACCGACCTGGCGGCGATCCGCTACCGCTTCGCGCCACCGCCGGATGGTGATGGCGCCGGCCGGCTGATCTATGTCACCGATGCCGGTCAGGCCGGCCACTTCGCCGGCGTGTTCCAGGTGGCCCGCCGAGCCGGCTGGATTCCACCCCACGCACGGGTCGACCACGTGCCCTTCGGTCTGGTGCAAGGCGACGACGGCAAGAAGCTCAAGACCCGCGCTGGCGACACCGTGCGCCTGCGCGACCTGCTCGATGAGGCGGTGGAACGGGCCGAGGCCGACCTGCGACGGCGCCTGGAGGAGGAGGGCCGCCAGGAAGACGAGGCCTTCATCCAGCAGGTGGCGACCACCGTGGGCATCGCGGCGGTGAAGTACGCCGACCTATCCACCAACCGGATCACCAATTACCAGTTCAGCTTCGATCGGATGCTGGCGCTCACCGGCAACACGGCCCCCTACCTGCTCTACGCCGTGGTGCGCATCGCCGGCATCGCCCGCCGGGGCGGTGCCCTGGCTGAGGAGGCTGCCGGCGCTGATGGTGGCGCGGTTGCCTGGCCCGATCCGCTCGCATTCAGTGAGCCCCAGGAATGGGCCCTGATCCGCGAGTTGCTGAAGTTTGATGAGGTGGTGGTGGAGGTGGAGAAGGAACTGCTGCCCAATCGCCTCTGCAGTTATCTGTTCGAGCTCAGCCAGGTGTTCAATCGCTTCTACGACCAGGTGCCGGTGCTCAAGGCAGGCGAGCCCGCCCGCAGCTCGCGCCTTGCCCTCTGCCGCCTCAGCGCCGACACCCTGAAGACCGGTCTGGCTCTGCTGGGCATTCCCACCCTGGAGCGGATGTGAAGCGCTGAGCTCGCGGCGGTTCAGCTCAGCCAGTTGAGGAAGCCCTGGATCACCAGCGAGTTGCTGATGTCCACGAAGAAGCCCGACACCAGCGGCAGCACCAGGAAGGCCCGCGGGGCCGGGCCATAGGTCTGGGTGACGGCGGCCATGTTGGCCATCGCCGTGGGAGTGGCTCCCAGCGAGAAGCCTCCAAAACCCGCGCAGAGCACGGCCGCTTCGTAGTCGCGGCCCATCACCCGGAACACCACCAGCAGGGCGTAGGCAAGAGCGAGCAGGAACTGGGCCCCCAGGATCAGCGCCAGTGGGCCGCCGAGCCCCTGCAGGGTCCACAGCTGCAGGCTCATCAGCGTCATGGTCAGGAACACTCCCAGCGACAGATCCGACACCACCGCCAGGGAAGCGGTGCGGGCTGGCCAGGGGATCGGCAGCAGGCGCGGAAGGGTGTTGGTGAGCAGGATGCCGGCGAACAGGGCGCAGACGAACAGGGGTATGCCGCTGCCCAGCTGCTCGAGCGCTGCGTGGATCAGCTGGCCGAGGCTCACGCACACGTTCAGCCAGAAGAGGGTGGCCAGCAGTCGGAAGCTGGTGATCCGCGGTCCGGGGGCGGCGGTTTCCGCCATCGGATCCCGCAGTGGCCGATACCCCAGCGGGGTGCGACGTTCCGGCGGCGGGGCGCGGCGGATCAGCATCCGGGCGATTGGACCGCCCATCAGCGCTGAGAGGATCAGCCCCACGGTGGCGCTGGCCACGCCGATCTCCACGGCTTGATCCACTCCGTGCAGCTCGTTGAAGCGGGCCCCCCAGGCGATCGAGGTGCCGTGGCCGCCCACCAGCGACACCGAGCCGGTGAGCAGGCCCACCAGCGGATTGAGACCCAACAGGCGGGCCAGGGCGACGCCGGTGAGGTTCTGCAGCACGATGAACAGCACCGTGGCGGCCAGCAGGACCAACAGCGGCCGGCCGCCGCTGCGCAGGGTACGCACATCGGCGCTGAGGCCGATGCCGGCGAAGAAATAGAGCAGCAGGAAGTCGCGGGCCGCCAGGTTGAAACTCACCTCCAGGCCGCTCATGGCCTGCAGGCCCCCCAGCAGCAGGCTCACCAGCAGGCCGCTGACCACCGGTTCCGGGATGTGGAAATCGCGCAGCGGCCGCATGCGCCGGTGCAACAGCTTGCCCGCTGCCAGCACCATGATCGCGACATTGAAGCTGGCGAAGGCGCTGATCTGCATGGCTGGCAACAGCCGCCGCCGTGGCAGCGAGCTGCGGGCTGGTCGGATCGATCGGCGTCACCGTAGTTGGGGCAGGGCAGTGCCCCTACGCTGCGGACGGCAGTCGCTCAGACCCGCCCTTGACTTCCCCCTTCCCGCCGGCCCGCCCCGAGGTGGAGGGGCTCCAGGCCTACAGCGCGCCGCTGGAGGGGCGCCGCGGGATGTTGCGCCTGGATTTCAACGAAAACACCCTGGGCCCCAGCCCGAAGGTGGTGGAGGCGATCCGTGCCATCCCGGCCGATCAGTATGCGGTGTATCCCGAATACGACGGCCTGCGCGAGGCGGTGGTGGCGAATCTGGCCCTTCCCCTCAGCCCGGCGCAGATCGGTCTGTTCAACGGGGTGGATGCGGCCATTCACGCCCTCTTTCACGCCTATGGCGACCGCGGCGACACCCTGCTCACCACCAGCCCCACCTTTGGCTACTACGCCCCCTGTGCCCAGATGCAGGGCATGGCGATCGCGGCCATCCCCTATCGCCTGCCGGAGTTCACCTTCCCGCTGGCGGAGATCCGGGCCGCGCTCTCGGGCCGGCCGCGGCTGCTGCTGATCTGCAACCCCAACAACCCCACCGGCACCCGGCTGGCCCCCGAAACGATCCTGGAGCTGGCGGCGGCGGCCCCCGAAACCCTGGTGGTGATCGATGAGCTCTACGAGGCCTTCACCGGCGACAGCGTGCTGCCCCTTGCCGATTTCACGGCCACCCCCAATCTGGTGGTGCTGCGCTCCCTGGCCAAGACCGCCGGGCTGGCCGGGCTGCGCATGGGCTTCGCGATCGGCGCGGCCGAGGTGATCGATCGCATCGGCCGGGTCACCGGGCCGTACGACATCAACAGTTTCGCCGTCGCCGCCGCCCACGCCGCCCTGGCGGATCAGGCCTACACCGATGCCTACGTGGCCGAGGTGCTGCGCGCCCGCGACTGGCTGGTGGGGAAGCTGCGGGCTGCCGGCGTGCGCCATCACGCAGCAGGTGGCAATTACCTGCTGCTCTGGCCGGATCGTCCGGCGGCGGCGGTGGAGAGGGCCCTGCGGGCCGCCGGCATCCTGGTGCGCTCGATGGCAGGCAAGCCCCTGATCGACGGCTCACTCCGGGTGAGTCTCGGAACCTGCGCCCAGATGGAGCGATTCTGGGCTGCGTACCAGGCGATCGTCGCTGATCGCCAGCACCCCGACCAATCCATCAGCCCCCGCTAACGCATCAGCTCGATCACCGTGCTGTCGCCCAGGGGCGGCGTGAGGCTGAGGCTGCGGCCGGGGCGGTTCACCTTCGTGCCGGCCAGGGCGTCGAGAAAGGGCTGGGCGCTGCCCTGGTCGCAGCCGGCGGCGGAGGGGCCGCCGTATTGCACCGGGATCACGCGGCGAGGCTGGAGCTCGCGCACCACCTGGGCTGCTTCGGTGCCGGTGTACACCTTGGCGCCGCCGCCCACGCCGAGGATCAGCACGTCGGGCCGGCCCAGCAGCACCCGGTCGGAGGGGCTCAGGGAGCCGGCGGTGCCACCGAGGTGGGCGAATTCCAGGCCCCCCTGCCGCCAGCGCCATACGGTGGCGTTGCCGAAGCGTCTGCCGCCGAAGCGGTCGTGGGGCACGGCAATGCCCTCGAAGCGCAGGCCTGCCGCCTGATAGGAGCCCGGCTGCACCAGCATGCGGCCGCGGGCCACGGAGGCTCCCTCGTCTTTCAGGGTGCTGCTGGCCAGGATCACATCGGCGCTGACGCGGGGCTCGGCCAGGCCGGCGGCGCAGCCCACGGCCTGGAACGGATTGAGCAGCACCGTGGCACCGCCGCCGCGGATCAGCAGGGCGCTGTGGCCGTAGTAAGTGATCGAGACCCCACCGGTCGCCGCCACTGCCGCCGGAGTCAGGGTGGAGGCGGCCAGGCCGGCCGCCAGGGTGAGGCTGAACAGGGCGGAGCGGCGCGGGCGTGCGGTGACCAGACCAGCAAGCATGTGAACGTGTGGACCATGGTGGCCCCGGTGATGGCGCGAAGCTATCACTGATCCCCGGTGGTCTCCGCCTGGTGCAGGAAGTTGGCGAGCAGCTGGTGGCCGCTCTCGGTGAGCACGCTCTCGGGGTGGAACTGCACCCCCTGAAGGTGTGGATGCTCGCGGTGACGCAGGCCCATGATCGTTCCATCCTCCAGCCAGGCCGTGATCTCAAGGCACGCGGGCAGGCTTTCGCGCTCGGCGATCAGGCTGTGGTATCGGGTGGCGGTGAGCGGATCGGGCAGGCCTTCGAACACCCCCTGGCCGCCGTGGCGCACCGGGGAGGTCTTGCCATGCATCAGCTCCGCGGCCCGCACCACCCGGCCGCCATACACCTGGGCCAGGCACTGATGGCCCAGGCAGACCCCCAGGATCGGCAGCTTCGGGCCCAGCTGCCGCAGCACCTCCAGGCACACCCCCGACTGGTCGGGGTCGCCGGGACCCGGTGAGATGAGGATCGCCTTCGGATTCAGCGCCTCGATCTCCGCCAGGCTGAGGGCGTCGTTGCGCACCACCTGCAGGTCGGCGGCCACCGGATGCTCGGCGGCCAGTTCGCCGAGATACTGCACAAGGTTGAAGGTGAAGCTGTCGTAGTTGTCGAGAACGAGAAGCATCAGAAGCCCAGCCTGGTAAGCAGCGGCGGCACCAGCAGCAACAGGGCGATCAGCATCGAGGAGATCGCCGCCACCAGCACCGCGGCGGCGGCGCAGTCTTTGGCGATGCGGGCGAGCGGATGGAACTGGCGGCCGATGGCCAGATCCACCACCGCCTCGGTGGCGGTGTTGAGCAGTTCGAGCACCAACACCGCCGCCACGGTGAGCACCAGCACCGCCAGTCGGTCGGTGCTGAGCCCCAGGCCCAGCCCCAGGGCGAACACCACCAGGCCGGTGAACACGTGAATGCGAAAGTTGCGCTGGCTGGCGAAGCCGTAGGCCAGGCCCTGGGCGGCATAGCGGAAGCTGGCGGGCAGATCCCCTGCCACTCTCCAAGCCCCCACGCGCAGGCGGCGACCGCGGCGATGCACGTCTACCCCGCCATCCGCACGAAGCGGCATGAGCGGCGGCGGATCCTCGGGAACGAGCATGGGCGATGCCATGGCCTTGGGGATCGGTGTGAAGAACCTTAACCCCGGTCTTCGGGGCTGGCCAGCAGCCGCGCCTGGCGGTCGAGCATGGCTGTCAGGGTCTCTTGATCCGGGTGGTCCCAGCCCAGCAGGTGCAGAAGCCCGTGGCTGGCCAGGAAGCGCAGCTCCCGCTCCAGCGGATGGCCGTGCTCAAGGGCCTGCCGCGCCGCGGTCTCGAGCGAGATCACGATGTCGCCCAGCTCCAGGGGCTCGGTCGCCAGCTCTCCATCCTCAGGGGCTGACGGCAGCGGCGGCGCCTCCTCCTGGGCGGCGAAGGCGAGCACGTCGGTGGCACCGGCCCGGTCGCGCCAGGTGTGGTTCAGCTCGGCGATGCGGGCGTCGTCGCAGAGCTGTAGCCCCAGGCTGTAGGCCGGCTGCTGCAGCTGGGGGGGAAGCTCATCGGCGAGATCGGCCAGCCAGCGGGTCAGCAGCGCCTGCCAGAGAGTCTCACCGCTCCCGTCTTCAGCGAGCGGGCCGGCGGCGGTGCGCAGCTGCGGTGCCAGGTCGTCAGCCACCACGAAGGCCAGATCCAGCTCCGGTTTCTCCCGGCTCATCCGGGTAGCTGGGGGCGCCCCAGCCAGGCGATCAGCACCAGGAAGGCGGTGAGGCCCACGGCGGTGAGGCCGAAGTGCAGCAGGCTCTGGCGCCCCTTGCGCACCATGTTGCGCATCGCCGAACGCATGAAGTTGGGCGGCGGCGCGGGGGCAGTGGCGGGAGGGGGAGGGGGAGGTGCGTCGGTCATGGCGGGAATCAGGCGGCCGCTCCGGCGCCCACCTCCACACCCTGGCGCAGCAGCGACTGGATGAAGGGGTCGAGGTCACCGTCCATCACGCCCTGCACATCGGTGGTCTCCTCGCTGGTGCGCAGATCCTTCACCATCTGGTAGGGGTGGAACACGTAATTGCGGATCTGGTTGCCCCAGGCCGCTTCCACGATGTCGCCGCGGATGTCGGCGATCTCGGCCGCCCGCTGTTCCTGGGCGATCACCAGCAGCTTGGCCATCAGCAGGGCCATCGCCTTCTCCTTGTTCTGGAGCTGGGAACGCTCCTGGGTGCAGCGCACGGCCAGGCCGGTGGGGATGTGCAGGATGCGCACGGCCGTCTCCACCTTGTTGACGTTCTGACCGCCGGCGCCGCCGGAGCGGCTGGTGGTGATCTCCAGGTCTTTTTCGGGAATGTCGAGCTTCACCTCCTCCTCGAGCTTCGGCATCACCTCCACGCCGGCGAAGCTGGTCTGCCGCTTGTCATTGGCGTTGAAGGGGCTGATCCTCACCAGCCGGTGTGTGCCCTTCTCGTTGCGCAGGTAGCCGTAGGCGTAGCGCCCCTCGATCTCGATCGTGCAGCTCTTGATGCCGGCTTCTTCCCCTTCGCTGAGCTCGTCGACGGTCACCTTCATGCCGTGGTCCTCGGCCCAGCGCGTGTACATGCGCATCAGCATCAACGCCCAGTCCTGGGCATCGGTGCCGCCGGCGCCGGCGTTGATCGAGAGCACCGCCCCCTCCTTGTCGTAGGGACCGCTCAACAACCGCTCCAGCTCCCAGCGGTCGAGGTCGGCCCGCAGGTTGTGCAGGCCCTTGCTGGCCTCCTCCAGCAGGTCGGCGTCGGGCTCCAGCTCGTGGAGTTCGAGCGTGGCCTGGGCGTCATCGATCAGGGAACGCCAGCGGTGCAGCTGTTCGAGCTGGGCCTTCACCTCATCGAGCAGGCGCATCTGCTTCTGGGCCTGCTGCTGGTCGTCCCAGAAGCCGGGCTGGGAGGCGAGCTGCTCGAGGTCCTGCTGGCGGGCGTTCAGGGCAGGGACGTCAAAGGCAGTCCTGGGCATGGCCCAGGCGGTCGGTGAGCTCGGAGAGATCGCGCTTGAAGTCGGTGAGATCGAGCACCGTGGTACGGCTTACAGAGATTCAGACGCTATCAGCCGCTTCGGCCGTCTCCCCGTAGGATGAGTTTGCTGGGCGGCATGATGGGATGGCTGCGGGGAAGCCGGAAAACACCGATGGGCAGAGCCCGAGACCAAGGCGATCGCTGAAGATAGATCTTTATTCCAGCCGTTTCGATGTGCAGTGCATCCGCGCCAAGGGGCTGTTTGATCGCAAGGGCCTTGAATACAACGAATACGACGTGGACAATGATGATGTCAACCGCGCGATGATGATCAAGCGCTCTGGTGGTCAAACATCTGTGCCCCGGATCTTCATCAACGGCCGTTCCATAGGCGGATTCGAGGAGCTCAGCCGCCTGATCGATTCTGGTGAGCTCGATGACTTCATGGATGGGCCCGCGTGAGCGAGACATCCCCCGGCGATGGCGCCCAGTTGTTTGTCATCGATCCGATCGAGCGGCTCAACCCTGCCAAGGATTCCAGCGTCGCCCTGATGCAGGCGGCTCAGCGGGCCGGTCGGCCCGTGTGGATCACCACCCTGACCGGGCTCAGTGCCGCCGAGGGCCCTGCAGCGGGGGCGGGCCGCGGCCATGGCGCCTGGGTGCGGGCTACTCCCGTGACGTGTGAGCCCTGGTACAGCCCAGGGGAAGCCCGGCGGCTGCCCCTGGGGGCCTTCGCCCACGTGTGGATGCGCAAGGACCCACCCGTGGATGAGGCCTACCTCTATGCCACCCACCTGCTGGAGCTGGCTGAGCGCCACGGCGCGCGGGTGATCAACCGGCCGGCGGCCCTGCGGGCCTGGAACGAGAAGCTCAGCGCCCTGCGCTGGAGCCACCTGATGGCCCCCACCCTGGTGGCCAGCCGGGTGGAGGAGCTGGCCGCCTTCACCGCCGAGCACGGCGAGGTGGTGCTCAAGCCGCTGGGCGGGCGGGCCGGTCAGGGGGTGGTGTTCGCCGCCGCGGGTACACCAGGCCTGCGGGCCCTGCTCGAGCTGGTGACGGCGATGGAGAGCCTGCCGGTGATGGTGCAGGCCTTCCTGCCGGGGGTGGCCGCCGGCGACAAGCGCATCCTGCTGGTGAACGGCGAGCCGCTGGGGGCCGTGAACCGGGTGCCGAGTGGCGGTGAATTCCGCAGCAACCTGGCGGTGGGTGGTCAGCCCCAGGCCACCGAGCTGAGCGGGGCCGAGCGGGCCATCTGTGCCGAGCTGGCGCCCGCGCTGCAGGCCGAGGGGCTGTTCTTCGTGGGCATCGATGTGATCGATGGTCGGCTCAGCGAGATCAACGTGACCAGTCCCACCGGCATCCGTGAGGTGGAGCGGCTGGGCGGCATCCCCCTGGCGGATCACACCGTGGCGCGGCTGTCCTGAGCGGCTTCGTCGAGGCGGCCGCCGCAGCGTTGGCAGTGCCGTGCGCCCCAGAGGTGGAGGCCCTCGCCGCAGTGGCGGCATCTCTGCGGGTCTCGGAGCGGCAGGCCTCCGCGAGCCGCCTCACGGATTTCGGCTGTGATGATGCCGGTGGGCACGGCAATGATGCTGTAGCCGAGCAGCATCACCGCCGACGCGGCGATCCGGCCCAGCACCGTGACCGGCGCCACATCCCCGTAGCCCACCGTGGTGATCGTCACGATCGCCCAGTAGATCCCCACCGGGATGCTGGTGAAACCGCCTGCCTCTCCTTCGATCACATACATCAGCGCGCCGATGATCACCACCAGGGTGACCATCGTGAGCAGAAACACCAGGATCTTGCGGCGGCTGGCGATCACGGCCTGCTTGAGCAGGGAGGCTTCGCGCAGGTAGAGGCCCAGCTTCAGGATCCGGAACACCCGCAGCAGCCGCAGGATGCGGATCACCGCGAGGTAGCGGCTGCGGCTGGCTGCCAGTCCCACCAGCGGCGGGATGCTGGAGAGAAAATCCACGATGCCGAAGAAGCTGCGGGCGTAGCGCAGGGGCTGCTCGGCACAGAGCAGCCGCAGCAGGTACTCCAGGCTGAACAGCAGCGCGAAGCCCAGTTCAAGCGGCTGGAACAGCTCGTGGTGGCGGGCCTGCATGCCCGGATCGCTCTCCACCACCACCAGAACGACGCTGAGCACAATGGCGATCAGCAGCCCCAGGTCGAAGGTCTGGCCGGCTGGCGTATCGGCCTCGAAGATGATCTGCTCCAGCCGCCGCCGCCCCACGGCGCGGCGAATCAGCAGGGCCGCCGCCACGACCCCCGCCAGTTGCAGGGCCGTGGTCAGCCCCGCCATGGCTTGGAGGTGTGTTCCGCCGGCAGGTTGAGCTGCTGCTGCAGCACCCCCAGCTTCAGCTGCACCTCCCGCAGTTCCCGCTCCACCGCCGAGCCCTGCACCAGGCCCGCGCCGGCGGTGAGTTCCAGCTGGGCGCCGCGCAGGGTGCCGCTGCGGATCGCCACGCGCAGATCGGCATCGCCGGCACTGTCGATCCAGCCGATCGGGGCCGCGTAGTGGCCTCGCTCGAAGGGCTCCAGGCTGCGCAGCCAGCCCATCGCCTCCCGGCGCGGCAGCCCCGCCACGGCCGGGGTGGGGTGAAGTGCGGCGGCCACGACCAGGGGTTGCTGCGGGCCCAGGGGCGCGGTGATCGGAGTATGCAGGTGCACCAGCTGGCCGTGACGGGCTAACTGGGGCCGGCGCGGCCGACGGGGCTGCAGACCTGCACGGGCCAGTACCGCCATGATCGTTTCCACCACCAGCTCATGCTCGAGCCGGTCCTTCGTGGAGCCCAGCAGCACCGCGCCATCGCCGCTGGGGGCGGTGCCCGCCAGGGCGTCGCTGCGCAGCTGCCCCTGGCGCACGGTGAGCAGACGTTCCGGTGAGGCCCCCAGCAGGGCCGCCCCGTGCTGGCGCTGCCAGAGGAAGCGGCAGCTGCCGCTCTGATGGCGACGCAGCGGTTCCAGCAGCGCCAGGGGCTCGGGCTGGCCGCTCAGTTGCAGCTGCTGGCGTACCGCCAGCACCAGTTTCCGCAGCCGGGCCTCCTCCACCAGGGCCAGGGCCTGGCTGGCGGCCAGGCGGTAGCGCTCCTGCCAGGCGGAGCGCTGCAGCACCTGCACGCCGATTCCCGTCCAGGAGGGGGCCATGCCAGCCAGGGCCTCCAGCTCGCGGGCCTTCTCCCACAGCTCCTCGGCCAGGCTGCGGGCGGTGATGCTGCCGCCCAGGGGCCGCTGCAGCCGCAGCCAGCAGTGCTGGCCGTGGCGGCTCAGCTGCCAGCGGGGCAGAACCACCTGCACCCCCGGCACCGCCAGCGGGCTTGCCTCCAGTGGCGCGTCAAAGAAGCCGAACGCCAGCAGCACCCGGGGCCGGGCCATACGGGGCGTGGGCCGGGCCGGGGCCTGGCCCAGCCGGGCGAGGCACAGCCGGGCGAAGCGCTGGGCCAGCTCGAAGCGGCGCGGGCCGCTCAGCTCCAGGCTGTGGGCCCGGCCGCTGGCGGCGATGCACAGCCCCGGGGCGCCATCCCAGAGGAAGCGGAAGCCGTCGCCGCCGCCGGCACCCTCGAGGTGCGGCAGCAGCCGCAGTGGATCGCTGGCGCGCAGGGGAATGGCCAGGCTGAGCAGGCCGTCCTCCTCGAGCCGGCCGGCGCAGTGGCCTGCCTCGGCCAGCAGCTCTGCAAAGCCGGACCCCGTCTGCAGCAGTTCGGTCCGGGAGGTTGCCACGACGCGCGGCTCATTGGAGCTGCTCAAATGTATGGGCCCTGCCCCGCCCGCCGCCCTTGCCCTCCGCGCCTGAGCCTGAGGTCGTCGCAAGCCGTTACGCCCGCCGCCGGCTGTGGCGGGCGGCGATCAAGTGGCCGATGTACGCCGTGGCGGTGATGCCCGTGCTGCTCGCCGCCGGCTGGCGCCTCGGACAGCGCCTGCCGATGAGGCTCGACCAGTTTCTGCTGTTCCTGCTGGCGGCGGTGCTGCTGCTGGCCTGGGAGAACCTGGCCAACGACGTGTTCGATGCCGACACCGGCGTCGACACCCACGGCAAGCCTCACTCCGTGGTGAATCTCACCGGTCGGCGCGACCGCGTGGCCCTGCTGGCCCATGGCGCGCTGCTGCTGGGCCTTGCCCTGATGACCCTGGTGGCCCTGCGCAGCACGGGGCAGGTGCTCGCCCTGGTGCTGGCCTGCTGCGCCCTCGGCTACCTGTATCAGGGACCGCCCTTCCGGCTCGGCTACCACGGCCTCGGCGAGCCGCTCTGCTGGCTCGCCTTTGGGCCCTGCGCCAGCGCCGCCGCCCTGCTCGCTCTGGCCCCGGCATCGCTCTCCCCCGCGGAGATCCCCTGGCGAGCGGCCCTGCTGCTCGGCAGCGGCCCCGCCCTGGCCACCACGCTGGTGCTGTTCTGCTCCCATTTCCATCAGGTGGCCGAAGACGCCGCCCACGGCAAGCTCTCCCCCGTGGTGCGACTCGGCACCGACCGGGCTGCGGCCCTGGTGCCCTGGTTCATCGCCGGCAGCCTGGCGCTGCAGTGGGCTCCCGTACTGCTGGGCTGGTGGCCGGCGACGGCGCTGCTCGGGGCGATCGGACTGCCGCCGGCCCGGGCGCTGATCCGGCTCCTGGGCGATCACCACGACCAGCCGCTGCGCATCAGTGGCAGCAAGTTTCTGGCCCTGCGCTTTCAGGCCCTCAACGGCCTCGGCCTGGCCGCCGGCCTGGCCCTGGGCGGCCTGCTCGGTTCGCGGTGAGCGGCGCGGAGCTGCGGCTGGAGTGGCGGCCGTTCCGCTTTGCGCTGCCCCGCGCCCTGGTCACGGCCGGAGGTGTCCTGCGGGAGAAGCGGGGCTGGCTGCTGCGGCTGCGCCATGCCGACGGCGGCACGGGCTGGGGGGAGGCCGCCGGGCCCGAGGCCGCCGCCGCCGCCATGCTGCCCGGCCCCGTTTCGACCCGTGCCGAGCTGGAGGCGCTGCTGCCCTCCCTGGCGGCGCCCCTGGCCTTTGCCATCGGCCAGGCCCTGGCGGAACTCGACGGGCTGGGCGGCAGCGCCGGTACCGGTTGGTTGCCGGCGCCGGCTTCCGCTCTGCTGCTGCCCGCCGGCGAAGCCGGCCCGGAGGCACTGCGGCGTGCCCTGGCCTCCGCTCCGCCGCCGCCCGCGGTGAAGTGGAAGGTGGCGGCGCTGCCCGATGGGCTCGAGCGGGAGGAGCTGGAGCGCCTCCTCGCGCTGTTGCCCACCGGCACCCGGCTGCGCCTCGATGCCAATGGCGGTTGGGACCGACCCACCGCCGCCGCCTGGGCGGATCGGCTGCGAGCCGATCCGCGGCTCGAATGGCTGGAGCAGCCCCTGACTCCGCAGGACGGAGATGGACTGCTGGCCCTGGCGCAGCGGGTTCCAGTGGCGCTCGATGAATCGTTGCGTTGCGGGCTTCCCGCGTCCGCGGACTGGCCCGGCTGGCGGGTGCGCCGCCCCGCCGTGGAAGGGGATCCCCGGCCGCTGCTCCAGGCCCTTGCGGCGGGCAGTGGGCGACTGATGATCAGCACCGCCCTGGAGACCGGCATCGGCTGGCGTCTGGTGGCCCACCTGGCGGCCCTGCAGCAGCGCGGGCCCACGCCCACAGCCCCCGGTCTGGCGCCGGGCTGGCGCCCGGGTGGGGGGCTGTTCGCCGCCGATCCTGCCCACGTATGGGAGGCGGCGGCGTGATCCTTGGCTCCAGCACCACGCTGTTGGGTGGCCCGGTCCAGGCCCTCACCGCCGCCTGGCGGCGGGGGGAGCTGGTGGCCCTGGCGGGCTCCGGTGAGGAGGGGCGGCTGGCGGCGGCGCTCGGCCCCGATGCCGCTGGTCTTGCCAGCCGGCTGGGCCTGGGCCCCGGGGTTGTGGTGGGCAGTGGCGGGAGCAGCGGCGAGCGGCGCTGGTGTGTGCAGCCCCTGGCCCACCTTGAGTTCTCCGCCGATGCCTGCGGCGCCTGGCTGGCGGCCCAGGCCATCGACCCCGGCAGCTGCCTGCACCTGAGTGCGCTGCCGCTGCATCACGTCAGCGGCCTGCTGCCGCTGGTGCGCTGCCGCCGCTGGGGTGCGGAGCTGCGGGCGCTGCCACCGGAGCTGCTGCGGCAGCCGTCCCAGCTGGCCGCCGCGGTTCCGCTGCCGGCGGACAGGCCGGTGCTGCTGTCGCTGGTGCCCACCCAGCTGGGCCGCCTTTTGGCCTGCCCCGCTGCCCGCGCCTGGCTGGCGGGTTGCCGGGTGATCTGGGTGGGTGGGGCCCCGCTGCCCCCCGATCTGGCCGCGGCGGCGCGCCGGGCCGGCCTGCCCCTGGCACCCTGCTACGGCGCCACCGAGACCGCGGCGATGGTGACGGCCCTCGAACCGCAGCGCTTCCTGGCGGGGGAGGAGGGCTGCGGCCGGCCCCTGGGTGATGTGCGGCTGCGGCTGGGCGCAGGGGCGGCCCTGGAGGTGCAGTCCGCCCGGCTCAGCAGCGGTTGGTTGGAGCGGGGCCGGCTTCGACCGCTGCCGCTGCTCCCTGGCGGCTGGTGGCGCAGTGGCGATGCGGCCGAGCTCGCCGCCGATGGCGCCCTGCGGTTGTGCGGCCGGCTCGATGGCGCCATTCACAGCGGTGCCGAGACCGTGTTCCCGGAGTCGCTGGAGGCGCGGTTGCAGGTGGCGGCTGTCGCCTCCGGCCTGCCGCTGCAAGCGGTCCTGCTTCTGCCGGTGGACGATCCGGTGTGGGGGCAGCGGCTGGTGGCCCTGGTGCGAACGGCTCCCTCCGCTGGCGGAGCGGCAGCCGGCGAAAGGTTCCTGGCAGCTCTTGCGGATCTGGTGGCCGGCTGGCCGCCGGCGGAGCGTCCGCAGCGCTGGCTGCTCTGCGAGGAGCTGGCCCCCACCCCGGCCGGGAAGTGGGAGCGGTCTCGCTGGCAGCGCTGGCTTGACGCCCATGGCCCTCGTTAGCCTGGGGTCAGCGACCATCCGCGCCTGGTTCAACTCCAGCGCCGATTCCTACCCCTGTCCTGCATCGCGACCTGCGTCGAGCCGTTGTCAGCGCCTGCACCCTCCTGCCTCGTCGTGCCGACCTGCGGCACTGCGCTTCCCCTGGAGCCTTTGTGGTTCGGCCGTCCGTGCCCTCGCAGCCTGCGCCGCTGGCGACGCCTGGCGCTGGGTCTGTGCGGGTTGCTTGTCACGCTTGCCGTCGCCACGATCCCCACGGATGGCCCCCACCCCTTTGCGCTGATGGCGGGCCTGCTGCCGCTGCAGATGGCCGCTTTGCTATGGGGCGTGGCCCGCACCAGCTGAACGCCCCTGGAGCGGCCGCACGGCACTCCCCAGGGGCGAGCTCTCCAGCCATCGCTGGATCGGCTCCGGCAGGCCGCAGCGCGCTCGGCTGAGCGGATCAATGGCCCGGTGCCGGGTCAGGGCCCGTGCCACTTCATCGCCTTCGCGCTGAAACACGAACCGGATCTCGAAGCTGCCCGGGTCGAGCCGCAGGGGCTCCAGGCTGATCGCCAGCGGATCGCCCACCTGCAGCGGCCGGCGGTAGTCGGCGCTGCAGTGCACGATCGGCAGGGCAACGGCCGGGGTGCAGCCCGGGGAGGGAAACACGTCGGTGAGGGCAAGGCCAAAGCGCTCCAGGCTCTCTTCGTAGGCCTCATGGCACCAGCGCAGCAGCTGGTGGAAGTGCATCACTCCGGCGGCATCGGTGTCACCGAAGCGCACCGTGCGGCAGACCAGCAGCCAGGAGGTGGGGTCGATGCCGTTCAGCGATCGACCGAACCCATGATCACGTCGATCGAGCCGAGGATCGCCATGATGTCGGCCACCTTGGCCCCCTTGAGGATGTGGGGCAGGATCTGGAGGTTGTTGAGGTCGGCGGCGCGAATCTTGAAGCGCCAGGGGGTGACGTCGTCGTTGCCCTGGATGAACACGCCGATCTCACCCTTGCCCGACTCCAGGCGGGTGTAGAGCTCACCGCCCGGGATCTTGAAGGTGGGCGCCACCTTCTTGGCCACGTATTGGTAATCGAAGCCGTACCACTCGCTCTTCTTGCCCTCGGCCATCCGCCGTGCCTCAAGATTCTCGGTGGGGCCGCCCGGGATCATGGCGCAGGCCTGGCGCAGGATCTTCAGCGATTGGCGCATCTCCTCGATCCGCACCCGGTAGCGGGCGAAGCAGTCGCCCTCCTTCGCCCAGGCCACGTCCCATTCGAAATCGTCGTAGCACTCGTAGTGATCCACCTTGCGCAGATCCCAGGGCACGCCCGAGGCGCGCAGCATCGGCCCCGACAGGCTCCAGTTGATCGCCTGCTCACGGGTAACGACCCCCAGACCCTCAATGCGCTTGCGGAAAATAGGGTTATTGGTGATCAGTTTTTCGTATTCATCGATCTTCGGACCGAACCAGTCGCAGAAGTCGAGGCATTTCTCCAGCCAGCCGTAGGGCAGATCCACGGCCACACCGCCGATGCGGAAGTAGTTGTTGTTAATCAGCCGCTGCCCGGTGGCCGCCTCCCAGAGGTCATAGATCATCTCCCGCTCGCGGAAGATGTAGAAAAACGGCGTCTGGGCACCCACGTCCGCCAGGAAGGGACCCAGCCACAGCAGGTGGTTGGCAATGCGGTTGAGCTCCAGCATCAGCACGCGGATGTAGCTGGCCCGCTTCGGCACCTTCACATCCGCCAGCCGCTCCGGCGCGTTGACCACAATCGCCTCATAAAACATGCCGGCCGCGTAGTCCATGCGACTCACGTATGGCACATACATGACGCTGGTGCGGTTTTCGGCGATCTTCTCCATGCCGCGGTGGAGATAGCCGATCACCGGCTCGCAGTCGATCACGTCCTCGCCGTCGAGGGTGACCACCAGCCGCAGCACCCCATGCATCGAGGGATGATGGGGGCCGAAGTTGACCACCATCGGCTCGGTCCGCGTTTCGAGCTGCGTCATGGGGCCGAGGGAAAGGTTTTGTCGTTGATCTTAGGAAGGCAGGGCCGCAGCAACGTCGGTGGCGGTGAAGTCGTCGCCCTTGAACAGCAGCGGTGCCCCCAGGGCCATGGCCAGGCCGTAGCTGAAGCAGTCGCCGAAGTTGAGCGCCGCCGGATGGCGCCCCCGGCCGAAGCGCCGCCAGCCCACCAGGGCCCAGTGCACATGCAGCTCCTCCAGGGGCACGGCCGTAATGGCAGCTCGGCTCAGCAGCAGATCCAGTTCGGCCTGGCCGGCTGGGCCGAGTTGCCGCTCCACCACGATGCGGCTCTCCAGCAGGGTGGCGGTGGACAGGCGTCGGGGGCCGGGCTGCTTCAGGGCATCCACGAATGCCAGGGCCTCCGGTTCCACCTTGAGAATCGCCAGCAGGGCGGAGCTGTCGATCACCATGGGCTCACACCGGCAGCCCGTCGTCGTCGTAGAGGTCGGCCTGGAGCTCGGCGCTGCTGCGTTGATCGGGCCATGGCAAGCGCTGGAAGCGTTGCAGCAGCTCCAGCAGGGCCGCTTTCCTGGCCTCGATCTCCTGGGCTGCGCTGTCGGGTTCGCTGCGCTCCAGCTCGGCGCGCAGGGCCTGGCGCACGGCGTCGGTGACGCTGGTGGAACGCCGGGCCGCGAGCTCCCGGGCCATGGCGTGCACCTCGGGGTCTTTGATATTCATCCCCATGGCGAACGCCCCTGGGGTGCAGGGTAGAAATTTTGAGTGATTCTACCCTGCGGCTCCGACGTTGCCATCACGCTCCGGTTCAGGATGGCCCCATGGGATCTCCTCGAGTCGCTGCAGCCGAGTTCGAGCACGTACCCGTGCTGGCCACCCAGGTGCTGGAGGCCTTCGCCCAGTTGCCCGCCGGCGGCGTGCTGATCGACGCCACCGTCGGCGGCGCTGGCCACAGCGCCCTGCTGCTGGAGGCGCACCCGGAGATGCGGCTGATCGGTATCGACCATGACCCCACCGCCCGCACCGCCGCCGCCGCTCGGCTGGCGCCCTTCGGTGATCGGGCCAGGATCGTGGCCACCAATTTCGCCGATTACGAACCGTCCGGGCCGGTGATCGGGGTGCTGGCCGATCTGGGGGTGAGCAGCCCCCAGCTCGACCGGCCTGAGCGGGGCTTCAGCTTCCGCGCTGACGGTCCGATCGACATGCGCATGAACCCGCAGGCGGGTGAGGGCGCCGCTGCACTGCTGGATCAGCTGGAGGAGGCCGAGCTGGCTGATCTCCTTTACCTCTACGGCGAGGAGCGGTTGTCTCGCCGCATCGCCCGGCGGCTTGTGGCCGAGCGGTCTGAGCGGCCCTGGCGGGAGCGGAGCACCGCCGAGCTCGCCTACGCCATCGCCGGTTGCTATCCGCCGCAGGCCCGCCGAGGCCGCATCCATCCGGCCACCCGCAGCTTCCAGGCCCTGCGGATCACCGTGAACGACGAGCTGGGCGCCCTCGAGCGCCTGCTGCAGGCCGCTCCCGGCTGGCTGGTGCCGGGCGGCGTGCTGGCGATCATCAGCTTCCATTCGCTGGAAGACCGGCTGGTCAAGCGGGCCTTCCTCGCCGATGACCGGCTGGAGCGGATCACCCGCCGGCCGCTCACGGCCGATCCGCTGGAGCTGGAGAGCAATCCGCGCAGCCGTTCCGCCAAGCTGCGACTGGCGCGGCGGCGCCAGCATCCGTGATGTCCCACAGGCCATGAATCCCTTCCCCACCCCCTGGCTCCCCTGGATCTGGTGGGTGTCGCTGGCGATTCAGCTGGTGGCGCTGCCCGGCACCCTGTTGCCGGTGCTGCCCGGTCTGGCCCTGCTCCCCCTGGGGGCGGGGCTGTGGTTGTGGGCCGTGGGCTGGAGCGCCGGCTGGCCCGCCTTCGCCCTGGCCTGCGTGCTGCTGGTGCTCGGCTGGGGCGCCGATGCGCTCGGCCTGCTGCTCGGCGCCGCCCGCCTGCAGGCCACCCGTTGGGCCTACATCGGCTCGGGCCTGGGGTTGCTGGCCGGGCTGGTGGGTCTGCTGCCGGCCCTGCCAATGGGCGGGCCACTGCTGGGAGCCCTTGTGGGCCCCCTGCTGGGCGCCAGCCTCGGCGAGTTGCTCACCGCCCCCACCTCGCTCGGGCCGATGGGCCTGCTGCGGCTGCGGCGCTCCCTGCTGGTGGGTCTGGCCGTGGTCACGGGCATGCTGGTGAGCCGTCTGGCTCAGGTGGTGCTGGCCCTGGTGGGCGTGGTGGGGTTCGTGCTGCTCAGCGGGCGCCCGTTCGGTTGATCCGCCGTTGCTGTGCGCGGCTCAACCTCCTCTCGCCGGCGCAGCCGAGGCAGATCGCCAGGGGCAGGGCCAGGCCCACCAGCAGCACCGGGTGGAGCGATCCCACCAGCAGCAGGGCCAGCTGTACCGCCGCCAGCACCAGGGTTGCGCCGCGATGGCCCGCGCCCAGGCGCACACTGCGCAGCACCGCGCCCATCAGCGGCATGCGCTGCCGCGTCAGCACCGGTCCGAGTGGCAGCAGCAGCAGAAGAAGAAGTGCCGGCACCAGGGGCAGCAGCGCCACCAGCAACGTTGTGAGCGGGTCGCTGGCGGGGGCGAAGCGGCCGCTCAGGCCGATCAGGGCATAGAACGGCAACAGCCCCAGCGGCAGCAGCCCCGCCACCAGCAGGGCCGCCAGGAACAGCTGCCAGCAGGCGGCAGGGTCGGGCCGTAGCAGCAGCCCCGGGCCTGGACAGCTGCCGTCCACGGCTGCGGTGGCCCCCCGCAGCAGGCCGGTGCTGCCCCACAGCATCAGCAGCAGGGCAACAGCGCGGGCGGCCAGCTGGATGGCACGCCAGCCGAGCAGCGGCAGCGCACCGTCCGCCGGCGGCGGCCACTGGCGCGCGCCCAGCGTAAGAGCCAGCAGGGCCAGCACCAGCAGGGCAAAGCCCACCAACCGGAATGGGGCCCGCCGGAAGGCCATCCAGCCGTCCCGGAGGGTGTGCAGCACCAGGTGTTCGGCCTCGACCCGCTCGCCCGGTGGGTTCATGCCACCGGCAGGCCGGCGGGTCCTTCAGGATTCCGGAAGAGCTGCCGATCGACCACCGCCCGGCCCTCTGTGGGGGTCCGCCAGGGCCTGCGTCGGCCGGCACTGGCCAGCTGCACCAGAAAGTGCTGATTCACCACCACATATGTCATCAGCCCAAGGGCAGTCAGAAGGGGCAGAAACGTCAGGGCCAGCAGGCCGGGCGTGGGGTTGAAGCTGCGGAGGATCGGCAGGCCGGCAAGGGGGATGTCGAGTTCGACCATCAGGAAGAAACCGGTTGCCATGGCGATGAGCAGCGGCACCAGCACCACCAGGTGAGCGGCGTCAACCCTGCCTCGATCAGGTTTTTGTAGATCAGGGCGAGGCAGGTTCCCAGAACGGCCACCAGCAGGGTGAAGCCGACGAACACCCAGGGAGCGCGCCGGAAGGCCGACCAGCCGTCCCGGAAGGCGCCGAGTACATCGAGACGGGCCGTGGGCGGCGGGGAAACCTGCATCGTGCCGGGTGATCCGCCGGGGCTGAAGCTGGCCATCCCTCCTCCCTGTCTGGGCGGACCTTAGGGAGGCCTCGATGCTTGCGCCAGCTTCAACGCAGCGTTGTCACAGCCCTCGATACCGCCTCGATGGCCTGGCCGATCTCCGCCTCGCCGGTGCCCCGCCCCAGGCCGAAGCGGATCGAGGCGGCGGCCTCCAGGCGGCTGCGGCCGAGCGCCGCCAGCACGTGCGAGGGGCTGCCCTGGCTGCAGGCCGAGCCGCTGCTCACCGCCAGGCTGCGGCGCAGCTCGTGGTGCAGCCTGGTTCCGTCGACACCGGCGATGCTGATGTTGAGGTTGTGGGGAAGCCGCGCCGCCAGGCTGCCGTTCAGCCTCACCCCGCCGAGGGGCAGCAGGCCCTGCAGCAGCCGGTCGCGCAGGTCACGCAGCCGTTGCGCCCGAGCCTCCCGGTCGGCCAGGGCCAGATCGAGGGCTGCCGCCAGGCCGATGATCAGCGGCACCGGCAGGGTGCCGCCGCGCAGGCCGCCCTCCTGGCCGCCACCGAGCTGCTGGGCGGCCAGTGCCACCCCGGGACGCCGCACCAGGGCGCCGATTCCCTTCGGGCCGTAGAGCTTGTGGCCGCTGAGGCTGAGCAGGTCGATGCCGCTCTCCAGCAGATGGAGGGGTACATGGCCCACCGCCTGCGCGGCGTCGCAGTGGAACAGCGCTCCGCGGGCCCGGCAGAGTTCGGCGATCTCCTTCAGCGGCTGCAGCACGCCGATCTCGTTGTTGGCCGCCATCACCGACACCAGCAGGGTGTGCTCGCCGAGGGCTTCGGCCAGCCGGGCAGGATCCAGCAGCCCGTCGGCCTCCACCGGCAGCACGGTGAGCGGGAAGCCATGCCGATCGAGCCAGCGCAGCGGATCGAGCACGGCCCGGTGCTCGGTGGCCAGGGTGATCAGCCGTCGCCGCGGTTCGCCCCGCTCCAGGGCCGCTTCCGCCACGCCGCGCAGGGCCAGGTTGTTGGCTTCGGTGGCGCCGCTGGTGAAGATCACTGCCTGTTCCGCCTTCGCTGCCGGCAGCTCCAGGGCCGCCGCCAGCCGCTCCCGCGCCCGCTCCACCGCGGCGGCGGCCTCCAGGGCCGGCCGGTAGAGGCGGCTGGCAGGGTTGGCAAAGCTGTCGTGCCACCAAGGCGCCATCGCCGCCAGTACCGCCGGGTCGCAGGGGGTGGTGGCGTGGTGGTCGAGGTAAGCGAGCATGGATCCATGCTGACGATCCCCGCCCCTCCGCGCCGCCCCTGCCAGCGCCGGTCTGCCGCGCACCGTTGGGCTGTCGCCCTGGCCGCCGCGATCGCGGCGCCGGCCCTGGCCGGCGGCCCGGAGCGGCCGCCCGGCTTCCTGCTGCTGGAGGAGCGTCCGAGCCTTGAGGGCCTCAGGGTGGTGGGTGTCTTTGGCGCCGTGGCCGAGCCGAAGCCGGGGCTGTGGCGGGTACAGGTGTGGGAACAGCTGCGGGAGCGGGTGACCATCTCCACCGACAAGGTGAACTGTTCCACCACGGCACCGCTGCGGATTCCGGGCCGTGGCCGCCACCCCGTGGTGCGTGAGCTCAATCCCGGTGGCACGATCACGCCGGCGAACCGGCTTGACCACCTGATCTGGTGGGCCGTCTGTCACCCGGAGCAGGCAGGCCGGGATCCAGCCACGCTGGCGGCCCAGGCCCGCCAGCTGGGCTTTGATGGCCTGCTGCCCGAGCGGGAGCAGGTGCTGCCTGGTTTCTGAGCCGCTCTGCCGGCCACCGGCCGCCTCCGACGGCCGGCTGCGGTGCGCATGCCTAGATTTCCGCCATGCCTACACCATCCGCCCCCGGAGACCGCGAGCGGTCTTCCTCCCCCGCCACGGCCGAAGCCGTCGAGGCCGATGCCGCCACCGGCGCCGAGGAGGCACCGAAGCCGCCGGTACGGCTGCTGCTGGTCGACGACGAACCCGGTCTGCGCACGGCCGTGAAGGCCTACCTGGAGGACGAGGGCTTCGCGGTGACCACCGCCAACGATGGCGAGGAGGGCTGGACGGCGGCCCAGCAGCTCCTGCCCGATGTCGTGATCACCGACGTGATGATGCCCCGCTGCGATGGCTATGGCCTGCTGAAGCGTCTGCGGGCCGACGAACGGCTGGGCGGCACGCCGGTGATCTTCCTCACCGCCAAGGGGATGACCGCCGACCGAATCGCCGGCTTCCAGGCCGGCGCCGACGACTACATCCCCAAGCCCTTCGATCCCGATGAGCTGGTGGCCCGCGTCCATAACGTGGTGCGCCGCCAGGACCGGCTCCTGGCCGAAGCGGCCCGCTACGCCGATGCCGACATCGGCGCGATGGCCAAGCAGATCACCGAGATCCGCTCGATGCTCGGTTCCGGCGGTGGGGTGAGGAAGAGCGCTCCCGACATCAAGCTCGACTTCACCCCCCGCGAAGCCAGCGTGCTGCAGCTGGTGGCCGAGGGGATGATGAACAAGGAGATCGCCCGCCGGCTGGAGACCTCGATCCGCAATGTCGAGAAATACGTCAGCCGGCTGTTCATCAAGACCGGCACCGCCAGCCGCACCGAGCTGGTGCGCTACGCCCTCGAGCACGGACTGGTGGAGTGAAATCTGAGCGATGCTCTCTGTGATGAGGCTCTGAGCCCGCAGGACTGGCTCCCGGCGGAGTTCAATCGCGGCTGGATCTACCGCGACCGCGTCGAGTCAGACCTTGCAGGCCTGGCGGTGAGCGCCTTCTACGCCGCCCGCCACCGCCATTCCGAGCGGGCCACCTGGCAGGTGCGGCTGGCCGCCGGCGAGATCGAATGCAACGGCCGGCGTCTGAGCGATGACAGACCTCTGGTGGCGGGCGACCGTCTTGCCTGGCATCGTCCCCCCTGGCGGGAGGAAGCGGTGCCGGCGAGCTGGTCGGTTGTGTATGAGGATGGCGACCTGCTGGTGATCGACAAACCCGCCGGGTTGCCGGTGCTGCCGGCCGGCGGCTGGCTGGAGCACACCGTGCTGGGGCTGCTGGAACGGCGCCACCGGGGAGATCCCACCGGCATGCCGCGGCCGGTACACCGGCTGGGACGTTTCACATCGGGCCTGCTGGTGTGCGCCCGTTCCCGCCGGAGCCGGGCCTGGCTGAGCGCTGCGCTGAGGGAGAGCACGGCCGCCCGCAGGAAGGCCGACTGCGCCAAGATCTACCGAGCCCTGCTGCTGCCGGGCTTGCTGGACCTGCTCCCGGGGCAGGGATGCAAGATCGACGCACCGATCGGCCGCCGTCCGCATCCGCGGCTCGGTTCGATCTGGTGTGCCGCCGATGGCTCCTGCGCCGATGATCGGCTGGCCTGCAGCCGGCTCACCCTGCTGGAGCGCCGGCCTGAGGCTGACCTGGTGCGCGTGGCGATCCATACGGGGCGGCCCCATCAGGTGCGCATCCACTGCGCCGTGGCTGGAGCTCCCCTGCTCGGCGATCCCCTGTATCTGCCTGGTGGCACGGCGGCGGCGGAAGCCCTGCCCGGCGAGGAGGGTTACCGCTTGCAGGCCTGGCGACTTGAGCTGCAGAGCCCCGATGGGCAGCCGATTCAGTGGGAGGCGTCACCGCCGGCCTGGCTCTGATCTCCTGTTCTTAACCTCCGCGCACCAGGGTGGTGGAGGAATGCACCGCTCCCTGCCATGAGCTCAGAGGTCAGCCTGGAACTCAACACCATCAAGGTGCTTGCCAATGGCCGCAACCTGGTGCCCTTCGCAGCAGGAGAAATCATCTACAACGCTGGCGATCATGGTGATTGTCTGTATGCCGTCATCGAGGGCTCGGTGAGCCTCGCCTGGGATGAGGGACATCTGCAGGAGACCATTCCGGCCGGGCGCTGCTTCGGGGTGGGTGCCCTGGTGGATCCCGAGCATCTGCGTTACTGCACCGCCACGGCTCTGACCGATGTGCGCCTGTTGCCGATGAACCGGGAGCAGTTTCTGCTGGCGGTGCAGGAGTTGCCGATGTTCGCCATCGAGATGCTGCATGATCTCGATGAACGCTTTCGTTCGCTCAAGGGGCGAAGCCATGGCATCGCCGTTGATCCGGAGCACGGCTGAGGTCAGCGGCTGGTGAAGTGTTGCAGCTGGCTTTCGAGTCGCTGGCGCAGACGGTTCTGCACCAGGGAGCAGAGATCGTGCACGAGCTGGTCGTCGGCCCGGTAGATCAGGCGTACCCCTTCCCTTTCGCAACTCACCAGGCCGGCCTTCAGCAGCTGGCCGAGTTGGCGGCTGATGTGCGATTGGCTGAAGCCTGTGGCCTGGATCAGGTTCGCCACATCCATCGGACCCTGCTTGAGCTGGCAGAGCAGCTGCAGCCGGGCCGGCTCGCTCAGCAGCCGGAAGAACTGGCTGAATTCCTCCAGCAGCTCGGGGCTGGGCAGGTCGGCGGTGGCCATGGCGGCAGGTGGCTATGACGATGCACGCATCATGGCCGATCCTTCGTCGTCGAAGCGTGAAAGCGGGCCGCCGCTCTCCGTTCGTCCGCCCAGAGTGGAAGCAGCGGTGTTCGTGCATACCCTCCCTCCTGTTTCATGCCTTCTTCCCTGCGCCATGGTCTGCGTCTGATCAGCCTCTGGCTGGCGTGGTTGCTGGCCATGCTCTTCCATGTGGATCTGGGGCTGATGCCGCTGTTCCACGGCCAGTCGCCGGAGATCCACAGCCAGGTGGAGAGCACGGTGCTGCCCTGGCTGTTCGGGGCGATGCTCTTGTACTTTCTGCTGCCCCTGATCGCAATCGTGCTGATCGCCTATGCGATCACTTCGCCCGGGCCGGATCAACGCTGGCGAGGCTGGCGCCGCGTCCACTTCTGGTTCAGCGTCACCTACAGCGTCACCAACCTGCTCCACCTGATCGCCGACATCCTGGTGCCCGATTCCCGCATCGACCAGATCGTGCTGATGGTGGTTCTGGTGCTGTTCGGTCTTCTGATCAACCTGGAGGGTTGGCGCTGGTGGCGCGCTGAGCCGGACGGGCAGGCCATTCAGTAACGCTCGGGCCGGGATTCCCGCCAGCTGATGGCGTGGCCTTCCTGCAGCAGTCGCTGCGCCCGTTGTTCCAGCCAGCTTCGATCGAGCCGCAGCAGCTGGTAGGGATGCCGGGCGGCCAGCTCCAGCCCCTGCCAGCCCTGCCAGTGGGGC
>JBIIJS010000137.1:0-7415 GCA_044233605.1 Cyanobium sp. | reverse complement strand
CTCTGCGACTATCCACCGCGGCACTGGGTCTCGACCTGCTGTTGCATGGGGCGGGCCTGGCTTGAGTTTATGCAGCCAGTGCTGGGATCGGTTCGAAGGGGGTCATGGATCTGCCAGATGGGTAGATGCACGAACACCGGCAGCAGCCCCTGGAATGGCATGCCCAGCACCATCACCAGAGCGAGCAACAGCAGCAAGATGCGCTGGCGCTCGATTCAACAGTCGATTTTCGGTGCTGGTTGGGCTGGTCCGGATGGCTGATCTTCGGGGGCTTTCACTGAAGTGAATTGGGTGGCAGTACGGCGGCCCTGTTGGTGCTGGTGGTCCAGAGATTTTGACGTTGTAAGGAGAGGGGCAGGGGGTGTCATTGAGGTGGTGGGTTGAGAGACGGGCCGCCCCCGTTCAGCGCCGCCGCGACGGTGCCGGCCCGAGCCGATGCACAGCGTGCACCGCCACCCCGAACAGCGGCGAACTGTCGGGCTCATCGAAGGCCACCGGAATCGGCTCCTCACCGGGATGGATCGGCGCCAGCAGGCACTGGCCCGCCTCGATCAGCAGGGGCCGCAGCAGGAACACGCCCCGATGGGCCACCACCACCAGACAGCCGGGGCTGGGCTCGATCGAGCGGTCGATCACCAGCAAGTCGCCATCGAACACGCCGCGGCTGCGCAGGCCGTGCCCATCAACCCGCATGAAGAAGGTGCAGACGGGGTTGGGCACCAGCAGCTGGTGCAGATCGAGCCCGTCGGTGTCGGTGCTGCTGCGGAAGGGGAAGGGCTGATCGAGGGGCAGGTCGGTGAGCATGGCAGTCGAGCGAGTAGAACAGATGTTTTAGCCGGGCTCGGCGCCGCCGGTTTTGCGCGGCGTTACGGCGTCTGAGCCTTGATGGGCCTCATCGGTGATCAGCCGATCCACTCCTGGCTGAGCCGCCTGGAGCAGGCCGGCAACCCGTTCTGCGCCCGGCGCCGGCACCGCGGACAAAACATCGGAATCTTCAACGGTCTTCACCTCCCACCGCTCTGGAATCTCCCCAAGCGGCGACTCCACAAAGGTGCAGCCCTCGAGCGCCCAGTGCACATGCGCTTCATCCAGCGCCACAGCGCAGCGTTCGAGCTCGGCGCGCAGGGCCTGGCGCACCGCGTCGGTGACGCTGGTGCCACGAGCTGGCCTATCGCTACCGTCCAGAGGATCTCAGCCAGGATGGGGGCCTTCCCAGCCTCTGCGCTGCATGGAGCCGCCCCACCCAAGCGACCCTGCCCTGCCCAGCACCGATGAGCTGCTGCACCGCAGACGGGCGGTGGGCATCCAGCTCAGTCACTGGCGTCTGCTGCTGTGCACCGGCCAGCTGCCCTACGGCCTGCTGATGCTGGCCCAGCTGCTCGACAGCCCGGATGGTGAGCCGCCCCAGCGGCTGCTCGGGATCTGCCGGCGCGGGGCCGATGGCCTGGCCCTGCTGCCGGAGGACGCCGGTGATGTGTTGCTGCTCTGTCAGGAGTTCCTGGGGGATGGTCCCGCCCTGCCGATGCTGCGGGAGATGCTGCGCCGCCCCTCTCCACCCACCGTGCTGCTGAGCCTTGGCACCCCCCATCGAGTGGCGATCAGGGACGCCCTGGCCGCGGGGGTGCAGGGGGTGATCAGCCAACGCAACGTGGGCCGCGGCGTGGTGCTCCAGGCCCTCACCCACCTCGCCGCCGGCAGGGCCTACCTCGATGGCGACTGCCAGGCCGTGCTCGACGCCGACAGCCTGGCCAGCGCCGAACTCACCGCCCGCGAAGTGGAGATCCTCGCGCTGGTGGCGGAAGGCTGTACCAACCGGCGGATCGGTGAACGGCTCCAGATCGCCGAGGTCACCGCCCGCGACCACGTGCAGCACATCCTGGCCAAGCTCCAGGTGGTCGACCGCACCGCTGCCGCCGTGACCGGCATGCGCCTGGGCTACCTGCCCCCAGGGCCGGGCTGAGGGCCGCAATCCTTCATCCGCAGGATGCGCCAGGGTGATGGAACGGCGAAGCATGGAAGCAATTCCGCTCCCCCCGCTTCGTGGCGATCACAACCTCATCCGCCATCCTCGTTGACCTGCGTCTTTCCAAGCAGTGGAACGGCTCCTTCGAAGGCGAGATCCTGCTCACCAACACCTCCGCCAAGCCCATCAGCCAGTGGAGCGTCAGCTTCACCAGCCGCTATGCCCTGCGCCAGGTGAGCAACTTCTCACTGCAGCAGAGCCAGCGGGCCGATGGCACCTGGCTGATCACCCTTGGCCCTCCCCGTTGGGGCACCACCCTGCAGCCCAACCGGGCCAGCCGTTCCTACATGCAGGGTGCGCTGCCGGCCGGCACCCGGCTGGGGAGTCTCAGCTCCAGCGAGGTGCTGCTCGCCGGCAGCGGCAGCGGCTCCACGCCTGCGTCGACTCCCACTCCCACTCCCACACCCACACCCACTCCCACTCCCACTCCCACACCCACGCCTGGCAGCGGCACCACCCCCCTGCCGCCCGGCGGCATCAACTCCGGCAATCGCGCCGATGCCCTCTGGGGCGAGCAGTTCTTCGCGCCCTACGTGGACATGGGCCTCTACCCGGTGCCCGACCTCGATGGCCTCGCCCGCCAGCATGGGGTGGGTCTCTTCACCCTCGGCTTCATTCAGGCCACCCCCTCCGGCGATCCGGCCTGGGCTGGCCTGCAGGCCCTCACCCTCAGCAGCACCCATAGCCAGGCCATTGCCCTCAGGCAGGAGATCAACCAGCTGCGCGCGGTGGGGGGCGACGTGATGGTGTCCTTCGGTGGGGCTGCCGGTGTGAGCCTGGCCGAGAAGCTGGCAGCCAGAGGCGCCACCGCCAACGACCTGGCCAACCGCTACCGCCAGGTGGTGGACACCCTTGCTCTGAACCGCATCGACTTCGATATCGAAGGTGCCGCCCTCGCCAACCGGGCCGCCAACCAGCTGCTGGCCAGCGCCTTGAAGCTGCTGCAACAGAGCCATCCCGACCTGGAGATCTGGTACACCCTGCCCGTGCTGCCTCAGGGTCTCACCGCCAGCGGCCTGGCGGTGGTGCGTCAGGCCCTGGCGGAGGGAGTGAAGCTCGATGGCGTCAACATCATGGCCATGAATTACGGCAACGGCGCCGCGCCGCCGGCCCTGAAGTCCATGGGCCAGTACGCCATTGATGCCGCCAACGCCAGCTTCAGCCAGCTCAGCGAGCTCCATCGCAGCTTTGCTCTGGGCTTCGGCTGGAACCAGCTCGGCGTCACGCCGATGATCGGCGTGAACGACATCACCAGCGAGGTGTTCACCACCACCGATGCCCAGCTGCTGGAAGACTTCGCCCGTGAGAAGCGCCTCGGCATGCTCTCGATGTGGTCGATCGCCCGCGACAATGCAGGCCCCTCCGGCCAGTTGGCCAACACCCACAACGGCACCGCTGCCGCCGCCGGCAGCTTCAGCGCCATCTGGGGCGACTACGGCACCGATCCGCTGATCTCAGGTGGACTTACAGGGGGAGCCCCTCCCCTGCCCAGCAGCACCATCGCTGTGGAGGCAACCACCAGCTCCATCGCCGCCAACGCCACCATCGCCGAGCGCTTCCAGCTCGGTTACGCCTGGGGTCGCCAGCTCACCGTCAGCGGTTTCGATCCCCGCCAGGACGTCCTCGACCTCAGGGGCTTCTGGGCAGAAGGCCAGAAGGCCCGGGTGGTGGCATCTCCGGGCGGCGCCAGTGTGCTGCTGGATTTCAACGCCCAGAAGGTGCATCTCCCCGGTGTCGAGCCTGGCGCCCTCACCAGTGCGGTGGTTCAGACCTGGCAGGGCTGACGATGCCAAGCTGCTCCGCGCGCACCTGCCCGATCCGAATCCATCGCAAACCAATCAGTGGGAGTGCCGGAACTCACCCCTCATTCAGCGATGCTCAATGAGTTCGTCGGGAAGGTAGCGCACCTTCGCAAGTCCGGCGTATTTGTCAGCGGCGTCGCGGTAGCCCGCTGCGCACACCACACAGCTTCGATGGGCGTTGGCCTCCAGGCCCAGGATCCGGTCGTAATCAGGGGGCGAAAACCCTTCGATCGGGCACGTGTCCACTCCCATCAGAGCCGCTGCGGTCATGAACGTGCCAAGGGCGATGTACACCTGATTGGAAGCCCAACGGTCGATCTGCTGGCTGCGGGGCCCATCGATCAGATCCTTCTGCATCAGCTCTCGGTAGAAGTTCAGCTGCTCGGCTGGCACGCCGCGCACCGCGCTGGTGGCGTTGATCAGCTTGTCGAGGTCTGCTGGGGTGATCTCGCGCTTCACCAGAAACACAACCAGGTGGGAGCAATCGGTGATCTGGCCCTGGTTCCAGGAGTGGGGGCGAAGCTCTGCTCGCAGGGCGCCGTTGGTGATCACCAGGAACTTCCAGGGCTGCAACCCGTAGCTCGACGGGCTCATCACCAGGCTGTTCTCCAGCGCCGCCCAGGTGCTGGGCTCGATCGGGCGCGAGGCATCAAAGCTCTTCACCGCATACCGCCAGTTGAGGGCCGCATCCAGGGAGCCAGGAGCCAGGGGATTCAGTGCGATCTGGTTTGGCGTGGCGGTCATGAACAACCAAAGGGCAATGCTGCATTTTGCAGTGCCGCCTGCTTCAGCCAGAGCCAGTCTTCGATCGCCTCCTCGCAGGAGAGCAGCAGGCATGGGCGCAGGGCCGCGACCATGGCAACACCGCAATGCGGTGGAAACGACAATGAATCCTTGGATCTTGCTGGCATTTTGCGTTTGCCACGTTGTTGATCAATCATTGTATTCTTAACCTTCTGGTATGAGTTTTGCTCTTCTCAATGGGCTCAGGCCTCTGGCGTAGCGATCATCCTGTGTGCCGCAGACCCGGTCCCAGAAGGTGAAGTAAAGGCCAAAGTGCAGCGACGGCCGGCGATGGTGCAGGGAGTGGTGCGCCGGGCCGATCACCCAGCGGCCCAGCAGGTGGTGGGGGAAGTTGCGGGGCAGGCAATCGAGATCAAGGTGATTCACGATCGCCCATACGGTCATGGTGCTGAGCACGGCCAGAAGGGTGATCAGGTGCAGGGGAATCAGCATCACAATCGCCACCAGAAATACGGCTTGCACCAAGGCTTCAGGCATGTCAAACGCGAAGGAAGTCCAGGGGGTGGGCTGGCGTGAGCGATGGTGGCCGCGATGGAAGGTGCTGTATAGCGCCGGATGATGGAACAGGCGGTGTGTGGCGTAAAAGAGTGCATCCTGGAGGATCAGCACCGTGAGATAACTCACGCCCAGATACCACCAGGTGTTGGGATCCACTCCTCCGTACAACTTTGTGAAGCCTTGGGCCTGTAGCCACAGCACAGCCGCAGCGGCCACAGCGAAGATCGCCGACGAGAGCACCGACAGGCGGATGTCATGGCGGATTCCATCACGGATCCGTTTGCCTTGCTGGGCCATCGCTGCTGCTGAGGCAACGGGGCGGCAAGCACGCACCAGCCACCAGCATCCTCCAGCAGCGAGAAAATAGCGCGCCAGGATAATCAGAAATAATGCCAGGCTGTCGGTTCCAAAGGAACTCTCTGCCCACGTCGATCCGATCCCTTCGATGCCAAGGTGGAGTGGGACGGGTGGGAGCATGAGTTTGATTCCGATATTGCTGAGTGCTGTGCTTGATGGTCCATGCTAATGGCATCCAGCACCTATGAGCGGACGCAGCGATGCAGCGTTACCGGATCCGACACCAGACCCTTTACAGCTACGACACCGAGGTTTGGCTTGGTGAACATACCCTGCTGCTGCGGCCGCGCGAGGGTCATGAGCTCCGAATCGAGGCCTCCTGGCTGCGTATTTCCCCAACCGCAACGCTGCGATGGCACCGAGATGCAGAAAATAATTCAGTGGCGATCGCCAGTTTCAGCGAGCCTGCCACCATCCTTAAGGTCGAGAGCGAGGTGCTGATTCAGCAGTACCATCAGGATCCACTTAACTTTCTGGTGACGCCTGAGGCGCTGTTCTTTCCGTTTCACTACGGACCTGAGGAGCAACTGCTTCTGGCTCCTTATCGCCAGCCCGTGGATCATGACAAGGCTCTTGAACTCTGGGTAGCTGGCCTATATGCCCCTGGTGAAAAGCTGGAAACCTACACTCTGCTGGAACGAATCAGCTGCTGCATTCACGACAAGTTCCGCTACATCGGGCGTGAGGAGCCTGGCGTGCAGTCTCCCTCCCATACCATCAGCCGTGGTAGTGGCTGCTGCCGCGATTTCGCGACGCTATTCCTGGCAGCAACCCGTCTGCTGGGATTGGCGGCCCGGTTTGTGAGCGGCTATCTGCACAATCCACTGTCACCGGAGGCCGTCGGTTCCACCCATGCCTGGGCGGAGGTCTACCTGCCGGGAGCGGGTTGGACGGGGTTTGATCCCACCATCGGTCGGTTGTCCGGTTCCGATCATATAGCTGTGGCTATCTCACACCGGTATGATGCGGTGCCGCCAGTGGCTGGATCCTTCCGCGGCCCCGCCCGATCCACCATGACCGTGGGTGTGTGGGTGACGCCGGTGGTGCATGCAGGTTGAAGCGGATTGTTGGCTGGATCAGCTGCAATCAACGGCAGGCTGCCGTCTGGATCATGGTGGTGGTGGAGGCTTCCACTTCCTGGGCAACCTGCGCAAGGGTGAAGTCTGAGGAGAGGCTGCTCAGCATGGCTCCCGGCCGGATCATGCCGATCCTGGTGTGGCCTGCCTCGGTGTAGACAGAGATTCGGCATGGCAGGGCCATGTTCAGAGTCATATCGCTTTTCAGTACCTTGGCAGCCTGCTGTGGATTGCACACTTCGAACACTCGGCAGTTCTCCATGAAGCTGATGGCTTTGCTGCGCAGGCTCTCGCCGAGATCGTGCACAGCCAGCACGGCAAAGCCGTTCTCTGTGACAGCTTTCTGGAGATCTGTGCAGGCCTGATCAAAGGTCTTGTCGGTTTCGGCAATAAAGAAGGGATTCATGGTCATGTTGGTGGTAGAGGCGCGCTGCTCACACTCGACGCCCACTGATCAAGCGCAGGATGATGGCAATCACTGCGATGACCAATAGGAGATGAATCAGCCCTCCCAATGTGTAGGAGGTGAGCAGGCCAAGCAGCCAGAGAATAATGAGCAGAACTGCAAGGGTTTCCAGCATTGTCTTTTCCTAAATGAGGAAGTAGTCATTAGATTGCTGCACCCGTGACAGCGTCCGACAAGCAGCGCGTGGCATGGCAGCTGCAGTGTCGGCTCCCATGGCGTCCACCTTCTCAACCATCAGCTCTCGACCGGTGGCAGCACCCGTAGGGTCGCCTCCGCTACAATGTGTCTTTTGATGGCTGCGTGTAGATCTGGCCCGGAGCTACCGGCGGGCATGCATAGCAGAACATCCAAGGCGCTCAGGGTGAACTGATAAGTCAAGTGATGGCACT
>JBIIJS010000136.1:0-7461 GCA_044233605.1 Cyanobium sp. | reverse complement strand
CACCTCAAGGCGGTGCTCGGCAATCCCCACACTCGCAGCGCCGACCTTGAGCGGCTGGCGGCGGTGGTGCGCGCCGGACTGACGCCCTGAACCCTCTGCCCCGCAGCCAATGCCTGCCGTTCCGAATCACGATGTCTGATCCCACCACTGATGCGAGTACCCGGAGGGCCCGCTGGGTGGCGATCGTCACCGGTGCGATCTCGGTTCTGATCGCCGTTCTCTACCTCCTCTTCGTCACACTTCTGGATCTGCGCGGTCCGCTTCTTCCCCCCCCTCCTGAGGCCCTCGCCACGGCGGTTCAGGCCGGGAGCGGCGCGGGCCAGGGCGCGGTGGCAGGCGGCGTTCCGGCTGGCGCTGCAGCGGTTCAACCACGCGATTGAACGCGGCGGCCAGGAAGCTACGCAGGGCGCCTTCACGGCGGTTGAGCTCATACTCACGCTGCAGCACGTCCGCCAGTCCACCGTCGCCCCAGTCCTGATCCTGCTGGAAGTAGGTGATGAAGCTGCGGCCTGCCACCCGGGTGAGCCAGGCCCCGCTCACCGCCTGGATCGCCCGGCTCACCACCAGTGCTGGAAGGTTGAGGCTCAAGGCAGCGCCCAGCAGGGCCACACCGCCCTTGATCAGGCCCAGGCCAGCAAGGGTGCGCCCCACCGATACGGCCAGCTCCTGGGCAGAGGTCCTGCTCAGGGTGACGCCGTACACCCGGCCGATCTCCACCACCATCTGGGCATTCACCGCAGCGGCGCCCAGCAGGTCGAGCCCCGGCAGGGGCGTGGCCATCAGCACACCGGCGCCGATCCAGGCATAGCGATCGACGATTGCCTCGGCATCGGTGCGCCGTTGGCGGTTGAGTAGATCGCGGCTGGCTTCGCCCAGCTGGCGGCACTGCAGCAGCAGGTTGTCGGCGATCAGCTCCTCACCGTCCTGGCGCAGCACGGTTGCGATTCGTCGCAGCAGCGCTGCGATCTCGGGCTCGGGTTGCAGCGGTCTGCCGCCCGGCATCGGCACCGTCTGGGGTGAGGCACTGGCCGGGATCACGTCCTCGGCAGCGATGCGTCCAATGCAGCGGCGGCGCAGCAGCTCCAGAAGTCGCTGTTCCTCCTGCTCACCACGCAGGTCGCACTTGTTGAGCACCAGCAGCAGGCGCTTTCCCAGGGATGCCAGCGCGGCGAACACCCCCTGTTCGCTGGCGCGCAGGTCGCCGTCGACCACCAGCAGCAGCAGATCGGCCCGTACGGCCTGACGCCGCGCCAGCTGCTCCCGCTGCCGGCCTTCGCTACCCGCTTCGAGAATGCCCGGGGTGTCCACAAGGATCACGGCCCGCTCAAGGCCCCGCAGCCGCAGCCGGTAGCGCTGCGACTCCCGGGTGCTGCCCATCGCCGCTCCCACCTCCCCCACCACTTCATGCAGCAAGGCTCGGATCAGAGAGGTCTTGCCGGCGGAGCCGGAGCCGAACACGACAATCACCAGATCTCCACGCTCCAGCTCCGCCTGCATGCGCTCCTTCTCCTGGCGCAGCGCTTTGCGTTCCACCTGATCGCGCACCCGCTCGAGGGTGCGATCGATCGCCTCGAGATTGCGCTGAGCCGCCTCCCGCCGGTTTGCCGGCGCCACCGCCTGAAGGGCCTGGCCGCTGCCATCGCGCCGCTCCCCTCGCCGCCAGGCCTGGAACCAGGGCCAGCCGATCTGGATCACGGCCAGCATCAAGGCCGCGAACATCAGAAGCAGCAGGGGCCCCAGCAGCCAGGTCGGCAGCCAGTAGCTCAGCTGCCAAAGCAACTGGTTCACTGCCTGCAAGACCACACCAAGCAGGGCGAGGGCGGCGAAGCCGATGCCGATTCCGATCCAGAGACGCGGACCGTTGGGCAGGCGTGGCGGCATGGCAGGACGGGGAGGTGGCGTCAGTTGGAGGGGGAACTGGCCCGGATGATTTCTCCCCACAGGCTCGCCGCCAGGCCACTGCTGGCGCCACTGGGGCTGTTGTCGTCATTGCCCAGCCATACCCCCATGGTCCAGTGACGGCTTGGCATGGAGCCCACGAACAGGAGATCGCGGGCGTCGTTGGTGGTGCCGGTCTTGCCGCCGCTGCCACCACCCACCCAGGCCGCCGAGCCGGTGCCGCCGCTGACCACCGACTCCAGCATGGAACGCAGGTCGCGGGCCGTGCTGCTTTTCATCACGCGCCGGCCGCCGCCGCCGCCGATGGCGCGGTTGGCTGCAGCGGCGCGGCAGTCGGCCGCCGATGCAGCCGGTGGCGCTTTCTGCTCTCCAGGGCGCTTTTCCGCCGCCGAGGCGGGGCAGGCCTCGGCATCGGTGAGACGCCGGATCGTGCTGGCTGGATTCCAGATGCCGTCGTTGGTCACGGCCGCATAGGCCGCCGTGAGTTCGAGCAGCGTCACCTCGCTCTGGCCCAGGGCCAGGCCTGGCACGGGGTCGAGCGGACTGCTGATGCCCAGGTCGCGGGCCTTCTGCACCACCGCCTCCAGGCCCATGTCGCGGGCCAGCCTCAAGGCGGCGGTGTTGCTGCTCTGAGCCAGGGCCGAACGCAGGCTGATCCTGCCACCGCAGCCGCTGTCGAAGAACTGGCCGCGCCAACGAAGCGGCCCGCACTCAACGCTGTCGCTGGGGCGTCTGCCCCGTTCCAGGGCAAGCAGGTAGGGAACAAGCTTGAAGGTGCTGCCAGGCTGACGCAGCGCCATCGAGGCGCGGTTGAATTGGCTCTGGCGATAGTCGCGCCCCCCCGCAATCGCCAGCACACCGCCGTTGCGGCTGTCGAGCACCACCACCGCCCCCTGGCTCACGCCGCGGCTGCGGTTGGCATCGATCCGCTCCCGCAGCACCCGCTCCACCAGGGTCTGCAGGTCGGGATCGAGATAGGTGTCGATCAGATAGTTTCCCTGGGCCGCCACATCACCACCAACCAGATTGTCGAGATCGCGGCGCACCTGATCGGAGTAAAACGGTGCGGCGCGGCGAGCGCTGGCGCGGCAGGCCGATCCCGCCAGGCGGATCGGACGCCGCCTGGCACTGCGGGCCTGGTCGGCGCTGATCCGGCCGGTGGCGGCCATCTTGTCGAGCACCTGGTTGCGGGCGGCCAGGGAGGTCTGCGGGTGGAAGCAGGGGTCGTGGCCATTGGGGGAGGGGAGCATGCCCACCAGGAGGGCCGCCTCCTCCAGCTGCAGCTGGGCAGCGGGCCTTCCGAAGAAGCGGCGGGCACCATCTTCGAAGCCCCAGCCCGATCCCATGTACACCCGGTTGAGATAACTCAACAGCAGGTCGTGCTTGCTGAAGCGGGCCTCCAGCTGCAGGGCGACCAGCAGCTCACGCCATTTACGAGCCAGGGTCTCCCCCTCTCCCACCTGCTCGGGGTAGAGGCTGCGTGCCAGCTGCTGGGTGAGGGTGCTGCCCCCTTCCACCACCCGACCGCCGATGAGGTTGGCAACCAGGGCCCGGAGCGTGCCGATCGGGTCGACGCCCGGATGCCACCAGAAACGATTGTCCTCGCTGGCGAGCAGGGCATCGATCAGCACCGGCGGGTAATCGTTCAGCCGGGCCAGTTCCTGGTGGCGCTGATCCTGGGCGGAGGCGATCGGCCGGTCGGAGCCGTCGTAAAGCAGCAGCGGACCGCGCACGGTCGCCAGGCTGCCGCGAATCGGCATCTGGATCATCGAAGCGCTCAGCAGCAGCAGGCCGCCGCCCGCCAGCACGGCGAACACCATCCCACCGAGACGGAGGAGATTGCGGCGACGCGGGTCGTGGCGATGCTCGAACCGCAGCGTCGGCAGGTCCGCATCGTTCCCTTCACCGTCGGAAGAATCGGGGCCGAAACGGATCCGGTCGCCGTCGCGCAGCAGCAGCTTCTGCACCCGCCGCCCCTGCCACCAGAGTCCATTGGTGGAAGCGAGATCGCTGAGCAGCCAGTGGCTGCCTTGGCGTTCCAGCAGGGCATGGCGGCGGCTGACGGCGGCATGGTCGATGACGATGTCGTTGCCGCTGTCGCGACCGATCCGGTAGCAGTTGCCGTGCAATGGGAGTGCCCGACGTGGCTGGGCTGACGACTCAACCTGCAGCCGTGCAGGGTCACTGCCGGTGGTGGATGCAGGGCTGAACAGCCTGGGTAGGAGGCGCAGCCGCTGCAGCGGGGCGAGGCTCTCAGCCATGGCGGCCCCCTTCCTGCCGCAGGCCGGCGAAAAGTTCAAAGGTGAAGCAGAGCACGGCCAGATTGATGGCGACGTCGGCGATGTTGAAGATCGGGAAGCGGATCGGCACGAACTCGAGAAAATCCACCACGGCGCCGAGGCGCCAGCGATCGATGCCGTTGCCCACGGTTCCGCCCAGCAGAAAGCCAAGAGCGAGGGCAGAGCTCAGGGCACTCGGGGGGCGTAACGACAGCACCAGGACCAAGCCGAGGGCCACCAGCAGGCTCACCAGGGCCAGCACCTGGGTGGATCCGCTGAACAGGCTGAAGGCAGCCCCGGTGTTGCTCACCCGCTGCAGCTGCAGCAGGCCGGGCAGCAGCGGTTCGATCGCCCCGGGGGCAAGCCGGTGCTGCGCCCACAGCTTGCTGCCCTGATCCAGCAGCAGCACCGCAGAGGCAAGCAGCCAGCTGAGGTTGACCAGGCGCCTCGGACGGTGCGCCCGCCTCCCCTGCTCGCCAGTGGGGCCAGGGTTCATGAGGGGACCAGCAGCAGGCGGCGCAGCAGCCAGGCCAGCACCCCGACCGCGCAGCAGACCAGCAGCTGGGGCAGCAGGGCCAGGCTGTAGTCGCGCAGCAGGGGCAAAAAACTCGTGCCCCAGCGACCCGCCAGTCCGCCCAGCAGCAGGTTGGCAAGACCGCAGAGGTGGATCACCAGCAGGCCGAAGGCCGCCACCGCCGCCAGGCTGAGGGGATCGTCGAGCCCCGGCTGGCGGCTGATCTTGCCCGTGAGCCAGGCCGCCGGCAGAAAACCGGCCAGATAGCCGAAACCCGGATCCAGCAGGTAGCTGACTCCGCCGCCCTCATGGAACACCGGCAGCTGGAACAGACCGATGCTCAGGTAGGCGACCGCCGCCAGAATTGCGGGGCGGTGGCCGCAGACCAGGGCGGTGAGCAGCAGCGCCGGCACCTGCATGGTGATCATCAGCGGCTTCAGCAGCCATCCCGCAGCGGGTTCCCATACGGGCAGCACCGCTGGCACCAGACCACCTACCAGGATGAGCAGCAGCCCGGCGATTGCACCGCTCAGATTGGCAAGGGCCCGCACGCTTGATTCCGTTCGCTGGCGACCATCCTGCAGCAGCTAGGTTCACCTGCACAGGTCTTGCAGCACAGGAGGCAGGGGTGAGCGCCACAACCAGCGGCCCTTCCGGTCACTCCGCAGACGATGCAGGCGCGCCGCCACCGATCGGAGCCGCCGTGCGGCTGAGTGTGCCGCTCCCTTATCTCAAGACGGCCGATCCGATGCCGATGCTGCGGCCACCCGATCTGATCGACCCCGCCGAGGTGGGTGTGGTTGTGGAATGCCGGCCGCTGGCGATGCTGGCCGTGCGCTTCCGTCGCGGTACCTTTCTGCTTTCCTCCGAGGTGCTCAGCCTGGCCTCGCCTCCACAGGATCCAGGCTGAGAGGGTGATCGTGCCAGGCCCGCGTCGCAGCCTCCAGGGCAAGCGCCGGCCCTACCAGGCTCAGGCAGGGAATCCGCAGGTGGCGGCGGGCCGCTGCCTGCAGGTCACCGCAGCTCAACTCAGGCGCCCGCGCGAGCACGCCTGCGATGTGGTTCTCGCTCAGACCGTGGCTGAGCACCAGGGCCTGCCGTTCGGCGATCTGGCCGCAGGTCTGGCGTCCCATCGCCTCCTGACCCAGGAACTTCGCCAGGGCGAGATCCCGTTCCGTCTCGCCGAGGGGAGTCTCCAGCAGGCGCTGCCACTCATCCAACAGGCAGGCGGTGGCCTCGCCGGCCCGCTCAGCCGAGGTCGAAAGGTGCATCACCCAGGGGGCGGCACCGCAGCGAGCAGGCATATGCACCCCCACGTCGTAGGCCAGGCCCCGCTCCTCGCGCATCGTCACGAAAAGGCGTGACGACATGCCCAGCCCGAGATGGCATTGCAGCAGCCGCAGCGCCAGGGCGTCGGCATGGCCGAGGGGCACCGTGGCGGTTCCCAGCATCAGGACCAGCTGCTCCGTGTCCTGCTGCTCGCAGGCCAGGCGCTGCTGGGGCGGCCTTATCTGCTCCAGGACAGTCGGGTTGGGGAGAGCGGTGTTCCACGGAGCCAGGGTCAGCTCCCGCTCCAGCAGCGCCACCGTCCCTTCCGGTGGGTCGCCGCAGATCACCAGTACTGCGCCGCGTTCGCCCAGGCTTGCCACCAGGGGCTTGAGAGTGCGGGGCTCGAGGGCCAGCAGGTCGCCCTCGATGCCGAGCGGGTCATGGCCGTAGGGACCGTCGTCGTACAGCTGACGGCGCAGCTGGTCGTGGGCGAGCTGGAACGGGTCTTCCCTCTGGCGCTGCAGGGTCTGCAGGTTGAGCTGGCGTTCGAGTTCGAACTGATCGATGTCCAGAGTCGGACGCCGCACCATGCGGATCAGCAGGGGCAGCAGGTCGACGGCATCGGTGGCGGCGCACTTCAGGGCGAGCACCATGGCATCCTCCTGGGCCTCGGCCCGCAGGGCCGCCCCGGCGCCCTCCACCAGATCGGCCAGCGCTTCGGCGTCGAGATCCCCGCAGCCCCTGGTCATCAGCCCCGCCAGCACCTGGTGCCCCCCCCTGCCCCCGCTGGGATCGGTGCCGCTGCCGCCCCGGATCACCAACTGGGCCGCCAGGATCGCCGGGCCGGGCCGTTGCTCGATCAGGAGCGGCAACCCTCCTGCCAGGTGGTTGATCATGCCGGTACCGCCTCAAGCACGAAGGCACGCCGGGGATCCAGCTGCTCGAGTGCTTCGCTTCGCAGACGCTCCGGGTTCCAGCCGGCCAGTGCCTGGAGCGGGGCGCTCAGGGGCTGGCGACGGCCCCAGAGATGGCCGTTGCCGATCACTCCGGCCACCGCCCCCGGCGACTCGAGCCCGAATCGGTAGCTGTTGGAGACCAGGCGCAGGGCCCGCGACCACTCCGCGTCCCCCAGCGGTTCCTGCATCACCTCCTGCCACACCTCTCCGATCGCCCGCCGCACGGCCGGCAGCTCATCCTCCTCGCAGACCGCCTCAAGCAGGGCAAGGCTGCCGCATTCCATGGGGTGGAGATCGAGATCGATGCTCTCGACGATCCGTAACCGCTCCCGCAGCTGCTCGACCAGGCGGCTGCGCCTTCCCTCCGCCAGCACGGTGGTGGCGATGTCGGCCCCCATCACCGCATCGAGATCGCCGGCGGGTGGCTGCCACCAGGCCATCAGCAGACGGGCCGCCTCGAGCCGCGGCAGTGCCAGACGCTGCTCGCCGGCCTGCAGCCGCAGCGGCGGCGGCGCCGGCGGTTCGGTGTTGCAGGCCAGGCGGG
>JBIIJS010000135.1:0-7558 GCA_044233605.1 Cyanobium sp. | reverse complement strand
CCGATCTGGAGGCCTGGCGATGAACGCCACCACCACCGCCGTCGTGCCTCCGCTGAGCGTGGTGATCCCGGTGCGCAACGAGGCCCGCGGACTGCCGCCGCTGCTGGCCGACCTGGCCGCTGCGCCGTGGCTGGTGCGACAGGTGCTGGTGGTGGACGGCGGCAGCAGCGACGCCACCGCCCTGGTGGCCCGGCTGGGCGGTGCCCACGTGCTGACCAGCCCCGCTGGCCGCGGCGAGCAGCTGCGGCGGGGACTGGAGGTCTGCGATGGTCGCTGGCTGCTGCTGCTGCACGGCGACGTGCGGCTGCCGGCCGGCTGGCCGGTGCTGCTGGAGCGGGCGATCGGTGGGGACGAGGGGCGTGCCTGGGCATTCCACCTGGCGATCGAAGGACGCGATCCGGCCCTGCGGCTGGTGGAACAGGCGGTGAGCCTGCGCAGCCGCTGGCGAGGACTGCCCTACGGCGACCAGGGTCTGCTGATCAGCCGCAGCCTGCACGATCGGGTCGGCGGCCTGAGGCCCTTGCCGCTGATGGAGGACCTTGAATTCGCCCTGCGCCTGCGGCGCCATGGCCGGCCCGGCTTGCTGCCGGCGGCCCTGCGCGTGAGCGATCGGCGCTGGCGGCGCCTGGGGGTGTGGCAGACGGTGCTCGCCAACGCCCGCCTCCGCCGCGACTGGCGTAGGGGCGTGGCCCCGGCGGAGCTGGCCCGGCGCTACGAGCGCTGCGGCCGCACCGACGCAGACGGCTCCAGCTAAGGGGCGTACCAGAAGGCGCAGCGGCGCTGGGCCGGTTCGAGTTCCCAGCCCTGGGAGCCGTAGAAGCCCACCACATCGGGATCGGCAAACAGGCTGACCCGCTCCACCTCCATGCGGCGCAATTCGTCGAGCACGTAGTCCATCAGCTGGCGCCCCAGGCCCACCCCCTGATAGAGCGGGTGGACGGCCACATCCCAGACGGTGGCATCGACGACACCATCGCCGGTGCAGCGGGCAAAGCCCACCAGCCGCGGCAGGCGCACATCGTGGCGCCACAGGCCCACCCTCAGCAGGCTGTGCTGGAGCGCCTTGCGCACCCGCCGCAGCGGCCGGCGGCTCCAGCCGACGGCATCGCAGAGCACCTCCAGTTCGTAGAGGTCGATCTCGCGCTCCAGGCTCAGCACCAGGTGCAACTCGGGGTTGGGGGTGGGACAGAGGCGGTGGCCGTCGCCATAGAGATGCTCCAGCAGGGCCGGATTGAGCAGCGGCGACGAGGGGCTGGGCGGCGACATGGGGCGCAAGGAGAGGGGCGGCCGCCCGGGGGACGGAGCTGGAGGTTCACAAAGCAGTCTGAAGATCCTGGCGGATGGCGGGCGGTCTGAGCCAGGGTGGTAGCCCCTCACCCCCCGCCGCTGCCGCTGCGCACACCTTGAGCAGCCCCCCTCCCGGATCCGACGGCAGGCAGGCGCAGACCCCTCTGCTGGTGGCGCTGCACGGCTGGCTGCTCTCCAGTCGGCTGTGGGAGCCGCTGCGGCGCGAGCTGGAACCGCGCTGGCCGCTGTGGTGTCCCGATCTGCCGGGCTTCGGGGCGCGGCCGCGGCCGCGGGGCCTCCAGCCCAGCCTGGCCAGCTACGGGCGCTGGCTGGCCAGCGAGCTCGAGCAGCGCGAGCCGGGCAGACCGGTGGTGCTGATCGGCCACTCCCTCGGCGGCAGTGTCGCCCTGCATGCGGCGCCCCTGCTGGCGGAGCGGCTGCGCGGCCTGGTGCAGATGGGCGCCGGCGGCGGCGTCTACCAGCCGCGGCCGTTTGCCCAGGTGCGTCGCGGCGGCGCCCTGTTTTTACAACTGCGGCCGGCCTGGCTGGCGTCCCTGCCGGGCACGGCGGCGATCCGCAGCCCGCTGCGGGCCGAGGGCCGAGCCGCCCGGGGCCTGCTGGCCTGCAGCACCAGCCGTGGCGCCGTTCAGCAGCTGCCCCGTCTCACCAGTGAGCTGACCGTGCCGAACCTCTGGATCGCCGGCAGCCGCGACGGTGTCATGGAACCCCGCTACGTGCGTCACCTGGCCGGCTATTCGCGCCTGCACCGGATCGAGCTGATCGAGGGTGCGGGACACCTGCCGATGCGCCAGATGCCCCGCACTCTCGCCACCCTGATCGACGGCTGGCTCAGCGAGCATCTCAACGACGGAGAACAACCGGATCAGAGCGTGGCGAGCCCCTTCTCCTGCAGCTCCGCCAGCCGGGCGTAGAGACCGCCGGCGGCCCGCAGCTCCCGGTGGTTGCCCTCCTCCACCAGCCGCCCGCGGCGCAGCACCAGGATCCGGTCGGCCGCTTCCACAGTGGCGAGCCGGTGGGCGATCACGATGGCGGTGCGGTCCTGCAGGAGGCGATCGAGATCGCGCTGCAGGGTGGCCTCGGTGGAGGGATCGAGGAAGGCGGTGGCTTCGTCCATCACCAGCACGGAGGGGTCACGGATCGCCACCCGCGCCACCGAAAGCAGCTGCCGCTCGCCGGAGGAGAGATTGCCGCCGCGCTCGCGCAGCTCGGTGGCGAGGCCCGCCTCGAGACTGCGCAGCAGGGGATCCAGGCCGAGCGCGGCGCAGAGGCGCTCCAGTTCGGCGTCATCGAGGTCGGCGTCGAGGCGCAGGTTATCGGCGACGTTGCCGCTGAACAGGAAGGTGTCCTGCAGCACCACACCGAGCCGCTGGCGCAGGGTGGCGAGCGGCAGCTCGCGGACGTCGACCCCGTCGAGCAGGATGCGGCCGGACTGGGGCTCATAGAGCCGGCAGAGCAGGCGAATCACGGTGGTCTTGCCCGAACCGGTGGGACCCACGATCGCCACATGCTCGCCGGGGGCGATGCGGAAGGAAAGCTGTTCCAGGATCGGATCGTCGCTGCGGTAGGCGAAGCTCACGTTCTCGAACACCACTTCGCCGGGGCTGCGGCGCTCGCCGGCGCTGCGCCGGGCCGCGGCGCTGCGCCGGGCTTCGGGCAGGTCGGTGATCTCCAGCGGCTGCTCCAGCAGTTCGCCGATCCGCTCCACCGCCGTCAGGCCGCCCTGGATCTGGGTGAAACGTTCGGCCAGCTGACGCAGTGGATCGAACACCCGCTGCGAGAACAGAATGAAGGTGGTGAGCGTGCCGAGCCCCATGGCGCCGGCGGTGACCATCGAGCCGCCCAGGGCCAGCACAAGGGCCACCGCCGCCAGCGCCACCCACTCGATCATCGCCGAGATGGCGCTGTCGTAGAAGATCGTGCCGGTGACGGCCTGGCGGTAGCCATCGGTGGTTCGGGCGAAGGCCGCACTGTTGACGGCCTCCCGCCGGAACATCTGCACCACCTCCAGGCCCTGCAGGTTTTCCTGCAGGTCGGCGTTGAGCTGGCTGAGCTCCTCGCGCACCCGGTAGTTGGCGCGGCGGTAGCGCCCCTGCAGCCAGACGATGCCCAGGGTGACGGGCACCTGGATCAGCAGCAGCAGCAGGCCCAGCCGCCATTCGATCGACACCATCGTGGCGCCGATCACCAGCAGGGTGACCAGATCGGCGAGCACCCCCACCGCACCGCTGCCGAACACCTCAGCCAGGGCGTCAACGTCGCTGGTCAGGCGGGTGAGCAGCTTGCCCACCGGCATGCGGTCGTGGAAGCGCAGCGGCAGGTCGAGGGCGTGGCGGAACAGGTCGTCGCGGATGCGGGCCGTGAGCCGCTGACCCACCACCTGCACGTTATAAATCTGGGTGCCCTGCAGGGTGAGGCGCAGCAGCACCGCTGCCAGCAGCAGCCCCACCAGCAGCCACAGCGCCTCGGCCGTGGGCCGGCCCGCCAACCAGGGCTGTACCGCCTCGCCGCGCAGCACGGCGATGGCCTGGCCCACCAGCAGGGGCTGCACGCTGGCGGCCAGGGCCAGGGGCACCAGCAGCAGCAGGGTCAGCAGCAGGCGGCGGCGGTCGCGGCCCAGGTAGGGGAGCAGGCGCCGCAGCCGCTGCCGGTCGAGGCTTGCCATCAGGCGGGTTGGGGCGCGCGGCTGACGGCGCCGATCCGCTGGGTGATCGCCTGCAGGCGTCCGTCATCGAGCCGCAGGGCCAGGGGGTGGCCGATCAGGCGAGCGGTGCTCTCGAACAGATCCTCGATCGCCACCAGGCCGTTGTCCCGCAGGGTGCGGCCGGTTGCCACCAGATCCACGATCGCCTCCGACATGCCGGTGATCGGCCCGAGCTCCACCGAGCCAGTGAGATGGATCAGCTCCACCGGCAGATCGAGGCGCTCGAAGAAGTCTTCGGCGCAGCGGGTGAACTTGCTGGCCACGCGGCAGTGGGCCGGCAGGTCGGCAGCCCGGCGGTAACCGCTGTCGCTCTTCACCGCCACCGCCATGCGGCAGCCGCCGAAGCCCAGATCCACCAGGGGCGCCACCGGCAGCCGGTGCTCGCGCAGCACGTCGTAGCCCACCACGCCGAGCTGGGCCTGGCCGTAGGCCACATACACGGGCACATCGGCGTTGCGCACCAGCAGCGCCCGGGCGCCGCCGCAGCGGCTCGGCACCATCAGCTGGCGGTTGTCGGGATCGAGCAGAGCGCTGAAATCAAGGCCGGCGGCGGCGAAACGCTGCACCGAATCTTTCAGTAGAGCCCCCTTGGCCAGGGCGACGGTGATCATGGAGGGGTCGTCCGGGGGAACCACCGTGGCTGAATGCATAGCTGAAACCGAAGCAGCGACTGTACCGGCGCCCCTGACGGTGGAGCTGATCCCCGTTCTGCGCGACAACTACGTGTTCGTGCTCCACGACGGCCACTGCGCCGCCGTGGTGGATCCGGCGGTGGCGCCGCCGGTGGCCCGCTGGCTCGAGGCCCGCGGCCTGGAGCTGGTGGCGGTGCTGCAGACCCACCACCACAGCGACCACATCGGCGGCAGCCGCGAGCTGCTGCGGCGCTGGCCCCTCGCGGCGGTGGTGGCGGCCGCGGCCGACCGGGAGCGCATCCCCTTCCAGACCATCGGCGTCGCCGATGGCGAGCGGGTGCCGCTGCTGGGCCATGAGCTGGAGGTGCTGGCCGTGCCCGCCCACACCAGCGCCCACATCGCCTTCCACCTGCCGGGTTGGCCGGCGGGGGATCTGTTCTGCGGCGACACCCTGTTCGCCGGTGGCTGCGGCCGGCTGTTCGAAGGCACCCCGGAGCAGATGTGGAGGGCCCTGCAGCGGCTGGCGGCCCTGCCGGAGGGCACGCGGGTGTGGTGTGCCCACGAATACACCGAGAGCAACCTCCGCTGGGCCGCCCAGCGCCGCCCCGACGACGCGGCGATCGCCGCGCGGCTGGAGCAGGTGCGGCAACGGCGAGCGGCCGGACTGGCGACCATCCCCAGCACCATCGCCCTGGAGCGGGCCACCAATCTGTTCGTGCGGGCCGGTGACGCCGACGAACTGGCCGAGCTGCGCCGCAGCCGCAACGAGTGGTGAACGCGCCACAGGCGCGCTACCGCGGCTACCGCATGGTGATCTCGCTGGCGGCGATGGGCACGCCGCCGGGAAACAGCAGGGCTGATTCTCCCTCTCGAAGTCGCACATGGCAGCGCTCGCCACGCCCATGGCTGTGCTCCAGCGGCAGCCGCAGCCGCAGCCGCTGGTCGCCGCACTGCACCTGCACCAACCACTCGCGCCCGAGAAACTCACGCGACAACACCACGGCCGCTCCGGCGGGGTCGGCCTCAAGCTGAAGCGATTCCGGCCGGATCATCAGCTCCAGGGCTGGGCCGGCAGCGATCTCAGCAGCCTGCGGCAGGGGCAGCACGCCAAGCGAGGTGACCAGCTGATCCGCTTCGATCCGGGCAGGCAGCACGTTGGCCTGCAGCAGGAAGCGAGCGACGAAGGGGGAGGCCGGCTCCCGCACCAGTTGCAACGGCGTGGCGCACTGGTGCAGCTCGCCGCCGGCCAACACGGCCACCCGGTCGCAGATCGCCAGGGCCTCCTCGGGATCGTGGGTGACCATCAGGCCGCCGGCGCCGCATTCGGCCAGCACGGCGGGAAGTTCGGCGCGCAGCCGCAGCCGTACCTCCACATCGAGGTTGGAGAAGGGTTCATCGAGCAGCACCAGGCGCGGCCCCGGAGCCAGGGCCCGGGCCAGGGCCAGGCGCTGGCGCTGGCCGCCGGAGAGCTCATGCGGATAGCGACGCCGGAAGGCCTCGAGGCCGAGCAGCTCCAGCAGCCAGGCCGCCCGGCTGCTGTCCTGGCCGGGACGCAGGCCGAAGCAGACATTGCTCCAGGCATCGAGGTGCGGAAACAGGGCGTAGTCCTGAAACACCATGCCCACGCCACGCCGCTCCGGCGCCAGCCAGCGGGTGGGGCCCGCCACCTCGCGCCCGTCGATCCAGACGCTGCCCCGCCAGGGACGCTCGAAGCCGGCGATCAGGCGCAGCAGGGTGGTCTTGCCGCAACCGGAGGGTCCGAGCAGTCCCACCAGTTCCCCCGGCCGCAGGGTGAGGTCGATGCCGCGCAGGGATGCCTCAGCGGCCGCGGCACCCGGGTAGCGGTGCCAGAGGCCGCTGAGTCGCAGGTGATCCACCGCCGGGGCGCGGGATGCCTCAGCGCGGGGTGCGGCGGTGGCGGTGGCGCAGTGGAGGGTGTTGATGGCGGCTGGGATGGGCCTGGAAACGATACTCAGCCGCACTGAGTCGGGCCGCCGTGATGGAACCGCCGCCACGGGTCTGGGCGTCGATCGGCTTCCCTTCTCCGTGACGGATGATGCGATGCAATGTGATGCCCTGCGCGCAGCTGGATGCCATGAACGGTGATGCCATAAACGGTGATGCCCCAACCCATGCAGCCGTGAACACCGCCGGCGCACCGGCCCCGGTGGGGCCCTACAACCAGGCGGTGCGAGCCGGCTCTCTGCTGTTCTGCTCGGGCCAGATCGCCCTCGATCCGGCCAGCGGCGCGATGGTGGGCAACGGTGATGTGGAGGCGGAGACCCGCCAGGTGCTGGCCAACCTGGAGGCGGTGCTGGCGGTGGCGGGCTGCGGGCCGGAGCGGGTGGTGCGCACCACGGTGTTTCTGGCCGATCTGGCCGACTTCGCGGCCGTCAACGCGATCTATGCCGAAACCTTCGGTGCGGGGGTGGCTCCGGCCCGGGCCTGCGTGGAGGTGGCGGCCCTGCCGAAGGGGGCCCGGGTGGAGATCGACGCGATCGCCCTGCTGCCCTGAGTCCGGCCGCGAACGTGTTGATTTCAACAACAGGAGCGCCCCTGCTGTGCCCAGCCCGTATAGACGCGTCTGGAACGCCCCTCCGCGATGGAAACGCCCTTCGGCACCTGGACCCCCGAGGTGGTGGTGATGACGCCGGCCCGCTTTGAGGACGCGATGACCGCGGTGCAGGCCGTGCAGCAGCTCAAGACGGTGGTGCTGCACCTCGGCACGATGGATCCGGAGGAAGCTCAGCGCACGATCGATTTCGTCTCCGGCGGCGTCTACGCCATGGACGGCCAGTCGGAACGCCTCGGGGAGACGGTGTTTCTGTTCGCTCCAGCCCTGGTGAGGATCCACCGCGACCCCGGCGAGGATGAATTGCAGCCGGGCGAGGACGGGGGCTGAAGAGGACGCCCGAGC
>JBIIJS010000134.1:0-7562 GCA_044233605.1 Cyanobium sp. | reverse complement strand
GCTGGAAGGCCCCTTGCCAGAGCATCTGCTCGACTCGCTGGAGCTGGAGTGGCGGGAGCGCCTCGTGCGGCTCCTGGATGAGGCCCGCACCCCGGTGCTCCACACCAGTCGGGGCGAGCTGCTCTGCCGCCACCCGGCCGAACGGCGGGCCCTGGGGATCGCCCTGGCCAAGCTGATGGGGCGGCTGGCTGCCGCCCTGGCCCCGCGGCTGGGCTACCTGATCAGCAAGGGCGGCATCACCAGCCACACCCTGCTGGCCGATGGGCTCCAGCAGACGATGGTGGCGTTGCGGGGCCAGCTTCTGCCGGGCCTGTCGCTGGTCGTGCCCGCTCAGAATGCGGATCCGGCCTGCCGGGGGCTGCCCGTGCTCACCATGCCCGGCAACCTCGGCGGTCCCGACACCCTCCTGGAGGCCTGGCGGCTGATGGAGGCCCGCTAAGCGCCGTCGGGGGCGGATCCAGCCCCGGGCAAAGCTGTGTCGGCGTGGCTGGCAGCCAGCAGCTGGACCGGATGCAGCACAGGAATCGGCCGGGGGGCGCTCTCCATATGGCGGCGGATCTGCAGGCTGCAACCGATGTTGGCGCTCACGGCCAGGTCGGCGCCGCTGTCGCTGAGGTCGCTGGCCTTGATGCGGCCCAGTTCGGCGGCCTCCTCGGGCTGCACGAGGTTGTAGATGCCGGCGCTGCCGCAGCACACCCCCGCCTCGACGGCTTCCACCAGGCGCACATGCGGGATGTGGCGCAGCAGCTCGCGGGGCTGGCGGCTGATGCCCTGGCCGTGCAGCATGTGGCAGGCATCGTGATAAGCGAGCACCAGGGGCCGCTCGGCCGTGGCGGGCTCGCCATCGGCGTGGCGCAGCGGCTGCAGTGAGGCCCGGAAGGCCTCCGACAGGCCCACCCGGTCCAGATACTCCTGAATGTCGGCCACCTGGGCGGCGAAGCGCCCGGCTACAACCGCGGTGGCGTTCTGGCTGCCGGTCGTCGCCGCACTGTCTGCATCCGGGTCCAGCAGGTGGCCATAGGCCTTGAGCGTGTGGCCGCAGCCGGAGGCCGCCACCAGCACCGCGTCCAGCGGTTCGGGACCAGCAGGCTTACCTGGGCCGATCACCGCATCGAAGCTGGCGATCAGGTCGGTGGCCAGCTGGCGCGTCTGCTTCAATTCGCCCTGGTGATGGGTGACGGCGCCGCAGCAGCCCTGGGCCGGCGGAATCACCACCTCGATGCCGTTGGCGCTGAGCAGCTCAATGGCGGCGGTGTTGACGGCCGGATCAAACAGGCGCTGCACGCAGCCCAGCACCAGCCCTACCCGATGGCGGCGCGTTCCCTCCGCCGGCACCACCACAGGCACATTGTCGCGAAAGGCCGCCGGCTCCAGGGGCGGCAGCAGCCGCTCCATCGCCTCCACGCCCGGTCCGAACAGGCGGGTGAGGCCGCTGCGGCGGGCCAGGGCCTGCAGCGGTGTGCCGGAGTAGGCCCGAAGCGGCGTCAACAGGGCGCGCAGCCGCTGTGGGTAGGGCAACAGGGAGAACAGCAGCCGTCGGAAGGCCCTCTGGGCTGGGGTGCGCAGCTCCGGAGCGTTGAGCTTCGGCCGAGTGGCCTCGATCAGTTCGTCGTAGCGCACGCCGGAGGGGCAGGCAGTGACGCAGGCGAAACAGCCCAGGCAGCTGTCGAAATGGCTGGCCACCGTGGCGTCGAGCTCCAGCTCGCCGGCGGCGATCGCCTTCAGGGTGTGGATCCGGCCCCGCGGGGAATCCATCTCCGTTGCCAGCACGCGATAACTGGCGCAGGTGGGCAAGCAGAAGCCGCAGTGCACACAGGGATCGAATGGCAGATCAGTCATCGCTCCCTGGGTTGTGGCATTGCCTTCGTACCACAGTCATGCGGGGTCCCTTTCGGATCAATGGTCTGCGCATGAGCCGAAGCGATCCTCATTATCTCACTGGCCTAGGGGGGGCTCAGGGCCTGGGGACATCGAAGCTGCAGATCCCGATCCTGCGCCAGGCCAGCTTTCCACGCATGGCCGCGCAGCAGCGCATCATGGCCACCGCCGTGGACCAGGCGGTCGCGGCCCTGAGGCTCTCCGCGCTTCCCGTGCAAGGGGAGGCGCTGGAGGTCCAGTTCACCGGCATTGATCTGGCCAGCAATAGCGAAATGGCCAACTACCAGCTGTTGTCCGTGAAGCAGGAGTGGATACTGAAGATCGCAGCATCTATTCCCAGGATTTCTATATCCGCGTAGCGCTGTGGAGCCGTCTGTTGATTTTCATGGTTGGGGCTGTGAGCTTCGTGTGGATCGAACGTCTCTGGGCCGGAACGAGTAGGCGCTCGGGTGCCCCTTGCCACCCTGCTGGCTCTGGCGGTCGGCTGGAACGTGGTGCTGGGCAGCCCGAAGGCGATGGCCACTGCCGAGGGCGGGATGGTGCAGATCATCCCCACGCCGGCGGTGGCCGTTCCCTGAGCGCTCGGCGGCTCAGAACCTGGCGATGATCGCCTCGGCAAATCCCGAGCAGCTCACGGGCTCCACCGGGGGTTCCATCAGCCGGGCCAGGTCGTAGGTGACCTCGCCGTTGGCGATGGCGGCGCTGAGGCCCGCCGTGATCAGATCGGCGGCTTCCTGCCAGCCCATGTATTCGAGCATCATCACGCCGGAGAGGATCACCGAGCCGGGGTTGATGCGATCGAGCCCGGCGTGCTTCGGGGCGGTGCCGTGGGTGGCCTCGAAGATGGCGGCGCTGTCGCCGATGTTGGCGCCAGGGGCCATCCCCAGCCCCCCCACCACGGCGGCGGCGGCATCGGAGATGTAGTCGCCGTTGAGGTTGAGGGTGGCCAGGATCGAGTAGTCGGCCGGCCGGGTCTGGATCTGCTGGAAGATGCTGTCGGCGATGCGGTCGTCGACCATCACCATCTTTTTCCACTGGCCCTTGCCGTGGCTGGCGCCGATGGCATCGAGCACCGCCTTCACCTCATTGCACACCGCGGCCTGCTTCTCGGGGGTGAGGCTGTCGTAGCCGGGATCGATCATGCGGGCGTTGGCCTCGATGCTGAGGGAGGGATCACGGTCGAGGTTGTCGAGGATCCAGCTCTCCCGCTCGGTGACGCAGACATCGCGGAACTCGCTGGTGGCCAGCTCGTAGCCCCAGTCGCGGAAGGCGCCCTCGGTGAATTTCATGATGTTGCCCTTATGCACCAGCGTGACGTGGCGCTTGGCGCCCTCGAGGCGCAGGGCGTGCTGAATCGCCTTGCGGATGTGGCGCTGGCTGCCGTGCTTGCTCACCGGCTTGATGCCGATGCCGGAGCCGGCGGGGATCTGGCGATTGCCGAGCTTGCCGTTGGCCGGGATCACCGTCTCGTTGAGATGGCGGATCAGCTCCAGGCACACCGGATCGCTGGCCTCCCACTCAATCCCCATATAGATGTCTTCGGTGTTTTCCCGGTAGACGATCACATCCAGGTCTTGCGGCCGCTTGTGGGGGCTGGGAGTGCCCTGGTAATAGCGGCAGGGGCGCACGCAGCAGTAGAGGTCGAAGATCTGGCGCAGCGCCACGTTGAGCGAGCGGATGCCACCTCCCACCGGCGTGGTGAGCGGCCCCTTGATCGCCACGCCATAGGTGCGGATGGCTTCGAGGGTGTCCTCCGGCAGGTATTGGTAGGTGCCGTAGAGCTCGCAGGCCTCATCGCCGGCGTACACCTTGAACCATTCGATGCGGCGCTCGCCGCCGTAGGCCTTCGCCACTGCCGCATCCAGCACCCGCTGGGTGGCAGGCCAGATGTCGACACCGGTGCCATCACCCCGGATGAAGGGAATGATCGGGTCGCTGGGCACGACCGGCTGGCCGTTCTCGAAGCGAATCGCGGTGCCGCTGCTGGGGACGATGAGCTTCTCGTAGGTGGCCATGGCGGCGGAGTCGGGCTAATCCTGATCTGGGCAGGCTATGCCGGGGCGCCGCCCTGGAAGGTTTGCCGGGATCAGCGGCAGGACCCGATGATGTGCTGGGATCCTGCGGTTCCGCCGAGCCAGTGTTGCTGGAGCGTCCGGCTTCAGCAGGATGGGGTCATGAATGCAGCCGACCAGGCCCGCAGCCTCGAACTGGCCCAGGCCATCGCCACGGCGGTGACCCTGTTCCGCGCCCGCTTTCCGGCCGCCCGCGCCAATCTCACCCCCTGGCGCGACGATCCGCTTACGCGCGCCTTCGACGAGCGCGAGACGCTGGACCTGTCGTTTCACTTTCCCGGCTGGAGCCCGAGGCTGCAGTGCCGTTCGCTGCTGGTGCAGCTCCGCCTGGAGCGCCCCCCCGCCGGAAGCGACGGCAGGGATCTGCCCCGGCTGCTGGGGGTGCTGATCCGTGGTCTCACCTATGAGGCCAGCTCGGAGCGCTGGCGCCTGGCCACCATGGGCGACTGGCAGCCCTCCGGCAACCATCTGCCCCAACCCGAGGTGGCGCAGCAGCTGCAGGAGTTCTGCCGCGAGCTGTTCGCCCTGTTCGGCGGCGAGGCCGCAGCCCGGGCCGCCTGAGGCCTGAGCGGCGCGCCGTAACCCTTCGCAACCTTGCCGGCACCGGCGGGGAAAGGGCTCCTACGTTGTCTCGTCAGCCCATGCCCGCCCAGCGAACCGATGCCCGTCGCCCTTGCTTCCCAGCTGCGTGAGGGAACGAAGAAGGCCCACACCATGGCCGAGAACACCGGCTTCGTGAGCTGCTTCCTCAAGGGGGTGGTCGACAAGGCCAGCTACCGCACCCTCGTCGCCGACCTCTGGTACGTGTACAGCGCCATGGAGGAGGAGATCGGCCGGCTCACAGGCCACCCGGTGGTGGGGCCGATCCACGCCCCGGCGCTCAACCGCCGCGAGGCCCTGGAAGAGGATCTCGCCTTCTACTTCGGCGCCGACTGGCGTCAGCAGATCCGCGCCACCCCCGGCGCCCAGGAGTACGTGGAGCGGATCCGTCAAGTGGCGAAGGAGTCGCCCGAGCTGCTGGTGGGCCACCACTACACCCGGTACATCGGCGACCTCTCCGGCGGCCAGATCCTCAAGAACATCGCCCAGAAGGCGATGAACCTCGGCGATCACGACGGCCTGCGCTTTTACGAATTCGACGCTATCCCCGACGAGAAGGGCTTCAAAACCAACTACCGCGCCACCCTTGACAACCTGCCGATCGACCAGCCCACGGCGGATCGGATCGTGGAGGAGGCCAACCAGGCTTTCCACTGCAACATGAAGATGTTCCAGGAGCTGGAGGGCAACCTGGTGGCCGCCATCGGCAAGGTGCTGTTCGGCTTCCTCACCCGCCGCCAGCGCAGCGGCAGCACTGAGACGGTCGCCGCCTGATCCCACCCCCCAGGCGCCGCCCCTGAGCCCTCCCGCCCTCAGCCCGATCCGCTTCCTGGTGCCCGGCACCGGCGGGAGGTTCCGCTGCGGCGGTCTGCAGGTGGAACTGCAGACCGCCAGGCTGGTGGGGCAGCTGCGGCCCACCGAGCTGGTGACCTACCGGCAGCGTGAGGCGGGCACCCCCTTCCTGGCCGACCTGCTGCGGGGCGAGCCGGCCCCCGGCCAGGCTCTGTGGGTGGTGAGCTGGGGCTTCGACGTACCGCCGCTGCTGCGCAGGCTGCGGGGGCGGCCGGTGGCCTACCACGCCCACAGCAGCGGCTACGGCTTCGATCTGCCCGCCGGCGTGCCGGTGCTGGCGGTGAGCCGCAACACCCTCGGCTACTGGGGCGAGCGGGCCAGCCGCAATCCCCTGTTCCTGGTGCCCAACGCGCTCGAACCCCAGTGGCTGGAGCGCGGCGCCCGCGGCACCTCCCCGGGGGGAGCGCATCCAAACGCAGCCTCGCCGCGGCGGCGGATCGATGTGCTGGTGCAGCAGCGCAAGAACAGCGCCTACGTGCTGCAGCAGCTGGTGCCCGCCCTGCGCCGCGCTGGCCTGCGGGTGGAGGTGCAGAGCGGCTGGGTGGAAGACCTGGTGGATCTGTTCAACAGCGCCACGGTGGTGCTCTACGACTCGGCCGACTACTGGCGCGGCCGGGGCGTCAGCGAGGGGTTCGGCCTGCCGCCGCTGGAGGCCCTGGCCTGCGGCTGCGTGGTGTTCAGCAGCCTCAACCACGCTCTGGCTGACAGCCTCGACCCGGGCCTGGTGGGCCACCAGATCGGCTTCGGCAGCCTGGAGGCCGACCTGCAGCGCATCGCTTCCGCCGTAGCCGCACCACAGGCCTGGCTGCCGCAGCCCGGCCGGCTGGCACCGCGGCTGGAGTGTTGCTCGGAACCGGCGCTGCTGGAGCGCTGGGGCGGGGCCCTGCAGGCGATCGATGGCCACTGGCAGCTGATGCTGGGCAGCGGCGGTTCCGCCCTGACGACGCCGCCTCTGTGGTGGCTGCGCAGCGCCTCGCTGCGGGGGCGGCTCAGGCGCTGGCTGGCACGGGGATGATTCGGCGGGCCGTTCCCATAGCGTTATGTCATGGATGAACGACCGGCCCTCCACAGACCGTTCTCCTGGATTTTCGCCCGGAGTCGCACAGCAAGGCAGCTGCGGGCCCTGATGGCCCACCTGCCGCAGGAGCGCCTGGGGCAGCTGCGCGTGGTGGTGGCCTTCTCGTTCATCCCCGGCCTGATCGATCTCGCATCGGTGGCCGTGATCGCCCGGCTGATGGGATCGCTGGTGGGCTCCGATCTGGAAGACCGCATTCCAGGCGTGAAGGTGTTCGGCGGCGATGCGATTGATCAGAGTCTGTGGCTGATCCTGATCTTTGTGCTGTTGGCCTGGGTCGCTTCCTTCAGCAAATTCGGCCTGCAGTTCATGCAGCAACGGCTGACGGCTCGGGTATGGATCGACCTCTCCAACCTGATCCACGCCAGGATTCTGGAGCAGGGCTACGAGTATCACCTCTCCAAGAGCACGGCAAAACTCTCCACGATGGTGCTCAGCCACATCAAAAAAACCTCCAACAGTGTTGTCAATCCACTGTTGAAAATGGTGGGCAGCATCTTTTCGATCCTGCTGCTGTCGCTCGGCATTCTCGTGATCGGTCGCTGGTCAGCGCTGCTGCTGATCTCCTCCCTGGTGGGGGCCTACCTGCTGATCTCCCAGCTGATCACGCCCTACCTGCGCCATGCCTCCCGCCAGAAGCTGCGGCTCGAATCACGCACGGCCCACATCCTGCTCGAATCGCTGGCCTCGATCCGTGACATCAAGCTCACCGCCTCGGAGGAGCATTTCCGCCGCGCCTTCGTGCGCACCGGCGAAAAAGCAAAAAGTTACGCCTGGAGCACCGAGCTGCTGCCCACGATCCCGCGCATGCTGATCGAGCCCCTTGGCATCACCATGATCTTTGCGGTGGGAGCGGTGCCCACCCTGCTCAGCGGTGACCGCTCCGACATCCGCTCCATCCTTCCCTTCCTGGCCTCACTTGCGGTGGCGGCCCTGCGGCTGACCCCGCCCCTGCAGGACTTCTTCGCCTCCATGAACCAGCTGCGCGGCGGCCTGCCCGTGATCGAAACCACGCTCGACTACCTCCGGTTGCCCAGCGGACGGCCGGTGCTTGGCGATCCCGGCGTACCCAGCCCCCGGGGGGT
>JBIIJS010000133.1:0-7579 GCA_044233605.1 Cyanobium sp. | reverse complement strand
CAGTTCGAGAGCCTCGAACGGCTCATGGGCGCGGTCTTCGACCTTGGCGGCAAGGGCAGAAAAACGCTTGGAGATTTTTGGCATGGCGGGATGGGGTGCGAGCGACCGACGGGCGGTCTCCCCCGGTGGGGTGGATGGGTGGATCTTCAGTCGTTGACGGCGACGCCCATGTTGCGGGCGGTGCCTTCGATGATGCGCATGGCCGATTCAACGCTGGTGCAGTTGAGGTCGGGCAGCTTGGTTTTGGCGATCTCCTCGAGCTGGGCCCGGCTGATCGAGCCGACCGAACCCTTGGCGGAAGTGGCGGCACCCTTCTCGATGCCGGCCGCCTTGACGATCAGCACCGAGGCGGGCGGGGTCTTGGTGATGAAGGTGAAGCTGCGGTCTTCGAAGACCGAGATCTCCACCGGGATCACGTACCCGGCCTTCTCCTGGGTGCGGGCGTTGTACTCCTTGCAGAACGCCATGATGTTGACGCCGTGCTGACCGAGGGCAGGGCCCACCGGCGGCGCGGGGTTGGCTTTGCCGGCCTGGAGGGCCAGCTTGATCACGGCTACGACTTTCTTGGCCATCGGCGGGTGTCGGGGAAGCGACTCCCCGGAGGGAGCTGTAACGGAACTCCCCAGAGGGAGGGTGGACGGTACTCCCCGGAGGGAGCCTGCGGATCGCCGGAGCCGCTGGGCTCCGGAGGGCCGGTGGCGCCCGGAGGCCCACCATCGGCCGCCCTCCACAGGGAGGCGGCCAGCCCCGTGGGGGATCAGCTCTGCTTGCTGATCTGGGAAAATTCGAGTTCCACCGGGGTTTCCCGGCCGAAGATCGAGAGCAGGGCCTTGAGCTTGCTGCGCTCGCCGGAGACTTCGATCACCTCGCCCTGGAAATCCTTGAACGGACCGGCGGTGACGAGAATCTGATCGCCCTCGCTGAGATCAACCTTCACCACCGGCTTCTTCTCGGCGGCGCGCTTGAAGATGCGATCCACCTCCTGGCGACTGAGCGGGCGCGGCTTGATGTGGCCCCGGGCCTTACCGGTGGCGCGCCGGTCTTCGGCCCCCACGAAATTGATCACGTTGGGGGTGCTGCGCACCGCCATCATCGTGTCTTCATCGAGGATCATGCGAACCAGCACATAACCGGGAAACACCTTCTCCTCGATCGACTGACGATTGCCATCCTTCTTGATCTTGACCCCCGGGGTCTGGGGGATCTCGATCTCGAGGATGCGGTTGTCGACGCCGAGGGTGACGGCCCGCTGCTCCAGGGTGGCCTTCACCTTCTTCTCGCAGCTCGAGGCCACCTGCACGGCATACCAGCGGGCCACCGGCGCGCGCTCCCCTGCGGCGGCAGGGGCAACGGCACCGGCACCAGCGGCATCGACCGGAGCATCGGAGGGCTCGTCGAGCAGTGCGTCGGGATCGAGAACGATGTCGGGCACGGGTTGCACGGAGAGGGTCATCAGCGGAACACCTGGCTGGCGGCCCAGCCGTAGAAGCGGTCGATCGCGGCGATCGCCGCGGCCGAGAGGCTCACCATCAGGATCACCGCCACCGACTCGCTGAACAGCTGCTGTCGGCTGGGCCACACCACCTTGCGGAGCTCGGCCACGGTTTCGGCGGCAAAACCGCCGGGCCCCTCCGCCTCAGGCTCCTCCGCCACAGCCACGGCACCGGATTCAACCGGCGCCTCGGCGACCGGCCGCTCGGGCTGGCGGCTCTGACTGGATGGGGAGGGGGTGATCTGGGCCAAGGCCTGGCGCACACCGGCAAACAGCCACCCTACCGGATGCCGAGGGGCACGAAGCGCAGTGGATCCCCAGGCTCCACCCGCACCCCCCTGGCACCGCGGAAATGGTCCTCCAGCAGCTCGGTGGCCAGCGGGTTCTCGATGCGGCGGCGCAGCACCCGCCGCAGCGGCCGGGCTCCGTACTCCGGTTCATAGCCCTGCTCCGCCAGGGCGGCCACCACCGTTTCCTCCACCTCCAGTTCCAGCTGCTGCTCGCGCAGCAGGGCAGCCAGCTCGGCCAGCTGCAGACGCACGATCCGCTCCAGATCCGACGGGCCGAGCGGACGGAAGCGGATCACCTCATCAATGCGGTTGAGGAACTCCGGCCGGAACTGGCGGGCCAGGGCCTGGTCGACCGCCTCCTCCAGCTCGCGATCCTCCTGCCCCCCGGCCTCTGCCGTGGGGCGGCGGGCGTGCTCGAGGATCGCCCGGCTGGCCAGGTTGCTGGTCATGATCACCACCGTGTGGCGGAAATCCACCGTGCGGCCCTGAGAGTCGGTGAGGCGGCCGTCGTCGAGCACCTGCAGCAGCAGGTTGAACACCTCCGGGTGGGCCTTCTCCACCTCATCGAGCAGCAACACCGCATAGGGCCGGCGCCGCACCGCCTCGGTGAGCTGGCCGCCCTCCTCGTAGCCCACATACCCGGGCGGAGCCCCCACCAGGCGGGCCACGGCATTGCGCTCCATGAATTCACTCATGTCGAGCCGCACCAGCGCCTCCTCCTCATCGAACAGGGCAGCGGCGAGGGCCTTGGCCAGCTCGGTCTTGCCGACGCCGGTGGGGCCCAGAAACAGAAACGAGCCCACCGGCCTGGTGGGCGCCTGCATACCGGCGCGGGCCCGGCGGATCGAGGCGGCCACCGCCGCCACCCCATCCGGCTGGCCGATCACCCGCTCCCCGAGGCGCTGCTCGAGCTCGAGCAGCTTGCGCCGCTCACCGGCCAGCAACCGCTGGGTGGGGATGCCGGTCCAGCGGGCCACCACATCGGCGATGTCGCCCTCCTCCACCTGTTCGCGCAGCATCGGATCGCGCTGCAGCTCCGCCTCGAGCGCCTGGCGCCGCTGCTGCAGCCGGTGCAGCTGGTCGTACTCGAGGCGGGCCGCCTCCTCCAGGTCGCCGTCGCGCTCCGCCTCGGCGATCGCATGGCGCAATTCGCCATCGCGCTGCAGCAGCTCCCGCAGCTCCGCCAGCCGTTCCCGCTCGCCGGCCCAGCGCTGTTGCAACTGCTCAAGCTGCTCGTGGGCCTGCCGCCGCCGCTCCTGCAGCTGCACCCGCTCCTCCAGCGGCGCCGCCTCCGCCGACAGCAGGGCCAGCTCGACGCCGCGCAGCTCAGCCTCCGCCTCCTCCACCACCCGGGGCTTGGAGGTGACCTCCATGCGCAGCTGGGCGGCCGCCTCATCGACCAGGTCGATCGCCGAATCGGGCAGGCAGCGGTCGCTGATGTAGCGATCCGCCAGCCGGCTGGCGGCCACAAGGGCGGCATCGGTGATCGTGACGCCATGGTGCAGCTCGTAGCGCTCCTTCAGGCCGCGCAGGATCTGCACGCAGGTGTCGCGGTCGGGCTCGCGCACCGTCACCTGCTGGAAGCGGCGCTCCAGGGCCGGATCCTTCTCGATGCTGCGGCGGTAATCCTCGGGAGTGGTGGCGCCGATGCAGCGCAGCTCGCCGCGGGCCAGGGCGGGCTTCAGGATGCTGGCGGCATCGGTGCTGGAGCGCTCGCCGCTCACCACGGTGTGCAGCTCATCGAGAAACAGCACCACCCCCTCACCGGCGGCGTCGCTGTCGCGCACCTCCTGCAGCACACTGCGCAAGCGCTCCTCAAACTGGCCGCGGAACTTGGCGCCGGCGATCAGGGCGCCCAGATCCAGAGCCACCAGGCGCAGGCCGCGCAGCGCCTCCGGCACCTCACCGGCCACGATGCGCTGGGCCAGCAGCTCGGCCACAGCGGTCTTGCCGACGCCCGGCTCACCGATCAGCACCGGATTGTTCTTACCGCGGCGTGAGAGCACCTGAATCAGCCGGCGGATCTCGGTGTCGCGGCCGATCACCGGATCAAGTTCGCCGGCCCGGGCGGCAGCGGTGAGATCGCGGCCGAAGCGCTCCAGGGCCGTCTCGCCCTCCCCTTCGGCCGGCTCGAGCCGGATGCCAGCTGCGTCCGGTGGAGGCGGGGCAGGCGGAGCGGTGGCGGCCGGGGGGGTCGGGGGCGGCGGCGGGGCCGGAGCAACCGGAACAACCGGGGCGGCAGAGGGACGCCACTGGCGCAGCAGCAGATCTTCACTCAGACCCTCACCGGCCAGGAGGGCGGCACCGATGCGGGGTTCCTCGATCAGGGCCAGCAGCAGGTGGGGGATGTCGAGCAGGCGGGAGCCCCAGGCGGCGCGGCGCCGGTCGGCCGCTTCAAGCAGGTCTTCGAGGGCGTCGCCGATCCAGAGGCTGGCGTCGCGGGCGGAGGGCTGGTCGGCGCAGAAGGTTTCCAGCCGGTCGAGCAGGCGGGCGGGTTCCAGGGGCAGCGGATCGATCCAGCCGGAGAAGCGGGGCTCCTGCAGCAGGGTGAGCAGCAGGTGCTCCACATCGAGGCTGCCGTGGCGCCAGCGGCGGGCCTGGTCCTGGCTGGCAAGTAGCAGCTCCCAGGCGTCGTCGCTGAAGCGATCGGGATCGCCGGTGAGGCTGGCGGACGGCCGGGGGGGCGTATCGGTGACCATCTCAGCGAGCCGGTGCAGCAGCGGTGGCTCCAGCGGCAGCGGTGGCGCGGCCGGCGAGCTGGATCAGCTCGATGCGGTAGCCATCGGGATCTTCCACGAAGGCGATCACGGTGGTGCCGCCCTTCACCGGACCGGGCTCGCGCACGATGCGGCCGCCGCGTCCGCGGATCGCCTCACAGGTGGCAGCGATGTCATCGCAGCCGATGGCGATATGGCCGTAACCGCTGCCGAGGTCGTAGTGATCGGTGTCCCAGTTCCAGGTGAGCTCGAGCACGGCCGTCTCGCTCTCCCCGCCGTAGCCCACGAAGGCCAGCGTGTAGCGACCGCCGGGGTTCTCGCGGCGGCGCAGCAGCCGCATGCCGAGCACCTCGGTGTAAAAGGCGATCGAGCGCTCCAGATCACCGACCCGGAGCATGGTGTGAAGCAGACGCATGGCCCTGTGTCGCTGATGCCATTCTGACCAGCACGGCCCGCGGCGGTAGGAACGGGCACACCAGCCAGGGGCGGGAGGGCCCATAGGATCGCCCCCACTGCCGCGCCGCACTCCTTGTACGACTCCCTCGACCTCGTGATCGATTCGATCGTGGCCCGCGAGGTACTCGATTCCCGGGGCACCCCCACCGTGGAAGCGGAGGTGTACCTGGAGGGTGGGGCCAGCGGCCGGGCGATCGTGCCCAGCGGCGCCAGCACCGGCGCCCATGAGGCCCACGAGCTGCGCGACGGCGGACGCCCCTTCTTCGGCAAGGGCGTCAGCAAGGCCGTCGACAACATCGAGGAGCGCATCGCCCCGGCCCTCTGCGGCCTCAGCGCCCTCGATCAGGCGGCCGTCGACGCCGCCATGAACGAGCTCGACGGCAGCGACAACAAATCAGCCCTGGGCGCCAACGCGATCCTGGCGGTGAGCCTGGCCACCGCCCACGCCGCCGCCAGGGGCCTCAACCTGCCCCTCTACCGCTACCTCGGCGGACCGCTGGCCAACCTGCTGCCGGTGCCGTTGATGAATGTGATCAACGGCGGCGCCCACGCTTCCAACAGCCTGGATTTCCAGGAATTCATGATCGTGCCCCACGGCGCCGCCAGCTTCCGCGAAGCGCTGCGCATGGGCGCCGAGGTGTTCCACACCCTCAAGGGTCTGCTGGCGGAACGGGGCATGAGCACCGCCGTGGGCGATGAGGGCGGCTTCGCCCCGGATCTCGGCAACGACACTGCCGGCGACATCCTGGTGCAGGCGATCGAGAAGGCGGGCTACCGCCCCGGCGACCAGATCTCCCTGGCCCTCGATGTGGCCAGCACCGAGTTTTTCAAGGATGGTCGCTACGCCTTCGGCGGCGGCAGCTACAGCAGCGCCGAGATGGTGGAGGAGCTGGCCAAGCTGGTGAGCCGCTATCCAATCGTCTCGATCGAAGATGGCGTGGCCGAGGACGACTGGGAGGGCTGGGCCGTGCTCACCGAGAAGCTGGGCAGCAGCGTGCAGCTGGTGGGCGACGACCTGTTTGTCACCAACACCGGCCGCCTGCAGCAGGGCATCGACCGGGGCGTGGCCAACTCGATCCTGATCAAGGTGAACCAGATCGGCTCGCTCACCGAGACCCTCCAGGCGATCGACCTGGCCGGCCGGGCCGGCTACACCAGCGTGATCAGCCACCGCAGCGGCGAAACCGAAGACGTCACCATCGCCGACCTGGCGGTCGCCACCCGCGCCGGCCAGATCAAGACCGGCTCGCTGAGCCGCAGCGACCGCGTTGCCAAGTACAACCAGCTGCTGCGCATCGAAGATGAGCTCGGCAGCCAGGCCGTCTACGCCGGCGTCGACGACCGCGGCCCGCGAGGCCGAGGCTGAAGCCCCCGGCAATCCTGAAGGAAATGCGGGTGTGATGCCCGTTCTCCGCCGGCCTGGCCATCGTGATCCCGGATCCGATGTTTTTCCATGGCTCTCCTCGATGACCTGATCGGCGGTGTGATCTCCGCCGTGGCCGGCGACAAGGCTCCCGCGCTCAACGACTTCGTGAAAGCGAACGGTGGAGTCAGCGGCCTGGCCGAAAAGTTTCAGAACGGCGGTGCCGGTGATGTGTTCGGCAGCTGGGTGAGCACCGGCGACAACAAGGCCCTCGCCACCGAAACGATCAGCCAGGTGCTTGGCAGCGGCCAGGTGCAGGAACTGGCCCAGAAGCTCGGCATGAGTCCTGAGCAGGCGTCGGCCTTCATCGCCAAGGCGCTGCCCAACGTGATCGACAAGCTCACCCCCAACGGCGCCGTCGAGGGCTGATCAGCCGCCGCCGCCGGGAAGCTGATCGAGGCGGCCGTCGCGCTTGAGGCGGGCCTGCAGCTTGAGCCAGCCCAGGCCCACGGGCAGGCCCAGCACCGCTGGCACAGCGGTGAGCGCCGGCCGGCTGCTGGCCGCCAGCAGGGCCGCCGCCACCGCCAGGCCCCCGAGCAGGAACGACTGGCCGGAGCTCTGCTGGGCCAGCGACAGACGGCGCAGCAGGCGGTCGGTTTCGCCGGCGCGGATCTGCACCTGCAGGTCGCCTTGCTCGATGCGGGAGAGGCTCTCATCCAGCCGGCGGGGGATACCCAGCGCCCGGCTGCCCACTTCGGCGGCCTGGCGGGAAATCTCGTTGAGCAGGTCGTTGGGGCCGTTGCCGCCGGCGGTCATCAGGGGAAGGAGATAGGGACGGGCGATCGAGACCAGGCTAAAGCCCGGATCGAGGCTACGGCCGACCCCCTCGAAGGTGGTGAGCGCCCGCATCACAAAGATCAGCTCGGGCGGCAGCCGGAACGGCTGCCCGTAGACGAGGTCGTAGAGATCGCCGGAGAGCTTCTCGAGCACATTGGCCGAGAACGGCGGCGTGAGCGCTTCATTGAGCATCAGCCTCACCAGGCGCCGCACCGGCCCGGGATCGATGCCGGCGGCGATCACGCCGGCCTGCTGCAGCTCCTCCACCAGGGCCGAGGCATCACGGGCGGCGGCGGCGCGCACCATGCGGCCGATACGCGAGCGCAACCGCTCCGAAATCTGCCCCATCATGCCGAAGTCGTAGTAGATGAGGGCCCCATCGGCGGCCACCGCCAGGTTGCCGGGGTGGGGGTCGGCGTGGAAA
>JBIIJS010000132.1:0-7583 GCA_044233605.1 Cyanobium sp. | reverse complement strand
CGACAAGGCCGTGGCCGAGGCCACCGTGCGCCAGCACCGCCTCTACGGCTGGAACCAGCGCGCCAAGCCGCCGGTAAGTCGTTACGAGGAGGTGGGCGGCAGGCCCTGGCAGTCGGCCCAGCCCGCCGACCTCTCTTACTGGCGGCTACTCAGTGATCTCTATGCCAACGAGCCGGTGGCGCCGCGCGATCGGATGATGTTCGGCATGCTGGCGCCCCTGGGGATCAGCCCCGGCCAACCCTTCCAGCCCGATGCCCGGCAGGAGCGGATCCTCGGCGAGGCGGCCCAGCTGGGCGACCTGATGGCCCGCACGATCGCCTACGACAAGCGCACCCCCGGCGCCACGGTGTACCCCGGCAAGCACTGGGAGTACGCGGTGCTGTTCGATCTGGATCAGGAATCGCCGGACAAACGGCGGGTGCAGTTCGACGAGCGCAGCTCCTGGTTTTACGAGGCCATCGGCATGTCGGTGGGGATGCAGGGCCGGGTGGTGGGCTTCGGCCAGGTGTACCTGGAGGCCTCCAAGGATTCCCGGGGCCAGTGGCTCGACGGCGGCCGCAGCTACCGCATGCGGGTGCCGGCGGGCGCCCCGGTGAAGCAGTTCTGGTCGATCACCCTCTACGACAACCTCAGCCGCGGACCGCTGATCACCCCCCAGGGCGCCGCCGACCTCAGCTCGCGCAAGAGCGATCTGGTGAGCAACGCCGACGGCTCAGTGGATGTGACGTTCGGGCCGGTGCAGCCTGCCGGTGCAAAGAACTGGATCCAGACCACTCCGGGCAAGGGCTGGTTCGCCTACTTCCGCTTCTACGGCCCCACCGAGCCCTATTTCGCCAAGACCTGGCAGCTCAACGACATCGAGCCGATCCAACCCTGAAATCCGTCGCCACCCCAACCATGTCTTCGTATCGCACCAGCCAGCTTCAGCGCCTGGCCTCACCGATCGCCCTGCTCAGCCTCGGCACCCTGGTTGCTCTCCCGGCTGTGGCGATGCCGGCCCTGCCAGCCCCCACGTCCGCAGAAACGAAAGCGATCGCCGAGGAGGCCTGGCTCTACGCCTATGCACCGCTGCAGGGCTACCAGACCTTCTGGAACCAGACCCAGAACCCGGCCTTTCCCGGTTACGTGGGCGGCTTCAACCGGTTCCGCCACTACAGCCGCTCCGCCACCCCGGCCGACACCGACATCGTCACCCCCAACAACGACACGCCCTACTCCTGGGCCTGGCTGGATCTGCGGGCCGAACCGATCGTGCTGAAGCTGCCGCCCGTGGCGGCTCCCCGCTATTACGTCAACCAGTGGTTTGACCTCTACACCCACAACTTCGCCTACACCGGCGTGCGCGCCACGGGGCGTGACGCCGGCACCTACCTGTTCGCCGGCCCCCGCTGGCAGGGCAGCGTGCCCAAGGGGATCACCCAGGTGTTCCGCGCCGAGACCGATTTCGTGGGCACCCTCAGCCGCACGCAGCTGAACGGGCTGGAGGATATCCCTGCCCTGCAGACGTTGCAGGCAAGGTACGAGCTGATCCCCCTCTCCCGCTTCGAAGGGAGCAAGCCCCCCAGGCCGGCACCGCCGGTGAACTGGCCCGCCTGGGATGCCGCCAAGGCCGAGGGAATCGGCTTCATCGGCTACCTCAACGCCCTGCTGCCGTTCATGCCCACCGTGCCATCGGAGCGGCCGATGATGGCTCGCTTCGCCCGCATCGGCATCGGGCCGGGGCGGCCCTTTGATCCGAATCAACTCACGCCCGCCACCCGCAGCGCCATCGAGCAGGGGGTGTCTGCGGCGGCCACGAAGCTGCGCAGCAAGGCACTTGCCCAGAAGAGCTCCAAGGGCTTTTTCGGCACCCGCGAGGAACTGGGAAGCGATTACCTCACCTATCGCGCCATGGGGGCGATGCTGGGGATCTACGGCAACAGCGGTGCCGAGGCCCTCTACGCCAGCCAGCAGACGGGCCCCGACGGCAAGGTGCTCGACGGCCGCCGCAAGTGGGTGCTGCGCTTTCCGGCCGGCCAGCTGCCGCCCGTGAGCGAGTTCTGGTCGATCACGATGTACAACCTGCCGCAGCGGTTGCTGGTGGCCAATCCGATCGATCGCTATTCGATCGGCGATCGCACCGAGGGCCTCAAGCTGGGGGCCGATGGCTCCCTGGAGATCTATCTCCAGCATGACAATCCCGGCCCCGACAAGATCTCCAACTGGCTTCCCGCCCCTGCCGGCCCCTTCTTCTTCGTGGCCCGTCTCTACGGCCCCGGGACGGCCGCCCTCTCGGGACAGTGGCAACTTCCTTCGCTGCAGGAACGTCGCTGAGGGTGCCCTCCGCCCCAGCCTCTGCCAAGGTTGAAGGCGGTGGCGACGCGCCGGCCACCGCCACCCCGCGCCGATGACCGCTCCGATCTGCACCGCCCTGCGCGGCGCCGCCCTGCTCAACGAGCCGGCGCTCAACAAAGGCACCGCCTTCAGCCGCGAGGAGCGCCGATCCCTGGGGCTCGAAGCCCTGCTGCCCTGGCAGGTGGAAACGATCGAGCAGCAGGTGGAGCGCTGCTGGAGCGCCTTCCGCTGCCTCGGCAGCCCCCTGGAGCGCTACGCCTGGGTGCAGGGCGTGCGCGAGCGCAACCTCACCCTCTTCCACCGCTTCCTGGCCGACCACATCGAAGCGGTGATGCCGATCGTCTACACCCCCACCGTGGGCGAGGCGATCCAGCACTTCAGCCTCACCTACCGCACGCCCAGCCAGGGCCTTTACCTCACGGCGCCGCTGCAGGAGCAATTCGAGCGGCTGCTGACCGAGGCCACGGCCGGCGGCCCGGCGCCGGAGCTGCTGCTCGTCACCGACGCCCAGGGCATCCTCGGCATCGGCGATCAAGGGGTGGGCGGCATCCACATCTGCCAGGGCAAGCTCGCCGTCTACACCCTCTGCGCCGGCCTCGATCCGGCCCGCGGCCTGCCGGTGATGCTCGATGTGGGCACCGACCGGCCCGAGCTGCTGGCCGATCCCCGCTACCCCGGGCTGCGCCAGCCCCGCCTGCAGGGAGAGGCCTACGACGCGGTGATCGATCGCTTCGTCGAAGCGGTGCGGGCCGTCTGCCCCGGCGCCCTAGTGCACTGGGAAGACTTCGGCGCCGCCCACGCCCGCCCGGTGCTCGACCGCTATCGCGCGCGGGTGCCGAGCTTCAACGACGACATCCAGGGCACCAGCGGCGTGGCCTGCGCGGCGATCCTGGCCGGTCTGCGCGGGCTGGAGCGCACGCTGGCGGGTGAGCGGATCGTGATCTTCGGGGCGGGCAGCGCCGGCTGCGGCATCGCCGAGCGGCTGCTGCGGCTGCTGCGGAGCCAGGGGCTCAGCGCCGCCGAGGCGGCCGGCCGCCTCTGGCTGATCGACCGCGACGGGCTGCTGCGCGAGGGCATGGAGCACGCCAACCCGGTGGCGCGCGCCTGTCGCAAGAGCCACGCCGAGCTGGCGGCGGCGGGGCTTGTGAGCGGCGGAGTGCCGGACGCGCCGATCGGCCTGCAGGCGGTGGTGCACGCGGTGCGTCCCGGCGTGCTGATCGGCACCTCCACCGTGGCCGGCGCCTTCAGCCAGCCGGTGATCGAAGCGCTGCTGCGCGGCTGCGAGCGGCCGATCGTGCTGCCCCTCTCCAATCCCACCCCCCTGGCGGAGATCACCCCGGAAAACCTACTGACCTGGAGCAACGGCCGCGCCCTGGTGGCCACCGGCAGCCCCTTCGAGCCGGTGCCCGTCGGCGAGCGGCAGCGCGTGATCGGTCAGTGCAACAACTGCTTCGTGTTCCCGGGCCTCGGGTTCGCGGCGATGGCGGTGGGGGCGCTACGGGTGAGCGAAGCCATGATCGACGCCAGCGTCGAGGCCCTGGCGGCGCAGATCCCCGCCGCCCGCGACCCGGAAGCGGCGCTGATGCCACCGCTCTCCGCGGTGCAGGCCGTGTCGCAGGGGGTGGCGGAAGCGGTGGCGTGCGCCGCCGTGGATGACGGGCTGGCCCGCCACGCCGCCAGCCACGCCGAGGCGCTGGCGCGGCTCGAGGCCTGCCGCTGGGAGCCCGAATACGCAGCGGTGCTGGCGAACCATCAATAAGAGCTGTGTCACCCGTTCGCGGCGGGGCGCCACGGCGGCCTAGCACCTTCGGGTTTGTCCCTGTGCCGTGGGCTTCTTCGTTCAGCTCACCGACGCCATCGCCGAGCGCCAGTCGCTGCTCGTCACCGGGCTCGATCCCAACCCGGAGATGCTGCAGGCCTGGGCGCACCGGCGCGGCATGGGCGGCCGCTCCTTCCTCTCCCAGGCCCGCCACTGGATCAAGGCGGTGATCGAGGCCACCGCGCCCCACGTCTGCGCCTACAAACCCAGCCTCGGCTTCTACCAGGCCCTCGGCTCCACCGGCCTGGAGCTGCTGCGCGAGGTGCGCGAACTGGTGCCGCTCGACATCCCGCTGATCATCGACGCCAAGCACGGCGATCTCAACAGCTCCTCGGCGCTGGCCCACTACGTGTTCCGTGATCTGGGCGCCGACGCCGTCACCCTCTCGCCCCTGCCCGGCCAGGACATCGCCGCTCCATTCCTGCTCTACCCCGAGAAGGCGGTGGTGGTCACCTGCCACAGCTCCAACCCGGCGGCCCGCCTGATCCAGCACCACCCCAGCGAGGAAGATCCGCTGTTCGTGCGCATCGTGCGCGAGTGCCAGCTCTGGGCCACCCCCGAGCAGCTGCTGCTGGAGGTGGGCACCAGCGATCCGGAGATCCTGGCGCGGGTGCGGCGCGAGGCTCCCGAGCGCTTTCTGATCCTGCGCAGCCTCTGGGGCGAGGAAGACCGGCTCGATGCCCTGCTCGAAGCGGGCCTCAGCCCGTCGGCCGATGGCCTGCTGCTGCCCCTGCCCCAGAACCTGCTGGTGGAGGACGACATCGCCGAACGGGCCGCCGAACTCAAACAGCGCATCGAGAGCCGGCGGCGCCACTGGCTCGAATCCCGCCCCGCAAGTGGTGACGACACCTGCAGCCTCTGGCTGCCCGGAGGCAACGGCACCAACGGCAACGGCCATGGAGCCAGCCACGGCTCATCCGATGGGGGGGGAGGGGTTGATCCGCTGGCGCCGCTGATCCTCGATCTGTTCGACATCGGCTGCCTGCTGTTCGGCGAATACGTGCAGGCCTCCGGCGCCGTTTTCAATTACTACATCGACCTGCGCCAGATCATCTCCGATCCCAATCTTTTCCATCGGGTTCTGCATGCCTATGCCGGCCAGCTCGAGCCGCTCGCCTTCGATCGCATCGCCGGCATTCCCTACGGCTCCCTGCCCACCGCCACCGGCCTTTCCCTGCAACTGCACAAGCCGCTGATCTATCCACGCAAGGAGGTGAAGGCCCATGGTGCCCGCCGCCTGATCGAAGGCGACTTCGAGGAGGGCGACCGGGTGGTCGTGGTCGACGACATCCTGATCACCGGCGGCAGCGTGCTGGAGGGCATCGCCAAGCTCGAAAGCTCCGGCCTGCGGGTCAACGACGTGGTGGTGTTCATCGACCACGGCGGTGAACACGATCGCCATGCCCGCGAGCGGCTGGCGAAGGCCGGCTACCGGGTGCATGCCGTGCTCGACATCCCGCGCATCACCCGCGTGCTGCACCGCGCCGGCCGGCTGACCGATGAGCAGGCGGGGCTGCTGGTGAGTCCGTAGGCTGGCCTGGCGTCCTCGCAACCCCCGGGCGCCCCCCCTGCCATGGCGACAGTGCCGATTCCAGCCCCGACGATCGGAGAACTGGAAGCCAAGTACCCGCTGTACTGCAAGGCGATGCGCATGCTGCTGCGGGAGGGCCGCAGCGTGGATGAGATCCGCCGCACCGTGGCCTGGAGCCGGCTGGAGCAGCTGCATGTCTGCCTGCCCGGACGCTACAAATCCCCCGACTACCTGGTGGTGGTGCTGCGCCGGGATCCCGGCTGAGCCGCCGCCGCAGCGCGAAGCCAGCAGAAGCGCGCGTGAAATCGATCTCCGATCCATTCCTGCGGCGCCCGGTGCTCACCCTGGTGATCGCGCTGCTGATCCTGTTCAGCGGCCTGATCAGCCTGCCGGCGCTGCAGGTGGAAAACCTGCCGCCGATCGCCCCCGGTCGCGTCACGGTGAGGGCCAGCTATCCCGGCGCCGGCCCGGAGGTGGTGGAGCAGGGGGTGACCGCCCTGCTGGAAAAGCAGCTCAACGGGCTCGAGCGGCTCGACACGATCCGCTCCACCAGCTCCGCCAACGGCAGCAGCGTCACCCTCAGCTTCACCGGCGGCGATCCGGAGATCAATCAGATCAACGCCCAGAATGAAAGCTCGGTGGTGAGCCGCCAGCTGCCGGCTCCCGTGGCCCGCTTCGGCGTGCAGGTGCGGCGCAGCTCCGACGACCTGCTGATGGTGCTGAGCTTCAGCGCCGAGCGCGGCCTCTACGTCGACACCTTCCTCACCGGCTGGGTGGATTCGGTGGTGCGCGACCGGTTGCTGCGCGTCGACGGGGTCGACAACGTCAACCTGTTCGGCGGCAGCAGCCTCGCCTTCCGCCTCTGGCTGGATCCGGCAAAGCTCGAGCAGCGCGACCTCACCATCGCCGAGGTGCGCCAGGCCCTGCAGCAACAGAACGTGCTGGCGGCCCTCGGCCAGGCCGGCGAGGCGCCCTCCCCGGCCGACCAGCTCACCACCCTGCCGCTGCGCATGGAAGGCCGCCTGCGCACGGTGGAGGAGTTCGAGGCCCTGGTGGTGGCCCGCAGCCCCGGCGGCGGTGTCACCCTGCTGCGCGATGTGGGCCGCGTCAGCCTCGGCAGCGAAAACTACGACACGATCGCCACCAACCTCAACGGCGACAGCGCCGTGGCGATGGGCATCTTCCAGCGCGACGGCAGCAACGCCCTGGAGGTGCGCCAGGGGCTGGAGCAGGCCCTTGAGGAGCTGGCGCCCCGCTTCCCTCCCGGCGTGGAGATGGAGGTGATCGTCGATGAGGCGCTCACCGTGCGCGCCGGCATCGACCGGGCGATCGAAGCACTGCGCGACGCCGTCGTGCTCGTGTTCCTGGTGCTGCTGCTGGGCCTGGGCAACAGCCGCCTGGCGCTGATCACCGCGGCGGCGGTGCCGGTGTCGCTGATCGGCTCCCTCAGCCTGCTGCGGCTGAGCGACAGCTCGATCAACAGCCTCACCCTGTTCGGCATGGTGCTGGCCTCAGGCCTGCTCGTCGACGACGCGATCGTGGTGAGTGAGGACATCGGCCGGCGCGTGGAACGGGGCACGCCGCCCCCGCAGGCGGCCCGCGAAGCGATGGCGGAGCTGGGGCCTGCCGTGATCGCCACCTCGCTGGTGCTGGTGGTGGTGTTCGTGCCGGTGCTCGGCCTGCAGGGCAGCCTCGGACGCCTCTACGCGCCGATCGCCCTGGCGATCAGCGGCGCGATCCTGTTCTCCACCATCAACGCCCTCAGCTTCACCCCCGTGGCGGCCAGCCGTCTGCTGCGGAACAGCCGCCCCGAGCCAGCCTGGCTCAGGCGCTGGATCGATCCGCCCCGCAGAGCGATCGAAGCCCTCGAAGGTCCCTACAACCGCCTGCTCAACGGCG
>JBIIJS010000006.1:0-27520 GCA_044233605.1 Cyanobium sp. | reverse complement strand
TCGTCACAGCCGGAACCGGCTGCCGGGGGGAAGGGGACATGGCTGGGGTGAACCCGCTGTCGCAAATTCAGTGTGGGCCGCGGGAACGGCCTCCAGCGCCCCCCATCCGGGGACAATGCGATCGGGCCCAGCGGCCTTGCCCCAGCAGGGATTCGCCGCTGCGGGGCGCAGGGAGCCTCAGAGCTGCACCATGCCGCAGCGCATGCCCTTGAGCACCGCCTGCAGCCGGTTGTTGACATCGAGGGTCTGCAGCAACCGTTTTGTGTAGGTGCGGGCCGTCTCCTCACTCACCACCAGGGCGCGGGCGATCTCGCGATCGCTCAGGCCGCTGGCCAGCAGATCGAGCACCTGGTATTCCCTCGGGGTGAGGCGGGGGCAGCTGAGGTAGGGCAGGGTGCCGCTGCGCAGCGAGGGGCTGCGGTAGGAGTGATGTCCCATCACGGCCAGCACCGCGGCCTGCAGCGGGCGCTGATCATCGACCACGTCGGCTTCGGCCACCACTGCCTCCAGCCAGGGGGCATCGACGTATTCGGCCGGGATCACATCGCCGAGGGCCAGAACCACCACTTTGATGTCCCTCTGTCGGGCGCGGGCCTTGCGGGCCAGTTCGAAGCCGCTTCCGTTCTCGAGGTGGTCGGTGCAGATCAGCAGCTCGTAAGGTTCCTGCGCCAGGTAGGCCAGGCAGGAGTCCTCGTCGGTGACGGCGCAGCCGATCAGGCTGCGGTCCTGAAAGCTCTCGCAGACAGCCCGCAGCAGAAAACGGCCCTTCATGGCGATCGCCACCTTGCCCTGCACCGCCACCGATAACAGCACCTCATCGAGGGTGGCTCCTTCGAGGCTGTCGAGGAAGGGCGTGAGATCCATGACACTCAAGCTATCCAGGCCGGTGCAGCCCCGCGCAGCGGCTGCTTTGCCGGCGGTCGTCGCCACGCCCCGCTCGCCTGCACGGGAGCCAATCTCCTGATTCGTTTAAGATTTTACGTGATGCCGCGGGACGGCAGCTCCGGATCCGCATTGAGGCCATGCACGACGACCATCCCGTTCTTCATTCGCTGAAATCCCGTCTCCGGGCCTTCCGCGCCAACTACGAGAGCTGCCCGAACGAGCAGACCCGCTACCAGCTGGTGCGGCTGGAGCAACTGATTGCCCAGTGGGTGCCCGGCTCCGGCAGGCCACTGGGCGCCTGAAGTGAGCCGTGTCGGGTTCGTTCCGCACGATAATCTGAAGAAATCTGAAGAAAATCGTCTTTTTTGCGCTTCGGTGCCATCCGTTGCCGATGGCTGGGAATCGTTCCGTCAGACCTGAATCAACTGATGTCTTCCGTGGCAGCCATGGGCAAATCGAAAAAACAGCACAACGGTGGCCACAGCACAACCCTAACGGCCGACAAGATGGAGCAAGACGTTGTTCCCAGCATCAACGGCAGCGACCTTTATCACCCCTCCACCCTGCTCGACGACATGAGCGGTCAGGGCGAATCGAAGGTGGTGAAGCTCGACCGCAAGCTCTATGAAAAGGAGCTAGTTCGCCTGCAGGTGGAGCTGGTCAAGATGCAGTACTGGGCGAAGCATGTCGGTTACCGGCTGATCATCCTGTTTGAAGGGCGCGATGCGGCCGGCAAGGGCGGCACGATCAAGCGCATCACCGAACCGCTCAACCCTCGCGGCTGCAACGTGGTGGCACTTGGCACCCCCTCCGACCAGCAGAAGACGCAATGGTATTTCCAGCGCTACGTGGAGCATTTCCCCTCCGCCGGCGAGATCGTGCTGTTCGATCGCAGCTGGTACAACCGCGCTGGCGTCGAGAAGGTGATGGAGTTCTGCACGCCCCAGCAGGTGGAGGAGTTTTACCACTCATGTCCGGAGTTCGAGCGGATGCTGGTGCGCAGCGGCATCACCCTGCTCAAGTACTGGTTTTCGGTGAGCGATGAGGAACAGGAGGCCCGCTTCCGCTCGCGCCTGAAGGATCCGGCGCGCCGCTGGAAGCTCAGCCCGATGGATCTCGAATCACGCGACCGTTGGGTGGAATTCTCCAAGGCCAAGGACGCGATGTTCGCCCACACCAACATCCCCGAGGCCCCCTGGTTCACCGTGGAGGCCGACGACAAGCGCCGCGCCCGGCTCAACTGCATCCGCCACCTGCTCAGCAAGGTGCCCTACGAGGACATGACGCCCAAGGCGATCAAGCTGCCGCCGCGTAAGAGCGGTGGCGACTACCAGCGTCCGCCCCACAACGAGCAGTTCTTCGTGCCGAACGGCTACCCCTGAAGGTGCAGCCGATCACGCCCGCCGAGGGGCTCGAGCCAGATCAACACCACCAGCCAGTGGATCAACAGCGGCGCCAGCAGCGAGGCGGTGGCCAGATAGGCGATCGTGCAGACCAGCCCCAGCAGGGCGCAGAGGCCAAGAAAGCGCGGATCATCGAACAGGTTGCGGCCCAGGCGGTACCAGAGTCGGCCTGCCAGGGGGTGGTAGCCCACGAACAACGCCAAGCCCAGCACTGCCCAGAGCAGGGCAGCGGCCCCTCCGCCCGCCTCCCCCGGCCGCGGCAGCAGCGCAGCGCGGAACAGCAGTTCCTCCCCCAGCGATGGCATCACCATCAGGGTCAGGGCCTGGCGCAGCAGTGGCCGCGGCGCTGAGGGCCGCCAGCGGCGTTGCAGAAAGCCGCTGTGCAGGCCCAAGGGGATCGCTGTCGCTGCGTAGAGCCCCAGCAGCGCGAGGGTGAGAGCCACTCCGCCGGGATCCAGCGGAGTGAGCAGTGCATCTCCCATGCGGGCGATCAGCAGGCCGGCCAGATTCACCACAGCTCCAGCCGCGCCGCCGGGGCATCGAGACGCCAGAGCTGGCGGCGGCGGCGCAGCAGTTCCTGGCCCGCGATCGCCTCCACCCCAAGCTGGGAGAAGATTGGATTGGCGGTGATGATCCCCTCCAGCGGCCTGGCCAGGTCAGCGCCGGGCTCGCCCGGCAGGCCGATCGCCGCGAACGGCTGCCGTTGCACGGTCTGCTGACCACAGATCCCCACCAGGGTGAGCGGCTCGGGCCGGCCCAGCGGCGGCAGCCGTTTCGCAAGCGCCGGGCTGAGGAACAGTCCCTCAGCGCCGGTGTCTGCCAGGGCATCGATCGGGCCCGCCGGGCCGCGCAGCTCGATCAGCGGTACACCCAGCCTCCAGCGCAGCGGCAGCCGCAGGGCTGCAGGCCCTGCTCTGCGGGCCTCCAGCAGCGCCCGGCTCCCCAGGGCCAGCCGCTCTGCGTGCGGATCCACCCAAACCGGCAGCCGGCGCAAGCTGGGCACGCCCAGCACTCCGTCGATACCCGCCGGCAGGGCGGCGATCGGCATCAGCAACGCTTCGAGACCCTCGAGCTGCAGGCCGTCGAGCTGCAGGGGCGGCAGGGTCGTGCGGCGCGGGCGTTGGCCCTTGCAGTCTTCCCCGCCCCCGGCCAGATCGAGGGCCTCGGCCGGCAGCTCCTCGCCGCCGAGTTGCAGGCGCTGCGCCAGCAGTGGCGTCACCATGGTGGAGGAGGCGCCGGTATCGAGCAGCAGCCGCACCGGGCCCTGTTCGCTGCGGAAGCTCAGCACCGGCGTATCGCCGCCCTCGGCACGCTCCAGCCTCACCAGCGCGCTGCCCCGGAAATGTCCCCCGGCCAGCGGAGCGCCCTTGAGCTGGATCAACGCCGCCTTCGCCGCCGCTACGGAAAGGACCAGCGCCGCCGAGGCTATGCCCAGCAGCCTGACGGCAAGTTGCTTGGCCGACAGCGGCAGGGTGGTTCGATCAGGCCGATGCGGCGCCATGGGCGGGGCTGCCATCGGCGGATTCCCCTGCGGCGAAGAGAGAGATCCCATTCTCTGTGGCCGCGGCCCCATACGGACAAGCGACCGAATTCCATGACAGGCTGGCTCCGCAACGCTCCTCCCTTCGAAGCCAGGCAGGCCTTGTCCGACTTCCTTCCACGGCATTTTCACTGCGACGACGTTGAGATACTCACCGCTCGGATGAAGGAAATCGGCCTGGATCTGGAGCTGCTGCAGGTCCAGCCCGGGCCCTTCCATGCCGATTGTCTGCTGGTGCCGCTGGAGCATCTGCAGCTCAGCCGGATCCGGCTGAGCAGTCCGTTGCTCTCGCTCGGCAGCAAGCCCTGCAACAGCTTTGCCATCAGCCTCTCCCTCGATCCGCTGCAGAGCGGGCCGCTGCCTCTGCAATCCCATGGCGAGGACCTGCCGGAGCATGCGATCTACGGGCTTGATCCCGGGCGTGAGGTGCACCTGCTCACTCCGCAGGGTTATGGCATGGTTCTGTTGCGTGTTGATCAGAGGGTCCTGCTGGAGCTGGCCGAGTCGCTCGGGTGCCCGGAGCTGGAGAGCCCCTTCCGCCAGCACAACTGGTTGCGCCTCGATCCATCCCGACTGGAGGAACTGCGGGTTTTCCTGATCGGCCTGTTCCAGCTCGCCGAGCGCCAGCCCGAGTTTCTGGCGGCCCTCGCACAACGGCGTCAACTGGCCAGCGATCTGGTGCCCCTGTTGCTGGAAGCGTTGATCGACAGCATCGAGAGTCACCGTGGGACGAGGCGTGAGCCGGCCCGCATCGATCTGGTCAAGCAGGTGGAGGGCTGGGCCCGCGCCAACCCCACCACACCGATCACCCTCGAGCAGCTCTGCTGCATCGCCTACGCCAGTCGGCGCAGCCTGATGCGGGGCTTCCGCGAGCATCTGGGCATGGGTCCGATGGCCTTCCTCAAGCTGCGCCGTCTGCACGGAGTGCATGCGGCCCTGCTGCGCCATGAGCCGGAGGCGGTGATGGTGCAGGATCTGGCGGCCCACTGGGGTTTCCACAATGCCGGACATTTCGCCCGCGATTACCGCCGCCATTTCGGAGAACTGCCGCTGCAGACCCTGCGCCGGGCGCCGGTGAGCTGAGGGGGGCCAGCCGATGGCGGCGCTGGATCAGCCCGCCGGCAGCCGCTGGAGCAGCAACCACCAGAGGGGCACGCTGACCAGGGCGGCGAGGGTGCTCCAGAGCACGAGCGCTGCGGCGGGTGCCGCCTCGCCCGCTCGGCCCTGCACCTCGGCCGCCTCGGCGATCAGCAGCACCGAGACGGCGGTGGGCGCCGCCGCCTGCAGCACCACCGCATCCCCCACCAGTTCCGGCAGCGGCAGCAGGGCTGTGGCGCCCAACAGCGCCGCCGGCAGCAGCACCAGCTTGGCCACCAGGGTATAGCCCAGGCCCTGGCTGGCCCGCGGCGGTTCGGTGCCGGGGCGCATCAGCAGGCCCAACCGCATGCCCACCAGGCTGAGGGCCAGCAGCACCACCCCCCGTGCCGGCCACCACAGCAGCGCTGCGATCGGCTCCCGCCAGGGGCTCCACTGCAGCACCAGCGCGATCAGCAGACCACGGCTGGCCGGGCTGCTGCCCAGGGCCGCCAGCACAGCACCGGCGCGGGCGGCCCTGCCCTCCACCAGCAGCGGGCCCACGCTCCAGGTCAGCAGCGTGCCCACCAGGTCGTAGCTGATCACCGAAGCCAGCGCCTCGGGCGGCAGGAGGGCCAGGGCTGTGGGCAGCCCCCAGTAGGCCGTGTTGCCCACGACGCTGCCAAGCTGCAGGCTGCCGGCGGGCAGCCGTGTGCGCAGAGGCGGCAGGCCGCGGATCAGCAGCAGGCCACCGCCACTGGCCATGGCGGCCATCAGGCCGGCGATCAGGAGGTCGCTGTGCAGGCCGGAGCGCAGCAGCAGCCCCACCAAGCTGATCGGCACGCCCCAGCGCACCAGGGGCGGAGCCAGCCGCGCCGGCAGCTCCGGCAGGATGCGTCCCAGGAACAGACCGACGGCCAGGCATGGCAGCAGCTCGAGGGCGAAGCGCAGCACGCCATTGGATGCAGGCCGGATTCCATTCTCGGCCGTGCCGGATCCGCTGTCGGCGGCGCCTGGCGCTCGCGGGGGCGACCAGCCTGGTGCTGGTTCTGGTGGTGCTGCTTTTGCCCGACCGGCGCAGCGCCTGGGAGCAGGCGCCCCTCACCCGCGGGCGCAGACCGCCGGAGGATCCGGTGAGCCTCTCGCTCTGGGCCAATGAGCTGGGCCCTCTGCTGCGGGAAGCCGAGGCGCTCGGGCCGATGCCGCAGCAGCGCGAGCCGCTGTTGCGCTGGCTCACGGCTCAGTGCTCGATCACCCTGCGCCTGCAGGCCCTGCAGCGGCGCTTCGGCAAGCCTGTGGAGACGGCCGAGCAGATGGGCAGGCCTCCCTACTGCGAGGACCTACCCAGGCCCCGGTCGCTCATCAGCTCGACGATCCAGGGGGCTGGCACCCGCTCCACATCGCCGCTGTCGATGTTGATCACCTGCACGAAGCCGGGGGTGCGGCTCCAGGGCCGGCTGCTGACATCGCAGACGCGGCCGATGAACCAGGGTCGGCCGCAGCCCGCCACCACGGCCAGATGGCCTGGGCGAACATCTCGGTAGCGGTGCGGATTGGCGCGGCGCAGCGGCTCCACAGCCGGGTCGGGCTGAGCTGCTGGGATGGCGGTGGCGAGCGGGCTCACAGGAATCCATTGCTGATACATGTGTACGACTTTAGTACGGGTGTACTGTGCGTGCAACGCTTGATCGCTCCTGTTTGCGTTGCCTTGCCATGGCCCCTGCCGCAGCCGACGCCATCCTTGACGTCGACCTGCTGGCCTTCGAACGGGGGGACGGCAGAGCCCGTGCCGCGGTTGTCGATGGCGTTCGCCGCAGCCTGGCCACCGGCTTCGTGTACACCAGCAGCGACCTCTCCGAGGCTCTGCTCGACGAGGTCTACGGGCTGCTGGAGCGCTTCTTCCGCCTTGATCCGGCCAGCAAGCAGTGCTTCGCCGCCCCCGGAAGCAGCGGCCAGACCGGCTACACCGGCCTGCTGGTGGAAACGGCCGCCGGCAGCGAGCGGGCCGACTGGAAGGAGATGCTCAACTGGTCGGCGCCGCCGCCGCCGGGCCATCCGCTGCGGCGGCGTTACCCGATGCTTTACCCCGAGCCCCTGCTGCCTGATGCCGTGGTGCCAGGCATCAGCACCGCCCTGCAGCGCTTTCACGCCGAGCTGGCGGAGCTGCAGCGCCGCTTTCTGCGGGTGATCGCCGTGGGTATGGGTTGCGACGAAGCCTTCTTCGATGAGATCACGGCGCAAGCCCCCACCCTCAGCCGGGCGATCCGTTATCCGCCGATGCCCGAGGCACCGGCCGGCGGCCACGTCTGGGCCGCCGCCCACGGCGACATCAATCTGATCACAGCCCTGCCGCGCGCCACCGCTCCGGGTCTGCAGGTGGAGGTGGAGGGGGAGTGGGTGGATGCCACGCCGCCACCGGGGCGGGTGATCATCAACACCGGCATCATGCTGGAGCGGCTCAGCAACGGCACCATCCCGGTGGGCTGGCACCGGGTGGTGGCGCCGGCAGAGAACACCGGTGAGCGCCTCAGCGTGGTGCAGTTCTGCCATGCCCGTCCCTGGACGGTGCTGGCACCGGTGCCCAGCTGTTGCAGCGCTGCCGAACCGCCCCGCTGGGCGGGCCTGAGCGCTGCGGATGCCCTCGAGGAGGTGCTGTATCGGATTCAGCTGCTTGAGCAGGGCGGATGAGGCTGCTGCACACCTCCGACTGGCACCTGGGCCGCGCCTTCCATGGCGAGTCGCTGTTGCAGGAGCAGGCGGCTGCCCTCGATCGGATCGTGGCGATTGCCGCCGAGGCGCAGGTGGATGCGGTGCTGATCGCCGGCGACCTCTACGACCGGGCCATCCCGCCAGCGGAGGCGGTGCGGCTGTTCGACACCACTGTGCAGCGGTTGAGTGAGGCTGGAGCAAAGGTGGTGGCGATCGCCGGCAACCACGACTCGCCTGTGCGCGTGTCGGTGTACGACGGCCTGCTGGTCAGCCTGGGGGTGACGATCCGAGGTGAGGTGCACCGCTGCGATGAGCCGGTGCTGGTGGAGCCGAGACGGGGCGGTGCTGCCGTGGTGATCTATCCGCTGCCGTTTCTCGAGCCCGCCCTCGATGGCCCGCTGCTGCTGCCGGCCGATGCCCCGGATCCGGGCCTGCGGCTGCGCCACGGCGAGGTGACGGGGCTGGCGCTCGATCGCATTCGCGCCGACCTGGCCCGCCGTCGGGGCTGCCGCTCGGTGGTGGTGGCCCATACCTTCGTCGCCGGTGGCGCTGGCTCTGAGTCGGAGCGGGAGTTGTCGGTCGGCAACGTCGACGTGGTGCCGGTGGCGGCCTTCGCTGGTTTCGATTACGTCGCCCTTGGGCATCTGCACGGCTCCCAGCAGCTCGATGGCGTGCGCCTGGCCTATTCCGGCACCCCGCTGCCCTATTCCTTCTCTGAGGAGCGCCACAGCAAGTCGGTGCGGCTGGTGGAGCTGGCAGCCGACGGCACGCCGGCGGTGGAGATCGTGCCCCTGGGGGTGGGGCGGCCCCTGCGAACCCTGGAGGGAAACCTCGAGCATCTGCTCGTCGATCCGGATCTCGAGACGGCTCGGCAGGCGCGGCTGCGCATCCTGCTCAGCGACGAGCGGCTGCCGCTGCAGGCGAAGGCAAGGCTGCAGCGGCGTTTCCCCCACATCGCCGAGCTGCGCCACCGGCCGCCCCAGCTGGCCGGTTCCGGCGCCGCCGCCGCAGGCCGGATCGCCCGGATCGAGGCCGCCACCACGCCGCTGCAGCGGGCGCTGGCCTTCTTCGCTGAGCAGCAGGGCCGCCCGCCTGCAGCGGACGAGAGTGGCCTGCTGCGGCAGGCCATCGAGGCGGCCGGGCGGGATGGCGTGCGTTGAGGCCGCACCGGCTGGTGCTGGAGGCGTTCGGTCCTTACGCCGAGCGGCAGGAGATCGGCTTCGACGAGCTGGAGCGGGAGGGGCTGTTCCTGATCCATGGCAGCACCGGCGCCGGCAAGACTTACCTGCTCGATGCCCTTTGTTTCGCCCTCTACGGCGAGGTGTCGGGGGAGCGCAGCGTCAAGGGTCTGCGCTCCGACCATGCGGCACCTGGTGCGCTGCCGCGGGTGGAGCTGGAATTCAGCGCGGCGGGGGAGCGTTGGCGCGTGGAGCGCTCGCCCGCCTGCTCGGTGCCGAAGAGCCGCGGCAGCGGTACCACCAGCCGGCCGGCCAGGGCCAGCCTGCAGCGCCTGCGCGCAGGCGGCGCCGAAATGGTGGTGCGCTCGCTCAGCGAGGTGAACCGGGAGGTGAACCGGCTGGTCGGCCTCGATGCGGCCCGCTTCCGCCAGGTGATCCTGCTGCCTCAGGGTCGCTTCGCCGAGGTGCTGCGCGCCCGCAGCGAGGAGCGCGAGGCCCTGCTCAAGACCTTGTTCGACACCACCCTCTATGAGCGAGCTGCATTCTGGCTGGAGGAGCAGGCCAGGGCGGAGTTCGGTGCTGTGCTCGATCGCCAGCGGGATCTCGAGGGCCTGCGCCGGCAGGCGGCTGCCGTAGCGGAACCCTGGATGGCGGCCGATCCTGCGGATCCCCCCGTTCCGGCCGATCAGGCTGAACTGGGGAGGTTGCTGGAGCGGCTGGATGCGGCTTGCCGCAGCAGCGCCGCCGCCCTGGCGGCCTCCGGGGCGGAGCTGGAGTGCACGCGGCAGCAGCATCAGGAGATCGCCCGCCTGGCCGAACGCCATGACCGCCGCGCCGACGCCCTGAAGCGCCAGGGGGAATGGGAGCAGCAGCGGCCGGTGATTGAGGGGCTGCGTTCCTCCCTGGCCCTGGCGGAGCGCGCCGAGCGGCTGCGCGCCAGCCTATGGGCTGCCGACAGGGCGGCTGCCGCCGTGGAGAGCCAGCGGCGACAGCTCGATGCGCTGCTGCTCACAGCTGGACGCACTCGCGAACGGGCCCGGGCCCTGCCCGATTCGGTGGTGGCGCTCGATCTGCTGCAGCCGCCGGCGCCTGAAGCCCTCAACCGCGCCGGCCAGGCCCTGGCAGCCCGTCGGGCCGAGCTGGAAGCCCTGGAGCACATCGAGCAGGATGCCAGCTCGGCTGCGGTGGCGTCTGCGGCTGCGGCCGCAGCGGCGACGGAGGCGGCGGGTCGGGTGGCGAAGGGAGAGGCGCTGCTCGAACGCCATCAGGCCGACCGCAAGGCCTGTGAGGCCCAGCTTCTCCAGGCCCGCAGCGCCGCCGATCGCCTCGATGGCCTGCGCAGCGGTGAGCGACAGGCACGCCAGCTGCTGACCGCCCTGGAGGCGATGGAGGCCAGCTCCCGCCGGGAAGCCGCCATGCTGACGTCCAGCAACCGTGCCGATCAGGACCACAACCGGGTTCGGGCTGAGCTGCTGGAGCTGCGCGAGCGTCAGCTGGCCGGCATGGCCGCGCGGCTGGCCGAGGGTCTGCGGCCCGGCGAGGCCTGTCCGGTGTGCGGTTCTGCGCAGCATCCCCGTCGTGCCCGGTTGGCGGCCGATGCGGTCACGGACGCCGCGATCGCCGAGGCCGGCCGCTGCCTGGCGGCGGCGGAACAGCAGGCTCGGCAGGCGGCCGCCGCCCTGGCGCGGGCCCAGGCAGAGCGCTCTGCCCTGGGGGAGAGCGTCGGCGCGGCGGATCCGGCCCAGGTCCGCTCCGCGGCTGCGGCGGCGCTCGAGACGCTGGCCCGCGCCGAGGCGGAGGCGGCCCGTATGGCGGAGCTGCAGCAGCGACTCGCCGGGCTGGAGGCCGATCGGTTGCGTTTTGAGCGCAGGCTCACGCAGTTGCGTGAGGAGCAGACGGTGCAGCGACAGCGGGCCCTGGAGGGGGAGAAACGTGCCGCCAACCTGACGGCCCAGCTGGTCGCCCGGCTGGGTGTCGGCCTATCGCCGGCGGCCGTGCTCGCCGGCCTGCCCCCTCTGGAGCAGGCGCTGGCGGCCCTGGCCGGTGCCGTCGGCGAGGTGGAGCGGGCCCGCATCCGGGCCGAGGAGAGCGGCCGGCGTCTGGCAGTTGATCTGGAGGCCGCCGCTTTCGCCGACGGTGCCGAAGCGCGCGGGGCCCTGCAGGACGAGCCGATCCGCCGCGACTGGCTCCAGCGGATCGAGGCATTCGAAGCCGACGGGCTGCGCCTGCGGGGGCTGCTGGAGTCGCCGGAGCTGCAGGAGCTGCCGGAGCAGCGCCCCGATACGGCCGCGGCGGCGGCCCGGCTGGTGACGGCCGACGCGGCACGGACGCGGGCGGTGGAAAGCCATACTCACGCCGAGGCCGCCCAGCGGCAGCTGGAGCGCCTGGCGGGCTTGCATCGCGAGGGAGAGGCGGAGCTGGCCCAGCGTCATGGCCAGGCCGATCTGCTGCGGGCGGTGGCTGACCGCTGCCTTGGCCGCAGCCATCCCCACATCTCGCTGCAGCGCTGGGTGCTCTCGGCTTATCTCGAAGAGATCTGCTGCCACGCCAACCTGCGGCTGGAGCTGATGACCGCCGGCCGCTACCAGCTGCGCCTGAGCGATGTGGAGGGCCGCCGCGGCGTCAAGGCGGGGCTGGGCTTGCGGGTGCTTGATGCCCACACCGGCGAGGAGCGGGAGGTCTCCAGCCTCTCCGGCGGCGAGACCTTTCAGGCCTCGCTCGCCCTGGCCCTGGGGGTGGCCGACACGGTGCAGGCCCACAGCGGTGGCGTGGCCCTGGAGACCCTGTTCATCGATGAGGGATTCGGCAGTCTCGACCCCGACAACCTGCAGCTGGCGATGGATGAACTCGACCGGCTGCGGCAGGGTGGCCGCATGATCGGCATCATCAGCCACGTGGGTGCCCTGCGTGAGCGGATCCGGCAGGGCATCGAGGTGATCGCCTCCGATCGGGGCTCCCGCGTGGTGGTGGGGAGGATGGGGCACGTAGGGTGAACGGCGCATCCCGAGGAGGATCCTCCATGCGTGTCGTGCCGATCCATCTCGAGGCCGGCAGCGACCTGCGCATCGCGCTGGAGCAGCTGGCGGCGGAACAGGGCACCTCGGGCTTCGTGCTCAGCGTGGTGGGCAATCTCTCCCGCGCTGCCTTCCAGTGCCCCGGCCGCCCTGGCCCCAGCGTGCTGGAAGGTGATCTGGAGATCATCACCCTGCAGGGCACCGTCGCCCCGGGCGGTGTGCACCTGCACCTGAGCCTCTCCGATGGCGACTGCCAGGTGTGGGGCGGCCACCTTGAGCCAGGCACGCTGGTGAAGAGCGGCGCCGACCTGCTGGTGGGCCTGCTGCAGGGCGATCTGCCCAGCACTGCCCCCACCCATGCTGCAGCCACCCATGCTGCCGCCAACCACTCCGCCGACGCTGCACCGCCCATCCAGCCTCGTGTTGAACTGGCGGTGCTGCCGGGTTGTCCATTCTCGGCGCGGGCCCTGCGCATGCTGCGCACCCTCGGCATTCCCCACAGCGTCACCACCGTTGCAAGCTCGGAGCAGGCGGAGCTGATCGCCCGACGCAGCGGCCGCCCCACCCTGCCCCAGGTATTTGTCGACGGGGAACCCATCGGTGGCTATGACGACCTGGCCGAACGTCACCTGCGCGGCAACCTCGAGCCGCTGCGGGTGGCGTGAAGGGCATCGGACCGGTGGCCAGCGGTCAGTGGCCACCGATCAGTGGCCAGCGGTCACAATGGGGCGACCTGCGAGCCGGCTGAGGCGATGTCCAATCTCCATGCCCCTCTGTCCGAGGACACCGGCTCCGCGCAGGGTCCTGGCGCCAGTGAACTCGATCTGCTGCGGATCGTCTGCGCCGTGGCATGGTGCGACGGGGAGTTCAGTGACGACGAACAGCGCCTGCTGGCCGACCTGGTGGCCCGCTACCTGTCGCCGGCTGATGGTCAGGGGCCTTCGCCGCAGGCGGTGGAGATCATTGCGTCGCGAGCTGCTTCGCTGGAGCTGCTCGACACGCTGCCCTGCCGGCTGCCGAGCGCCGAAGACCGCCAACTGGCGGTGAAGCTGTCCTACATGATGGTGCGCGTCAGCCGCTCTCCCGGCGACTCGGCCGCCATCAACCCGCGCGAGAAGCAGGCCTACCGGCGGCTGGTCGAAGCCGCTGGCCTTGATCCGAGCGAAGTGGAGGCGACGGAATGGGCGGCCGAGGCGGAGCTCAGCAGTCTCAGCGGCGGCCTGCCGGGGCTTCTGCGGCGCGCCTTCGCTGGCCTCGGCCCCTGGCCGGAGGCTTCCCTGCTGCAGCAGCCCGGTGCTCCGCGGCTCTGAGGCCGCAGGACGCCACGTTTCTTTCTCTGCCTTCCCGCCCCGTGCTTCTATCCGCCCGCCTGCCGCTGCTGCTCGGTCTGGGGATCACCGGCCTGCTGCTGCTGCCGGGTGTCCTGCTCAAGCTGCCGTCAAGCCCTGCCGGCGCAGAGGGTGCCACCACCGCCGTGGTCGTGCCCGCCGTGCCGGATCCGCCTGCCACCAGCGTGCTGCTGCCCAGCGATCCGGCCCTGCCCCGGGCCGCCGACGGTCGCCACTACCCTGTGGTGCCTGCCGATCCCGCCACCCTGGCCGTGCTGCTGGCCCGGTTGGAGCAGGCGGTGCGCGACCCCGCCACACCCGAGAGCGAGCTGCCGGCCCTGGGCCATCAGCAGCAAGTGGTCTATCGGGTGCTGGCCCATCGCCGCGAGCTGGCCGATCAGGTGCGGCCCCTGCTGCCGGAGCGCTGGCATGGTGTCTACGACCGCCATCTGCGGGCGCGGCGGGCCTTCATCGCCATGCATCGGCCGCCGCGCCCCAGCAGGTTGCCCGCCTGGCGGATCATCCGGCCCGAGCCGCCCGAAAACCTGCTCCGCTACTACAAGGAAGCAGCTGCCGCCACCGGCATTGCCTGGGAGGTGCTGGCCGCCATCAACCTGGTTGAGAGCGGCATGGGCCGCATCGACGGGGTTTCCGTCGCCGACGCCCGCGGACCGATGCAGTTCCTGCCCACCACCTGGGCGGAGCCGGGCATCGGCAACGGTGGTGACATCCGCGATCCCCGCACCGCCATCGGTGCCGCGGCCCGCTACCTGGTGCGGCGTGGTGGCCTCAGGGACATTCGCAAGGGACTGTGGGGCTACAACAACAGCGACCTCTACGGCACCGGCGTGCTCGAGTACGCCGAGATCCTCCGTAAGGATCCAGCGGCCTATCGTGGCCTCTACCACTGGGAGATCCATTACGCCGCCGATGGGGGCGATCTCTGGCTGCCCCTGGGCTATGGCCAGAATCAACCGATCGCGGTGTCCTCCTATCTCGAGAAGATGCCCATGAGCCGTCCGCCGCGGGGCTCCTCCGGATACTGAGCGCATTCCGATGACCCAGCTGCAGGCGATCAACATCGCCAAAGTGACCACGATCTTCGCCCTGGCGATCCCGGCACTGGTGCTCGGATTGCAGACCGAGCGGGTGGTGCTCTACCTGGCCCTGCACATCAGTTACTGCGTCTGGTGGCTGGTGGAGCAGCTCCTGTTTCCCGCCCGCCGGCAGCAGATCTTCCGCGACACGATCGGCTGGCCGGTGGCCCTGGCCACGGTGCTCTACGTGGGTCTGTTCTTCGCCCTGCCGGGCTGGCTGGCGATGGCCAATGCGGCGCCGCTTTCGCCTTACATGGCAGCGCTGGCGGTGGTGATGTTCAGCTTCGGCTCGCTGATCAACACCGCCGCCGACGTTCAGAAGACCACTGCCAAGGAGTTGGGTGCCGGCCTGGTGCAGGACGGCAGTTGGCGGCGCATCCGCCACGTCAATTACCTCGGCGATCTGATCCGCTATGCCAGCTTCGCGGTGCTGGCGGGGTCGGCCTGGGCCTGGCTGCTGCCTGCGTCGGTGCTGCTGGTGTACCTGCAGCGCATCGCCGCCAAGGAGCAGGGCCTGGAGCAGCGCTACCCGGAGTTTCCCGCCTACCGGGCCCAGAGCTGGCGCCTGATACCCGGCGTCTGGTGAATCGTCAGCGAGACACCAGCATCAGCCGACCCAGGTGGGTCAGTCGTCGCTGGGCTCGAGGTCGCGGCCGAGCAGCAGGTCGCGGGCCCCGTTGATCGCCTGCATGGTTCCGTGCTCGCCGCCCCGGTCGGGATGGTGGCTTGCAGCTGCTTGCTTCCAGGCCTGGTTGACCGCGGCCGGGGCCAGCCGGCCGGAGAGGGGCAGGCCGAGGCGCTGGCGGGCCACGATCGCGTCGAGATCGGGATGCTTGCCCAGCGGACCCCAGTCGGCACGGCCGAGCCTGCTGCCACCGCGGCGGCGGCGACGGCCCTGCTGACGGCGGCGGTCAGGACCGGGCGCGAAGCCACGACCCGCTGCCTCAGCCTCTGCGGTGGTGGCTCGTCGGCGCGCTGGGGGGGCGGCGGTGATCATGGGGAGACTCAGGCGGCGTCGCCGAAGCTGGGCCCGTCGAGGATCGAGCCGTCGAGCTCATCAAGGCCCAGGCTGACGATCAGGCTGTCGTCCAGCTCCGGAGCCGGGTCTACCGCGTCCATCGCCACCGGTTCCGAGAGGACCGGCTCCGCCATCGCGACCTGCGGCATGGGGGTCTCGACGCCCGGGCCGGCCAGGGCTGGGGTGATCATCGCCAGGGCGATGCCCAGCAGGGCGGCGAACAGGAAGGAAAGGGCGCGCATGGCAGACCGTGCAATGGATCCGTTCTAGCCGGCCGGGGGCTCTGCGGCCATCACACCGGCAGCGTTGCCGTGGCCGCGCAGTTCATGATCGCCCACCGACAGCAGGTGGGTGCAGCCGAGCACGGCCTCGCTATGGCGGTAATGCTTGAACTCCAGCCAGTTGTGATCCGGATCGATCAGGAAGAAGGTGTGGTGCTCCAGCGCCCCATCGCGGTAGCGGCACTTCGCTTCAACGCCGAACCGCAGGCCGGCACCTTGGGCCCGGTCGAGCTGCTGTTCCCAGGCGGCCAGAGTGTCGAACACCAGCCCGAAGTGGCGGGGGTAGATGCCGCTCTGGGGCGACAGCGGGGAGGGCATCGTCAGCTGGGCCACCAGCTGGTGCCCCCCCAGGGAGAGGATCAGGGCGTGCTCGCTGCGGCGGCCACGTTCACAACCCAGGCCCTCCACGTACCAGCGCTCTGTGGCGGCCAGGTCGCTGGAGGGGATCGAGAGGTGGAAGCGGGGCTGGCCCACAGCATCGCCGACGGATCATCCCCCTGAGGTTATCGAGACCAACCAGGGCGAGCGTCATGGCCGCGGGGACCGAAGGGATGGCCCCAGGTTGAATCCGGCTCGCTCATTCGTTCCCATCCAGGCTGCGGGCCAGCAGGCTGGTCACCGCCTCAGCCATGGCCAGATCCGCTCTCACCGCCTCCCGGTCGCCGCTGCCCTTCGGGCAGCGCAGGGTGAAGGCCAACGAGTGCTCGATCGGGTGGTCGCCGTGCCGGTCGTGAACGTGCAGAAATGCGGAGTACACCAGGGCCGATTCGCCATAACCCATCTTGGAGAGGATCAGCGGCGTGTCGATCCGGCGCTCCAGGCCCAGGTCGGCGAAGGCGGCATCGAGGTAGCGGGCGCTGTCGCAGCAGAGCACCCGCGCCGCCAGGCCCGCCCCGGCGGCGCTGAGGCCCCGCAGGCGCTGGGCCGGACCGAGCAGCCTGTGCCAGCCCAGCATCGAGAGGAGCCGGGTCAGGTCGTACACCGACACCGCATTGCCGGCTGTGGCCGGGCTGCCGAACGGCAGCAGCACGCTGCCGTCACCCTGGTGGCGCAGCTCAGGTCGGGCGATCGGAGGTGCTTCGCCGTAGCGGCCGCCGAAGCGCAGCCCCTCCGCTCCGCCGGTGTGGGCGCGGATCCAGGCTTCGCGGCGGGGCTCCAGCTGGTTGAGCAGGGCTGCCAGCGCATTGGAGCTGCCGACCGTACCGGCGTAGGACACCAGATCGAACAGGGCCGGCTCCAGGGCCATGCTGAGCGCATCGCTCCCCCGGGGCTGCAGCCGCGCCCGTGTGTCCGGAGCGCGGGCCAGCACGTTGAGCAGGGGAATGATCTTGCTGGCGCTCAGGCACTCCAGCGGCGTCTGGGCATCGCGACCCTGCCAGCGCACCTCCAGGCCGCTCGGGCCGATCCGGCCCCGGCAGAGGCAGGCCTGGGCGATCTCCGGTCCCAGCCACGCGAGTTCTTCGCTTTCCAGGGCCGGCACCACCCCCCGGCGCGGATAGGTGCCATAGCCCGGCCTGCTGCCGGCTGCTCTGTCCCGGCCGCGGACCGCTGCCGGCAGCTCGGCCGCCGCCAGGCTCTCCAGCCAGGGGCAGCTCTCCAGACCCCGGTCGAGGAAGGCGAGATGGTGGTCATCGGCACCGATGCGACGGGCTTCCGCCGCGAACCGACGGCGGGCGGCGGCCGGGCTCCAGCTCTCCTGCACCGCCGGCAGGCAGCGGATGGTGAGCAGCGCGGCTGCACAGGCTGGATTCAGGCCTTCGACGGCGGCGGGGCCGAGGCCAGCCAGGCGGTGGAAGCGCGCCAGAGCCTGCCGAAGCGGCGGGCCGGGCATTCCGTCGATCGCAGCGCCGCCCGGGTAGAGCCCCAGGCCGCGCAGCCGTTGCTGCACAGCGGCCACCAGGGCCCTTCGATGCTGCGGCCGTGCGGGCGGCAGGCCCGGATCCGCCGCGGCCAGCGCCTGGAGGGCTAACTCCCCTTCGCGCACCTCCAGGGCCCGCGTCAGCGACTGGCCCAGCTCCGAGTCGACCAGGCCGTCCTGCGGCTTCCAGGGCCGGTTTCGCTGGAAGGCGCGTACCGCCGCCTCTGTGCCGCTTCCATAGAAACCGACGGGATCGTCGTTGTCCGGCGCCAGTCCGAGCTGCACAAGCTGTTGCTGCAACCGCCGCACCGGCACCCCCCGGTTCCCCGGGCCGAGGATCCCTGCGGCGGGCCCGGCCGGAGCGCTGGGCATCGTGTTTTTCTCAGCAACCGTGCCAGCCTGCCTCGGCGCTGCCTGTCAGCTGAAATCACCCCGGGCTGCCGGCCCGTCGACGGCGCGCAGTCGCTGCAGCACCAGGGCCATGTCGTCCTCGAACAGTTCCCCGTCTGCGCGCCAGTGCAGGCAGGTGCGGCCCAGGCAGGAACCATCCCCGGGGGGCGCCTGGTGCTTGGTGGTCGGGGGATGGGGAGCGCGGGTCGGCATCGGACCCCTCCGGTTTGGTCTCACCACTTTGGGGGGATGGCCCTGCCGTTGTGTAGTCCCCGAATGGGGATTCTTCGGCGCCTGGTGAGCGGCACCTGCTGGGTAGGAATGCTCAGCTGCGTCGAATCGTCGCCGAGGGTACGGATTCGTGGCGGCGCTGCTGCCTGGATGGTTCGGAAGATGGCTGAGCCAAAGCCATGGAACCCCTTTTCTGCCACTACCGCAACAACACCGACCGGATGCGGATCGTGCGCTGTTGCGGGCCAGGCCAGTTCTTCCTTGAGCGGGTTGTGTTCCCCTTCGAGCTGCTCAGTTTCCGCTGCCCGGGCGGCAGCGACGTGGAGATCCGCTGGCGGGATCGCGATGGCGGCGAATGCTGTGAAGCCCTACCCGCCGAGGAGTTGCACAGCCCGGAGGTCGTCTCGGCGTGCGCGAAAACGCCAGCACCGTGTGCCTGAAGGCGCCCTGAACTCTCCGGCCTTTGCCACCACGGAGACCGCCGGATCAGCCCGGCCCGAGATGGTTCACGAACCAGTCGCCGGCCAGCTCTGCCACCCTTTCCAGGCAACCGGCTTCCTCGAACAGATGGCTGGCGCCCGCCACCACCTCCAGGTGGTGCGGCGCGGCCAGCCTGGCGGCGGCCCGTCGGTTCAGCGCCAGCACCTGGCTGTCGTGACCGCCCACCAGCAGCAGGGTGGGGCAGCGCACCAGCGGCAGGGCTGCCGCCGCCAGATCCGGCCGGCCACCGCGGCTCACCACCGCCCCCACCCGCTCCGGGCGCTCCGCTGCGCCGATCAGGGCGGCGGCGGCACCGGTGCTGGCACCGAACAGGCCGATCGGCAGCGACCCCGGCAGCTGTCGCAGCGCCGGCCGAGCGGCGAGCGCGTCGAGCACACCGATCAGCCGCTCTGCCAGCAGCGGGATGTCAAAGCGAAGGGAGGCATCGTGGCGATCGCGCTGCTCCTCTGCCGCAGTGAGCAGATCAAACAGCAGTGTCGCCAGGCTGCGGCGCCGCAGTGCGGCGGCCACAGAGCGGTTGCGGCTGCTGAAGCGGCTGCTGCCGCTGCCGTGCACGAACACCACCAGACCTTGCGGGTCCCCTTCCTGCGGTAGCTGCAGATCCCCTTCGAGCACTACGCCGACGCTGGGCAGGGCGAGGGTGGAGCTGGTCGATTCCATGCTGCCTTTCTGCCGTGGGGCACCTGCGCTTTGGCGAACCTGCGTCGTTTTCCGCTTGTTCTGCGTGGTGCTGCTTCCTCTTCCATGATGGATCGATGATGGTGAGCGGCGACACCTTGCGCGAGACCTGCGAGGCGGTGATCGCCCCGGATGGCACACGCATGCATCTGCGTCGTTGGTCGAGGGCCCCGCTGCCCTGCGGCAACCTGGTCGCCGTGCACGGCATCGGCGGCCATGGCGGCGGCTTCGCGGGGCTGGCCTGTGCCCTCGCGGATCGGGGCTGGCAGGTGTGGGCGCCGGATCTGCCCGGCCATGGCCTCTCCCCGGGGCCGCGGGGCTGGGTGCATCACTGGTCGGTGCTGCCGGCGGCGCTGGCGGCGGTGCTGGCGCACGTGTGCTGTGCCACCAAAGGACAGCCGCCACCGCTGCTGCTGGGCCACAGCCTTGGCGGTGCCATGGCCTTGGATCTGGTGCTCGACGGGCCGCCTGCGGCCGCCGTTCCGGCCGCCCTGGTGCTCTCCAATCCCGCCCTCGATGCCGAGGGCATCGCTGCCTGGCGGGTGCAGGCGGCGCGCCTGCTCTCGCGCCTCTGGCCGCGCCTCAGCCTCGATACCGGTATCGACATGGCCCTCTCCTGCCGCGATCCGTTGGCGTTGGAGCGCTACCGCAGCGATCCCCTGCGCCACAGCCGCTGCAGCGTCCGGCTGGGGGCCGGCTTCCTTGAGGCCGCCGCACGGATCCGCCGCCGGGCCCCCGAGCTTCGCCTGCCGCTGTTGGTGCTCCAGAGCGGCGACGACCGGGTCACCGGGCCGGCGGCGGCGCAGCGCTTCTTCGCAGCCGCCGGCAGCGCCGACAAGACATTTCGTCTCTACCCCGAGAGCCGCCATGAGCTGTTCGACGACCTCGACCGCGCGGCGGTGATCGCCGACCTGCTCGCTTGGCTGAATACCCATCGGCTGAGCACCCATGGGGCGTGAGACCCGCGGGCTGGTCGGTGTACGGCCGCCGCTTGCGCCGATCGCGCCGGCGTTCGATCGGCGCGTGCTCGCCCTTGTGCACGCGGCCCTGCCGCTGCTGCTGCGCCTGCGGCTGTTCCCCTGGCTGCCGGCCGGCATCACGGGCATCGAGGTGGAGGAGGGCGACACCCTCACCCGCTGCCTGCACCGTTTTCATGCCGGTGAGATCCGCCTGATCCTGGCGATGCGCCATGCGGAGGTGGACGACCCCCTGGCCGCCCTGTGGCTGCTGAGCCGCGACCAGCCGCGCCGCGCCCGGCGGCTGGGCCTGGCGATCGGCCGGCCGGTGCATGCCCATTTCCTGTTTGACCGGGGCATGACCCTCTGGGCCGGCTCCACCCTCGGCTGGCTGCTGGGGCGGCTGGGCGGCGTGTCGCTGCGGCGCGGCCGCCATCCCGACTGGACGGCCCTGCGCCAGGCACGCCGCCTGGTGCTCGAAGGGCGCTTCCCCTTCGCCCTGGCACCGGAGGGGGCCACCAACGGCCATGGCGAGCGGATCGGACCGCTTGAGCCCGGCGGCGCCCAGCTTGGTCTGTGGTGCCTTGAGGACCTCCAGCGCAACGGCCGCGGCGAGGAGGTGCTGATCCTTCCGATCGCCCTGCAGTACCGCTACGGGAAGCCCGACTGGCGCGGCCTGGCGCGGCTGATGGCCCGGCTGGAGAGCAGCCTGGCTCTGCCGGCCCAGGCCGATCTCGATCCGTACCCCCGTCTGGTGCGGTTGGGGGAGGCGCTGATCGGGCGGTTGGAGGGTTTTTATGACCTGGAGTCGGCGCCGGCGCTGGAGCGGGGCGAGCGGATCGCCCGGCTGCTCGATCGCGCCCTGACGGTCGCCGAGAGCCGGCTGGGTCTGAGCGCCCGCGGTACGCCGGTCGACCGCTGCCGCCGCCTGGAGGAGGCGGTCTGGAGCCGCGTGTATACCGACGACCTGCCGCCGCGGCAGCGTCGGGCGCCGCTGGATCGCGGCCTGGCCGACTGGCGGGCCGTGGAGGCCTCTCTGGCCGAGCGGCACATGCGTCTGGCCGAGTGTTTCGTGGCGGTGAGCGGCAGTTACGTGGAGGAGCGCCCCAGCTATGAACGCTTCATGGAGACCACCCTGCTGATCCACGATGCCCTCTGCCGCCTGCGCGGTGATCGCCTGCCGGCGCGGCCGCACATCGGCGGGCGCCGGGTGCGGCTGACCATCGCCGCGCCCCTCTCGGTGCAGGAGCGTCTCGCCGCCCTGCGCCCGCTGGACGATGGCGCCGGCAGCGCTTCCCGCCGGCTCGGCCGCGCCGTGATCGCCTCCCTCAACGACGACATCCGGCGCAGCTTTGAAGCCGCCCTGATCTGAGCGCCACCCCATTTCCGACGCCATGCCCCCCACCCCCCTCCCCAGCGGCCTGGTCTGTGATCCGGCCTACCGCGAGCACGACACCGGCGCCTTTCACCCCGAGCAGCCGGCCCGGGTGGATGCGGTGCTGCAGGGGCTGCACTTGGCGGCGCTGCTGGATCGCGTGCGGCTGATCGCGCCGCGGTCTGCCACGGAGGCCGAGCTGCGGCGGGTGCACACCGCCGCCTACCTGGCGCAGGTGCGGGCCGACATCACCGACGGCCGGCATGAGCTCTCCAGCGGCGACACCGCCATCGGCCCGGAGTCGGAGCGGATCGCCCGCCTGGCGGCGGGCGGGGTGCTGGCGGCGGTGGAGGCGGTGCTGGCAGGCACGGTGGCCAATGCCTTCGCCGTGGTGCGGCCCCCCGGTCACCACGCCAGCGCCGATCGCGGCATGGGCTTTTGCCTCTACAACAACGTGGCGGTCGCCGCCCGCCACCTGCAGGCTGTCTGCGGCATCAAGAGGGTGGCGATCCTCGACTGGGACGTGCACCACGGCAACGGCACCCAGGACATCTTCGAGGCTGATCCCGACGTGCTGTTTCTCAGCAGCCATCAGGCGCCGCTCTATCCCGGCAGCGGCGCGCGCCAGGAGCGCGGCAGCGGCGCCGGTGAGGGGTTCACGCGCAACTGCCCCCTGCCCGCCGGCAGCGGCGGCCCCGAGCTGCTGGCGGCCTGGCGGGAGGAGCTCTTGCCGGTGGCGGAGGCCTTTGCGCCGGAGTTTGTGCTGATCTCCGCCGGCTTCGATTCCCGCCGGGATGATCCCCTCGGCGGATTCCGCCTCGACGACGGCGACTTCGCCGAACTGACGCGTCTGGCCCTGGATCTGGCCCGGCGCCATGCCGGCGGTCGGCTGGTGTCGGCCCTGGAGGGGGGGTACAACCTTCCAGGGCTGGCCGCCGCCGGCGCGGCTCACATGGGGGCGTTGCTCGGCGATTGAGCCCCGGCGACCCCGCCGTCGGCCCTGCCGTCATCCAGGGCGGCCCACCAGCGCTCCACCACCTCCGGGCTGCCGTACCAGGTTGACCCGAAGGCACCGCCGTGGGCCACGCCCCTGAGCACGAACGTCTCGGAGCCTGCCAGCAGCGCTGAGGCCACCGGCACCAGGCCGTCGCCGCAGTCGGTCGCGTCACCGGTGCTGTTGCGGTAGGCGGTGGGGGCCAGCCGCCGGGCGATATCACTGGCTTCTCCCCGGGCCGGATCGAGGTTGAGGTCGCCGGCCACCGAGAGGTAGCGCACCGCCGGGGCGAAGGCGCAGCCGGGCAGTCGGCGTTCCACCAGCCGCCGCAGCGGCGTCGCCTTAAGTGCCGTATGCGGGCTGCCCAGCATCACCAGCGTGTCTGCCTGCTCGCGACCGCGCCAGCGGCGGCCCTGGAACGGTACGTCGCCGAGGAACAGGCGCAGCATGATGCCGCCGGAGCTGTGGCCCACCACCGGCGCGTAGGCCTCCTGGGTGATAAGGAAGCCCCCAAGGATCACGATCGGCTGTCGGGCTGCGCCCATCGCGGCTTCGCTTCGCTTCCCCTCCTAGCCTGACCCCACCACGTAAGCGTCGCCGGTTATGTGCCAGCCCGCCGGCCAGCCCGACGGCCCGCTTGAGGGCCTGCCCGATGGAGCCCGTCTGCGGCAGCTGGAGCAGCGCGCCCGCCGGGACGGCAGCGACCTGCAGGCGCGCTCGCTGCAGGGGCGCTGGCGTTTCACCAGGGTGTGGGCGCGCCAGAGCGAGGCTGCCCAGGCCACCGCATCGGCCCTGCTGCGCAGCCTGGCGGCCACCCTGGAGATCGGACCTCCCGATGCGGCCGGTGATCTGCCGATGGCCAATGCCGTGGCTCTGCCAGGGCTGGAGCTGCGCTTCGAAGGTCGCGGCCGGCTGCGGGGGCGCAGGCCGCTGCTGAGCTTCTGGTTCGACCGCTGGCGGCTGAGTGTGGCGGGAGTGCGGCTGATCGAACGCTCCCTGGCAGCGCCGCCGGAGCTGCGGCGTCTGCCGTTCTTCGCCCTGATCGGCCGCGGCACAAGCCTGCAGGGGCAGGCCTGGCTCGCCGCCCGCGGCCGCGGCGGCGGTCTGGCGCTGTGGCTGCTGGATCCCGGCTCCGCCTCTCCCGGCGCCCGATGACCCTGCAGGTGGCCCTGGCGATGCTGCAACGCGAGGGGCGCTGGCTGCTGCAGCTGCGCGATGACATCCCCGGCATCGTTGCGCCGGGTCTGTGGGGCCTGTTCGGGGGCCATCTCGAGCCCGGCGAGGCTGCGGAGCAGGCGCTGCGGCGTGAGCTGCTTGAGGAGATCGGCTGGCAGCCTCCGCGGCTCAGTCCCTGGTTCGTCCATGCCGACAGCCGACGCATCGCTCACTTCTTCCATGGCCCGCTGCTGGTGCCTCTGAGCGGGCTGCATCTCCAGGAGGGCCAGGACATGGCCCTGGCCAGCTTCGACGAACTTCGCCGAGGCACCGTGTGGAGCCCCAGGCTGGGGCAGAGCCGGGCGTTGGCCGAGTCGCTCCGCTGGGCCGTGGCGCAGCTGCAACGCCAGCCGTTGCCGCTGCAGGGCTAAGCGGATGGGTCCGAAGCCAGCGCCGGCGGTGGCGCCGCCAGGGTCGCCAGGGCCCGCCGGCTCTCCTCCTGCAGCATCTGGCCGGCCAGCTCCTGCCACTGCCGCCAGCGTCGCTGGCGGTCGGCTTCGATCCCGGAGCGCAGCGCGGTCAGCTGCGGTGAGGGCGCGTGACTGTGCTTCTGCCGCAGGCTGTCCTCCAGTACCTGCCAGTCGTGCAGGTCGCCGAGGAGCGTCTGCGCCTGCTTGAGGATGGCGATCCAGGCGCGCCCCTGCGGCTCGATGGCCTGCTCGAGGTGTTCCAGTGAGTAGCGCACGCCCTTGATGCGCTTGCGCAGCTCGTGCAGTTCGACGGCTTCCGGCGAGTCGGCGTGCCAGCCGGCTTCGAGAAACAGGGCCGCCGTGAGCGGAAGGTGCCATTCCTGACGCCAGGCCCGCAACGGCTGCTGGCCCAGGACGGTGAAGCGCGGCTCCTTTTGCCAGCCCTCCAGCCGGGCCAGCAACTTGCGGTAGCGGTCTGAACCGAGGGCCACCACCACCGCCGCGAAGGCCTTGTCGCGTTCACGGCGCAGCTGCCTGAGCACCGGCTTCAGGGCCCTTGCCTCGGCTGCCGGCAGCTGCGGCAGGATCTCGCGCTCAAGCCGCTGATCCAGCACGTCGAGGTCACGGGTGCGGCCGGTGCGGCGCGCCAGGGCGGCGATCCGGCTGCTGCTGACGCCATCGGGCAGCCGCAGTGCCGGGGCGAACTGACTGAGGGCGGTACGCAGCCGCCGCAGACTGACGCGGAACTGATGCAGGGGCTCCGGGTCGGTGTCGGCCAGCACCTCGAGTTGCAGGTGGACCAGCCGCTGGTACTGGTGCCGGATCAGCTGGAGGGCATTCTCGCCGCTGCTGAGGTTGTTCTCTGCCATGGACCCTCCGCGGTGCGACCCTCGCCCTGCATCCAGCATGGCGTTATCCGGTAGAGCCGGCTTAAGAACGGGTGATGCCGGCGGCGCAGATCAGGCTGTGGATTCGCAGCGGAAGGTTTGCACGTCACCGGCGGAGCGGCGCAGCCGCAGCAGCGGATGCTGCGGATCCTCCTCGCTCCAGAGCCACTTGCCGTCGCTGAATACAGGTGCGCCGGCGTCGTTGCTGCGGGGCAGCTGCAGCCGCACCTGCCGCCACTCCAGAACCACGAAGGAGCCGGGCACGGTGCCGGCCGTGCTGTTGGGAATGCCGATCGCATCCACCGCGCCGCGTACCAGCTCGACCGTGAGCGGCTCGCCGTCGCAGAGGAAACGGCTGGGTTCCGCCGCCCGGTCGGCCCGGGCCGTCGCCGGAAGCGCCAGGGCCAGCAGCAGCGTCAGCAGCCAGACAGCCGCCCGTAGGCCGGTCTGTCGCAGGTGCCCTCGCCAGGTGCCCACAATGAAGGTGCAAGCGGCATCGCCACCGGACGGATGGGGCAGCAATGGCATGGCGACGGGGTGAACGATCCCCATTCTCCCGGAGGCCCGCTGTTGGTGTTCGACGGCGGCTGCCTGTTCTGCCGCCACTTCGCCGAGCTGAGCGAGCTGCGCAGCGGCATCGCCGGTCTGCGCATCCGTGACGGCCGCGCCGATCACGCCTTGCGTCGATCGCTTGAAGGCCGCGGTTATCCGCTGCGGGATGGCGCGGTGCTGATCGACGGCGAACGGGTGCTGCACGGCGCCGAAGCGATCGGCTGGATCTGCGCTCGCATGCGGCCCAGCGCGGCCTTGTTGCGGCTGCTGGCCCCGCTGATGGCGGATCCGGCCAGAGCCCGGGCGATGTACCCGCTGCTGCTGGCGGCCCGGCGCATGGCCCTGGCGGTGCGCGGTCTGCCTTTGGATCCGGGCCATGATCAGGCTCCAGCTGGCCTGCTCCGCCGGGTTTGGCGCAGCCCATCCCAGGCTCCGGCCAGCGCGGAGGGCACCGGCCGCGGCTGGTAATCGCGCGGATCGCTGGGGCCGTGGCGCAGCACCGCATTCACAAGCAGCGCCGGCCGCGGACCGCGGTTGATGGCCCCGTGGGGCACGCCGGGGGGAATGCGCACCCAGGTGGCCTCGTCTTCCCTCAGGGTGATGCGGCGCAGACGGCGCTCCTGCAGCACGATCAGGTCGATGCTGCCGCGCAGCACCATCAGCTGGTCGGTCTGGCGGCGATGACAGAAGAGTTCGCCTCCGGGGCTGCTGCCCACCTCGGCGATCAGGGTTTCGTCGCTGGGCAGCGGGGCGGAGAACAGGGTTGCCCCCGCCATCGCACCCTGGCAGGGAAGAATCTCGACGTGGCGGCGCAGTGCCATGACCGAACATCAACTTTGTAAAGCTTCGCGAAGGTATCGGCGGGCGTTACGTAGTTTCTGGTACGGATTCACATTCGTGTCAGCGGTTGCTGGCCCAGCTGCTCCCACCAGGGGGAGCAACGGAGCAGCAATGGAGTTCCGCCGGCGCCAGATTGGACGCCGCCTTGCCTGCGGGAGGAGTGACGCCCCATGACCGACATCCCTGTGCCGGTCGAGCGACTGACGGCCACCTATCTGGGGGCGAACGGTTGGCTCCTGGAGTTCGGGGGGACCCAGCCGCTGCGGCTGCTGCTGGATCCCTGGTTCTGCGGGCCGTTGCAGTTCGGTCCCGGCGACTGGCTGCTGCGCGGCGAGCTGGCCGACCCCCAGCCGGTGCCCGAGGCGGTGGATCTGCTGCTGCTCAGCCAGGGCCTGCCCGACCATTGCCATCCGCCCAGCCTGGCTCTGTTGCCGAGGGATCTGCCGGTGCTCGGTTCGCCCGCGGCGGCCCAGCGGGTGCGTGCCCTCGGTTTCGACCAGGTCACCGCCCTGCGCCCCGGCGAGCAGCACCGCATCCGAGATCTGAGCGTCACGGCCACGTCCGGCGCCGCCGTGCCCCAGGTGGAGAACGGCTACCTGCTGGAGCATCCGGCTGGCAGCGTCTATCTCGAACCGCACGGCTTCCTGGGCACTGAGCTGACGCCCCGCCCCCTCACGGCCGTGATCACTCCGGTGATCGACGTGGGCCTTCCCCTGGCCGGCGCCTTCGTACGGGGCCGCCGCGTGCTGCCCCAGCTGCTGGAACGTTTCCAGCCGGCCTTCGTGCTTGCCAGCACCACCGGCGGCGATGTGCGCTTCAGCGGCCTGCTCGCCGGCCTGCTGCAGGTGCAGGGCACGGCAGAAGATGCCGCTGCCGTGGTCGCCGCCACCGCCACCAGCCGGAGCGCTCCCACCCGCTTCATCGAGCCCCGGCCCGGCCAGCCCTATGAACTGTTTTCCACCTGAGCTCCCCGGCAACGGCTACATTCCCTCCATACGGGGCGTGGCGCAGCTTGGTAGCGCGGGTGCTTTGGGAGCACTAGGTCGCAGGTTCGAATCCTGTCGCCCCGATTGACTTTTCAAGGATTGGCTCTTCCCCTTCCGCCC
>JBIIJS010000131.1:0-7710 GCA_044233605.1 Cyanobium sp. | reverse complement strand
GCATCTCCACACCGGCCTGGGGGATGCGGAAGGGGTCACGATCGCGAGTCATGGGAGGAGAAGGATTGACAGAGGGCTCTGGCTGGATTGGAAGACGAACGCAGGACCTGGAGGCAGCCAGTGACCAGCGGAAGCTGCGCAAGCGACTGTGGATGCTGTTGCTCAGCGATCACCGAGATCAGGCCGCAGCCTGCGATGCCGGCCCCGGGCCTTGGCCCACCACCAGAGGGCCGTGTTGATCGCCTTGCGATCGAAGCGTTCCGGATCGTGGTTCTGACCCCACTGCAGCATCGCGCTGTGGTCGGGATGGGACGGCTCGGCGATGGCCTGCAGGAAGTCTTCGTAGCCGCCGGTGCCGCCCACATCCTCCGGCGGGCAGGCACGACGGCCATCGAGACACCAGGGCAGCCACTGCTCCAGCGGATGAATCAGCACCACCTTCTCCAGCAGCAGGGTGTGCTCCCAGGAGTCGCCCAGGTCGTATTCGTAGAGCACGGAACCCTGCACCAGAGGGAGGATGGAGCGGGCCTTGACGCGGGTTTCGTCCCGTTGATTCACGGTGAACTCCGGATCATCGAAGCCGTCATCCCAGGGCGGGGTGTAATAGAGCTTCTCCTCAAAGCGCTCGCCGGTGATGAACTGGTGCAGGTGGTAATTCTCCCAACCCATCACGATCTGCAGCACCTCATGCAGCCGGCCCAGGGTGATCGTCTCCTCCACCCAGAAGCGCCTCCAGATCGGCGGTTCGATGTCATTGAGGCTCACGTGCAGTTGCAGGGCCGCAACCTGCGCTGGTGGTTGCCTGGCGGCGGGTGGCATGGGCGTTCAAGCGATCCAAGGCCAGATTCGCCCCAGCGAAGCGACCTGTCAGCTCCGATCGGCAGGAGTGAGCCCCACATACACCGGCTGGAACCACTGCATCCGCCAGCTCTGACGCTTCTCGCCATGCAGCACAGTGTGCCAGTGGCCGCGGCGCCAGTGAGGCCGGCGAGCGGTGCTGTGCCGCTGCGCACCTTGGCCGCGAGGCAGGTGGAGAGCAGTTCCGGCTGGTAGAGCTGCACCAGCAGGGCATGGACGCAGAGCTGCTCCATCCGGGCCGCGGTGCCCCGTACGCCATCGGTGTCCCAGTCCCAGAGCGGTGGGCTGAAGTCGGTGTGATCCGGTTGCTGGGCAGGGGCGGCGGGATCGAGCAGGTTGCTGGCCAGGTAGGTGGAGCCGTCTTCCCCCAGACCCACGCAGGACAGGCCCCCGCCGGCGGTCTGGAAGTTGTTGGGCAGCCAGCCCTCCAGCGCCAGCTCCACCGCCACCGCCTTGGCCCAGGGGCGCTCCAGCTGGTGAACCCCGCCGGGGATCGATACAGCCCCTCGTCTGCCATCAGATCAGGCCGGTGCTCGCGGAGCACCTTGGGCAGCTGGCGGATCAGGCGCTCGTCGCCGCGGGAACCGTCAGAAAAGGAGCGCCGGGGCATCAGGGTTGTGCTGCGATGGCGGTTGCCTGGGGCATGGAGGGATCAGCGGAGGCCACCAATGGCGAGAGCGACCAGCTGCCGCAGCTGGCGCAGCTCAGCCGCGCTGATCCGCGAGTCGGTGGCGGCGCGAATCCGAGTCTTGGCCACGCAGGTCAGAAGCTGGGGAAGGAGGTAGCTCAGCTTCATGCAACCGATGCTGGCGCTTGGCTGTAGCGGATCCAGAAATCCTGTCATTAGCCGGGATTCTTGGTTGCTTTCACGCAGTCAGGCCGGCGTCTTCCTCTATCAGTCAGCCGGGCAGCTCGCAGAGCAGGTGGCAGAGCAGCAGCCCCGGCGGCCGGCAGGTGCGCCAGTTGCCATCGCCGGTGGCCACGTCCACCCCGATCACATGAGCTGTGTCATTGGAATCCACAACTGGCTCCAGCCAGGCGATGGCATCGGCGATCGCCTCATCGATGCTGCTGTAATGCCCATCCAGCTCGCGATGGGGCTCACAGCCGCTGTCGATCAGCCTGTAGCAGGACGGCACCTGACGACTCGTAATCCGCTGCATCGCTCCATCCCATCGAAGGTCACCCTGGCCAGGCCCTGGAATGCCAACGGTATCGTTGCGAACATTGTGATCTGTCTTCACGGTGGCAGGAGCAGGCGCCTGAGCTCAGCAGGGCGGCCTCGGGGAGCATCAGCCGGAAGCAGGGCAGCAGCTGCGTGAAGTCGTCTAGGCGGGGGTGTACGGCGGAAGGTCTCGGCCAGCTCCGGAAATCGCACGGGGGGCTGAACCGACGTTGCTCCTGCTGGATGAAGGGAGCCTGATGGCGCAGTTCCGTCGCCACCAGCAGCGGGCTATTGGGGATGATCGGTGCAATGGCAGTCACGGTGCCCCGCGCGAAGGGTCCGCTGCTGGTGGGGGCATCAGGACCGCTCACCATTACCGCTACGCGAGCCTGCGCTGCCGGCGGGCAGCCGCGGGCCAGCCAGGGGCTTCGGCTGAGGGTAGCTGGAGAGCCGCGTTGTGTTGCTGCCGTTGAAGTTCAGCGCCAACAGCACGCAACCTGAATTTTCGCCACGCTGACCATTACCTGGTGGGCTTGCGATGCGGTCACCTTCAGCACTTCTCTTTGATCTGCAGGGGCCCTGATCGATGAGCGCCAGCCCCTGCCGGGTGCCGTGGAGGCGGTGGCACTGGCCCACCGCCAGGGTCTGCCGATCCGCTTCGTGACCAACACCGCCACCCGTTCTCAGGCTTCCTTGCTGGATGATCTGCGCGATCTGGCTTTCTGCCCCGATCCAGAAGAACTGATCACCGCACCCCTGGCGGCCCTCCGAAAAAGTGATGGCTGAAATGGCCATCTGGCCGGCATGGCGGTTGAACGTGTCAAGCAGCTCCTGGGGCCGGCGCTTGATCACGTCAATGCAGATGTTGGTGACGAGCAGGTAGCGGAGCATCAGTCGTCAGAGAGCCTCTCGCTCCGCTTGCTCCTGGTCAGCCCGCTCCGCCAGGAAGTCGTAACTCACGCCCGAACTTTCGAGGAAGAAGCTATCCCAGCGGCGGCCCACCGGCGCGATGATCCGCTCCTGCCCGCAGGCACGAACCTCCACCTCCTTGACGCTATCCGGCAGGCACAGATCCGCCGGGATGCGCACCGCCTGGCTGCGGTTGCTGAGGAGCAGCTTGGTGATGGCAACCATGGCCCTTCTCTGGGATATACGTGGAGGCTATCCAAGCCGAGCGTTGCTCACGGCTCCAGAACTTCCACGCAGCAGCGCAACCCCGGTGCCCTGGCGAGGCGGGCATCGGCGGTGAGCAGCGGCGCGTCCAGTTGCTCAGCCAGGGATCCGGCGAGAACCAGACGACGCAGCACCGACAGCAGTTCGGCGTCGATCAGTTCCGGTGCCTGCAGGTTGTCCCTGGCTAACCGGGCTCGGGCAGCGCCGGCGACAAGCAGGCCATCCACCAGCGCCGAGGCATCGATCACAACCATCAGCGCTCAGCGCGGCTGTCCTGCAGGGCCTCGAGGATGGTCTTGCGGTCGATCGACAGCGACGGGAGAGCGTTCAGCAGCAAGGGGTTGCATCGCTTCCACGCCACGGGCAGCACGGCGGGCATCCAGCCCTCTCATGCCAGGAAACTACGGATGCAGCTGGCCGCCCTTGAAACGGCCATCACCATCGAGGAAATGAATATGCCGGGCTTCCGATTGCATCCTCTCGTTGGAGCTGAGCGAGGCCGTTGGTCGATCTGGGTCAACGGCAACTGGAGGCTCACCTTCGGTTTCGCGACGGCAATGTTTACGTTCTTGACTACGAGGACTACCACGGATGACCAGCTCTGGACTGATGCACAATCCGCCCCATCCAGGTGAGTTCATCCGGGATGTCTATCTGAATGCTCTGCAATTGAGCGTGCGTGACGTGGCCTCGCGGCTGCAGGTGGCGCCATCCACGTTGAATCGGATCCTGCAGGGACGCAGTCGGGTGACGCCGGAAATGGCGCTGCGCCTGTCACGCTGCCTGGGCCGTTCCGCCGAAAGCTGGCTGGCGATGCAGGATGCCCATGATCTCTGGCAGGCCCGCCAGCGCCTGGACCTCACCAGCCTGCAACCCCTGGTGGAGGCAACGGCCTGAGGGTGCCGCTGCTCATGCGGCGCTGGCCTCAGGCACCAGCCCCCGCACATCGATCGGGCCGGTGACGGCGGCGGAGATCAGGGCGGAGCGGCGTTCTTGAAGGAGCGTGATCAATGATTCGGATTCATTCAAATGAGTATTTAAATGATCCTTCTCTCTACCAATGAATTCGTGAATCTGCCGTTGCTCCTTGACTGAAGGCAATGGGACGGCGAAGTCTTTGATTTCGGGCTGCGGAAGGTTGTTCGCCAGGCCCACGGCACCACTGATTGAACGTAGTATTTGCTACCTAAAGGGAGTTAGATCAAGGACATCTGCAAGACAATGAGCATCAACCCTTTGCGTTGTCCTCAGCCTGAATATCTTGTCAGATAGCAAAAGCCTAGGCCTGACATGATCGATGAATGCAGCTGAGCCTATGAGATCTGGCGAGCCGCTGGCTCGTGAAATGAGAAGATCTCAAACCTGAATTTCGTACTCGCTTGGGGGGCTCGAGGTGCTGAGCCTCCTCCGCTGACGATGCAAGGCATTCTGGACTCCAGCCTTATTCAATCTTTAGGAGGACACGCCTCAGTGAGCAGACCTCCCAATGCTCCGGCACCATCCCCAGCCACTCCACGCCGCTGTCCTTGTAGGCCGGTTAACGGGGAAAGCTCATGGCTGCTTCTCCTGATCAACGCCACGCCGTTCGACCAGCCGAGCCGCATTCTCCAAGGCTGCCATGGCATCGATTGCACCCTGATCCTCAGCCACAAGACGCCGGCGCTCATGGAACTGGTCATAGGCCGCAAAGGCCTGCTGTTCAGCCGCTTCGCGGGAGATGCTGCCCAACCCTGGCAGCACGTCGCGATCGTTGAAGGAAAGGAACGCATCCAGGCGCTCTGGCCAATCCTTCAGAAACACCTGTTTGCGCCGCTGAGCCTGATCCTCGGCATAGTCAAGGAACATTCCTACCAACCCCATGCTGGGCGGCTCGGGGTTGACCCGCTTGGCAATGATCTCAGGAGCCGTAAGACCCGTGACTGCGAAGTGTAGTTTGTTCTGCACCGTCTGGAACATCTTCTGAGTTTCCGAATCCGATGGCTGATCATCCATGGCGAAACACTTGACCAGGTACTCGCTCAGGCGCTCGTTGGCCCACTGGCGGACCTGAGTACCGCGTTTGCTGCGAGCGCGGAATCCAACAGCCAGAATCAGGGGCAAGCTGTAATGGTTGAGCTGGCGTTTGACCTGACGGGCTCCCTCCACTCGAACTTGTAAGCAAGACTTACAAGTTGCCGTCTCATCCAGTTCGTTCTCGTCGTAGATCGATCTGATGTGCAGGGTGATGTTGTGTGGAATGGTCTGGAAGAGCTCCGCGATCTATGCCTGCGTCAGCCAGATGCTCTCATCTTCAAGGCGGCATTGAATGCGAATTTAGCCGTCCTCTGTCTGATACAGAATCAGATCCGAGGCTGGAGTTGGCTCGATGGCTCCGTTCATGCTGCTTTGCCTCCAGAGCCATCAGCCAGAAGCAGCTGAAACTTGAGGCCCTGGTGCTCAAAGTGGCTGAAATCCTGATCGAGGCTCACCAGTAACACCCCTGCGGCCATCGCGAACGCCGCAAGATAGGCATCCATCCAGCGCTTCGGGGCGCTCTGCTCGATCGCGCCCAGCTGGCGCCAATGGCGTGCCAGCTCGGGCGGCTCATCGATCACATCCACCTGAGGCAGAGCCAGGAACGCCTCCAGCGCTACCCAGGCATCGGCATTGGTTGCCTTCGCCACGCCGTAGGCCGCCGTGATCACCGGCGTGGAGGCCAGACGCAGAAAGCTCAGCTGGGTGGCCCGGCACCAGAGGGCCGGTTCATCGGCGCTTGCCTCATGCAGCACCCGGCGGGCGGCGCCATGGGCTGGGTGCGCCGCAAAGGCAGCGGCCAGCCAGACATTCACATCAAGCAGGCAGGCCGGCACGCTGGCAGTCCTCATGCATCAGGGCTTCCCGTTCCAGTTGCAACGCTGTGGCCAGATCAATCGGCGGGCCGCTGAAGCTGGGATCGGGGCGAAACAGGGGCATGCCAGAAGCATCCAGCTCCACCGCCCGGGCCGTGGGCTGCAGGGGAGCGCCAGGCGTGCCATGAAGGCCCTGGCGGATGTAATCAGCCACCAGCTCCTTGATCGGGCGCCCCTGCTGCAGCGCCCGCTGCTTCACCTGCCGCATCAGGTGATCGGGGAGGTCGAGCGTTGTCTTCATGACCTGGCTGCATCAACCACAAACCCAGCTTACTGGTTTCCTGGGCAGCCCCGCCGCCTGTACATCGGCCTTGACCGGCAAGGCCTGCTCAAAGATCGGCAAAGGCTTCCTCATCCTCCGGGGTGATCCACTCCTGGAGCCCGGCCTCAACGCCGCGCAGATGGATGAAATCCATGGGTCGGATCTGTTGCTCATGCCTGCCACCGACATCCCAATCAGTCGGCAACTCTTCCCGTTCCGACTTGTCGCCTGGCATGCCGCTCCCGGTCATCCCAGTGCCTTCCTGGCTCATGGAAACCGGCACCCCTCCAGCAGCGGAATGGCCTCCGCCTTCACCGAAGGCAGATTGGCCGCCTGAATCGCTCCCGGGGCGGCCTGCTGCAGCTCAGCCGGCATCGGCGTGGTCCCGGCTGGGAACGGGCTCCCCATTCAGCTCCTCACCGCGCAGGATGCGCAGCTCGCCGTCGATCCGCACGGCGATACCCGTTCCGCTCTGGCGGGCGATCTCGCGGGCCCGTTGGCCGGCGCGCACCAGGGCGGCGGAAACCCGGCTGAGGTCGGGGTCCTGGCGCTCGGTGGTGAATCCAGCGGTCATGGTTGGCCTCCCTCGCTCAGCAGCCTTGGGGTCTCGCCAGCGTTATCGATCGTTTGCCATTCGTTGAGCAATGGCCGGTAGAGGGTCTCGAAGTTGCGCAAGCCAGCCTTGAAGCGCCTGGCGATCACCTCCGGCGGGATCGCATGGCCGCCCTGGCTCACACGCAGCTGCACCCGGGCCACCGCCTGCTCAACGGAGAGCAGCTGGAGAACAATCAGCTTCACTGAATAGCCAGAGGCCTGCCAGAACCTGATCCGCTGCCCGCAAGGCTCACCGACCCTCCTTCACCGCCTCGTAGGTGGCCTCCTCCCAGCCCAGCAGCTCGCGCAGCTTGCCGTTCCAGCCGAGCCGCCCAGGGCTTCAAGGGCGCCGAGAAAGTCCAGCTGCTGGTCGTCTGCACCCATGCGGCTGTTCAAATGCACGTCTCGCCTGGAAGTCTGACCCTCCAGTGCGGCAGGTGGCTCCACCGCCACCTCTCAGGCCGCGGCAGGTCCTCACGCCGCGTCAAGGATCAGGCCGTCTTCGCTGGTCTCGTCCAGCACCGCGGCCAGGCGGGCGAGGACCTCGCGCAGGGCGGGGCCCTTGGACGGGTCCATCACGGCGGCGAAGGTTCCGGTTCGCCCCGCACGTCCCAGGGGTTGGCCAGCGCCACGGGCAGGCCGGCCAGGTCGCGCACATTGCGGGTGGTCAGCACCAGGTTGTGCGCCAGGGCGGTGGCGGCCAGCAGGCTGTCGATCGCCGGCAGCGGGCGGCACAGGGGCAGCTCCAGGAGGCGCGGCAGCTTCTGAGC
>JBIIJS010000234.1:0-3934 GCA_044233605.1 Cyanobium sp. | reverse complement strand
CTGCCGGAGGGGGGCCGCCGAAAATACCGAATTCATGCTGGATGCAGAGCAGATCAGTGTGGGAGAGATTGATGAAATCAGCGGCCCGTTGATAGCTGGAGAGATTGCCTTCCGGCAGCTCGAAGCGCACCGCGTCGGGATAGTCGTAGCGGAAGCCCGGATCGGTGACGCTGAGCACCGGGGTGCTCCAGTCGGGCCGTTGATCGGCCACCGCCTGGCGGATGTCGCGGGTGAAGGTGGCGATGCCGCACTGGCGGGGTGGGAAATTGCCCAGGAAGCTGATCTTGCGTTCGCTACTGATTGCCATTCCACACCCTCATCCGTATCGCGAAGGCAGTATCGCCGGACTGCGCGGCCGTGCAGCGATGTGGGTGGAGTCGGGAAACCGTCCCTAGCCTGGGGCCTGGAAGGCAGCGCTCCATGGCAATCAGGTCCCCGCGTCCCAGCCCGGACCCGGGCCCACACTCTCTCGCCGGGCCGACCGACGCGCTGCAGCGTCGACGCCATCGCTTCTACCGCCATCTGCTGGCAGCCAGCTTCACGCTGATGGCCACGCTGGTGCTGCCCGGCCGCTGGTCGTTCCTGATCTTCCCGGGCTACCTGCTGCTCACCGCCATGGTGTTGGTGGAACTGGGGGGGGCGGTGGGCGGAGGGGATCCGCGGCCGGCGGACCATTTCTATCGCTGGCTGGGTGCCGGCACGATCCTGATCCTGCTGTACTGGCTGCTGGCGCCCTCCCACGTACTCCACACCGGGCTGCTGGTGGTGGCTCTGGTGGGGCCCTTCTACTTCTGGACGCTGGTGCGGCTGGTGGGCTGGCTGGCCGAGGAGCCGCGGGTGAGCCGGCAGGTGCTGAGCGGCGCCCTGGCGGGATACCTGCTGCTGGGAATCTGTGGCGGCCTGCTGCTGAGCGCGGTCGAGTCTCTTGACCCTGGCAGCTTTCGCAGCGCTTTCGACGGCAGCGACCCGATGATGCGGGGTGGCAGCTTCGACCCGGGCTCGCCACTGACGCTGACCTGGGAGCGCAACTTCATGCGTGTCAACTACTTCGCCTTCGTCAGCCTCACCACGGTCGGCTACGGCGACATCATCCCGGTGCGCCCGCTGGCGCAGATGGGCAGCCTGCTGCTCAGCGTCGCCGGCCCCCTATACATCGCCGTGGTGATGGGAGTGCTGATCAGCCGGCTCACCACCTCCGGGGAGCGCCGCGACCAGGACTGACGGCGGCGCGTCTCAGGCCGCCAGGCGCGGTGGGATCGGCGTGCCACCCTCCGGCGGCTCGACTCCCACCTGCTCGGCCCGGGTCAGCCCCACATCCACGCCCAGGTGCTGGTCGGGCCGGCCGGTGATCAGCAGGGCGGTGCGCTGACGCGTGGCGATCTGCCACATCCATTTGCTGAACAGGGCGATGCGGTTCTCGGTGTCGGGGATGAAGGCCAGGTGGGCCAGGGCCCAGAGGATCCAGCCCGCCAGCCCGGTGACGTGCCAGCCGCGCAGGTCGGCGACGGCATACCAGGGGCCGATCACCGCCATGCTGCCCAGGTCGGTCCATTGGAAGGGTGGCTGACTCTCGCCGCGCAGTCCGGCCAGCAGGTCGCGGGCCACCCAGCCGCCGGCCTGCACCGCCGGGCCCGCCATGCCGGGCAGGGGGCTGCCATCGGTGGTGTGGCAGTAACAGCAGAGATCACCGATCGCGCGGATCTCCGGGTGGCCGGGGACTGAGAAGTCGGCTTCCACTTGCAGCCGGCCTCCCCGGTCGACGTTGCAGCCGCAGCGCTCCGCCAGCAGCCTGCCCAGCCGTGAGGCGCGCACGCCGGCGGTCCAGCAGATCGTGGCCGCCGCCAGCTGGTGGTCACCCCCATCGCTGCGGAGCATCACCTTCCCCGGTTCGATCTCCTCTACCCGTGCCCCGAGCCTGAGTTCCACGCCGGCCTGCTCCAGGTAGGTCGCGGCGGCGGCGGAAAGATCGGCTGGCATCGTCGGCAGCACCCGTTCCACCAGGTCGACCAGCACGACGCGGCAGTCTTCGGCACGCAGCTGGCGGAAGTCGCGCCGAACCGCTCGCTGCATCAGCTCGATCAGCGAGCCGGCCAGCTCGCAGCCCGAGGGGCCGGCACCGATCACCACTGCCGTCTGCAGGAAACGACGCCGTTGCGGATCAGGGGTCTGCTCCGCCTCCTCAAGGGCCATCAGCAGGCGGCGGCGGATCTCATCGGCGTGCTCAAGGATCTTCATCGGCGGCGCCAGCGGTCGCCACTCCTCGCGGCCGAAGTAGCTGCTGCCCGAGCCACTGGCCAGGATCAGCCGGTCGTAGCGGTAACGCTGCTCGTGAAACACGATCTCGCGCTCCTGTGGGTCGATGTCGCTGACCTCGCCCAGCAGGATCTGAACGTTTGGAGCCTGGCCCACCATCTGGCGCAGCGGCGAGGCCACATCCGCTTCCGAGACCAGGCCGGATGCCACCTGATAAAGCAGCGGCTGGAAGAGATTGAAATTGCGCTTGTCGATCAGGGTGACGCGCACGGGCTGGTTGCGCAGCACCTGACAGGCTCGCAGCCCGGCGAAACCGCCACCAACGATCACCACGTGGGGCCATTCGGCCATCACCGTTTCCGGCGGATCAAGCTCGAGGAAAAAGCGTTCCGCGGCCATCGTTGCATCGCTGCGGTGGCCTTCACGCTATGGGCAGCAGCAGGGTCTGTCCTGTAGCGACGGGGACGATTCAGGCGATCAGGAAGCCTCCTGGCTCAGGAGCATGGCGTCGATGTCCGGCGGCAGCTGCTCCACCGGTTGGGTGAAGACGTAGCCGTGGCCGTAGACGGTCTGGATCAGTTCACGGCTGAGGTACTTGTCTTCGAGCTTGCGTCGCAGGCCGTGCACGGTGCGCGCCAGGCTGATCTCACTGGCCTGATCATTGCCCCAGACCTGCTGGATCAGCTCCTGTTTGCTCACCACCCGACCCCGATGGCGGCAGAGGCAGGCGAGCAGCCGTCGCTGCATAGGCGCCAGCGGCACCATCCGACCTTCGCACCAGAGGGTCTGGTCGGGCCCCAAACAGTACGGGCCGAAACGGAAGCTGTGCATCACCGTCCACCAGGCGTCTTGCTTCAATCTTTCGCTATGGCCGCCCGCGCTGGCCATACCAGATTGTGGGTATTTCCGGTGGCCGCCGTCTTGCCAGAGTGGCGAACCACGCCTGCCGGCCATGTCCCCTGATGCCCTGCCCCTGGCCGGCCGCACCGCCCTGGTCACCGGGGCGGCGAAGCGGGTGGGATCCGCCATCGCCGAAAGCCTGCATGCCGCCGGCGCTGATGTGGTGATTCACTATGGCCGCTCCGCTGAAGCAGCCCGGGCGCTGGCTGGGCGGCTTGAGCAACGCCGGGCAGGCAGCACGGCCCTGGTGGGTGCCGATCTGCGCTGCCGGGAGCAGCGTGAGCGGGTGATCCCGGAGGCGACGGCCGCCTTCGATCGTCTCGATCTGCTGGTCAACAACGCCTCCAGCTTCCAGCCCACCGCCATCGGCTCCATCGGCGAGGCCGACTGGGACGACCTGATCGACAGCAACCTCAAGGCGCCGCTGTTTCTGTGCCAGGACGCTGTGCCCTGGCTGCGGCGCCGCGGGGGCCTGATCGTGAACCTGCTCGACGTCTACGCCCGCCGGCCGCTGCGCGGCTATCCGCTCTATTGCGCCGCCAAGGCCGGCCTGCAGATGCTCACCTATGCCCTGGCCCGCGAACTCGGGCCCGAGATCCGCGTCAACGGTGTGGCGCCTGGTCCGGTGCTGCGACCCGACGACATGGAGGCTGTGGTGTGGGATCAGGCGATCCTTGAACACATCCCGCTGCAACGGGAGGGGCAGCCGCAGGATGTGGCTGCCTGCGTGCTCTACCTGGCCACAGGGGGCAGCTACGTCAACGGGCAGGTGATCGCCGTC
>JBIIJS010000130.1:0-7735 GCA_044233605.1 Cyanobium sp. | reverse complement strand
ACCAGGGTGGCGCCCGGCAGCCGCTCTGCCAGGGCCCGCTGAAAGTGCCGCTGCAGTTCCGTCAGGTGGGTGAGGGCACCGCCGATCCCACACACCTCCGGCGTCGCCAGGTCGAGCACCCGTGCCACCGCCGACACCGACTCGGCCAGGGCGGCGGCGTTCCGCTCCAGGATTGCCGCCGCCTGCCGCTCGCCCTGCCCGGCCAGCCGCGCCACCAGTGGTGCCAGCCGTGCGAAGCCCGCCGGCCCGAAGGACGGATCCACCACCATCGCCTTGATCCGCTGCGGTGCGGCGGGATCGGCGGGATCGAGGCCGAGGCTGTGCCAGAGGGCGGTGAGCAGGGGAGTGATGCTGCGTCGACCGTCGGCCATCTGCAGGCTGAGGGCAAGGGCGTCGCGACCGATGTCCATCGCCGCGCCACTGCCGTCGAGCAGCCAGCCCCAGCCGGCGCAGCGGTGCTCGCGCCCTGCGGCGTTGCGGCCCAGGGTGATCGTGCCGGTGCCGCTGATCACCACGATGCCGCAGCCATCTGGGAAGGCGCCGCGCAGGGCCGTGCGCTCATCCCCCGTCACCGCCACGCGCTCCGCAGCCAGGCCGAGACAGCCGGCGGCCAGCTCCAGGCCCCTTTCCTGCACCTCGCTGCCTGCCTCGATGCCGCTCGCTCCCACCACCGCCGCCAGCAGCGGCGCCGTGCCGCCCGGATCGCGGCGGTCAACCAGCTGGGCGCGGGCCCGGATCAGGCTCTCGCGCAGGGCTGCGCCGAAGCGCTCCTTTCCTCCCGGCGCAGCCAGATGGCTGATGCCAGGTCCCTCCCCCTCCGCCAGCACCCCGGCCGCTGCGGCGTGGGCCAGGCGGCAGCGGGTATGGCTCTGGCCAGCATCGAAGCCGGCGATCAGTCCGGCAGCGGGGGCGTCAGTCACCGGCCGACTGGGCCGCGGCCGCCAGGCTGGCCAGGCAGAACAGCGCCACCAGCTGCACCTCCGGTCGGAAGAAGATCGTGTCGGTGAGGCCCTGCAGCCCCAGGCCGAGGAACGCCGCCACAGCCGCCAGGCTGGGCAGGGCAAGGGGGGCGGTGGCGCTGAGCTGCCCCAGGCCGGTGCGCACGGCGCAAAGGAACAGGCCCGCGCCCGCCAGCAGGCCGGGGATGCCCGCTTCCACCGCCCACTCCAGCGGAATCGAATAGGCGCTGAGCGCGCTGAACTTGGGCTGCTGGTACAGCGGGTAGATGCGGTTGAAGGCGTCGTTGCCGGGGCCGATGCCGATCCAGGGACGGTCTCCGATCATCCGCAGCGCCGAGTTCCAGACGTTCATGCGGAAATTGTTGGAGCTGTCCTCGCGGCCCACCAGCAGGCTCAGCACCCGCACCCGCAGGGGCTCCACGGCGGCTACCGCCACCACCAGCAGCAGGCTGCCGCCGCCGAGCAGCAGCAGCGGCAACAGGCGGCGCCACAGCGGCGGCCAGCTGCGGCTGAGGCGCAGGGCCAGCAGCAGACCAATGGCGCCCAGGGCGACAACCATCCCCATCCAGGCGCCGCGGCTGTAGGTGAGCACCAGGGCCACCAGGCCGAGCACCAGCGCGGCCAGGGCGAACAGCCGCCGCGCCGTGCCGGGCCAGCGCAGCAGGGCCACCACCGCCAGCGGCAGGGTGGGCAGCAGGAAGCCGCCGAGCAGGTTGGGGTTCTCCAGGGTGCTGTAGATGCGGATTGTGCCCTCGGCCAGGGAGTTGGGGTCTGACCAGCGGGCCAGGGCGCCGGGATCGCCGTAGAGCTGGCGGATGCCGATCACGCTCGTCACCAGCTGGCCGGCCAGCAGGGCGGCGGTGATCCGGTCCCACCACACCGGGGCCGTGGCCAGCAACTGGCGCATCAGGGCGTAGACGCCGAGGTAGCTCACGAGCTTGATCAGCCCTTTGAGGGCGGCGCTGGGCACCGGCGAGAAGCCGGTGGCGATCACAACCACGGCCAGCACGGCCAGCAGCCAGAGATTGATGGCGCCGATCCCGCCTTCGCCGGCGGGCGTGCGCAGCGCCCAGACGATCCAGAGCAGGCCGCAGGCGGCGACCAGCAGGCTGAGGCCGCCACGGGTGACCAGCGGCAGCCCCGCCATCAGGGCGCAGAGCACCAGCCCGGCCAGCAGTTCCAGGTGGCCCCCCAGGCGCCCTGCCGGCAGTCCCGCCAGCAGGCCCTGCCAGCGCAGCAGCAGGGGTGGGGAGGCGGCGGCGGGCACGGTCAGCTGGCAGGGGAGTTGCCCGGATTATCGGCGCAGGCCGCCGCCTGTTCCAGTCGCGCCAGCGGCGGCGGCGGTGGGGCGGCATTGCGGCGGTAGAGCACCCGATACACCGGCAGACCCTGGGCCAGCACATGCCGCTCCCGTTCGGTGGGCTGTGGCAGCGGGTTGCTCTCCAGCCAGGGGCGCGGGTCGCCTGCCGGCAGGCGCTCGAAGCAGCCGCTGGCCTCCACCAGGGCCACCTGGGGTTGGATCACCGCCGCCACATCGCTCTGCAGGAACAGCTCCCGCCCTTCCGCCAGGGCTCCGGCGAGGGCATGGAGCAGGGCGGGCTGCAGCACGCGGCGCTTCTGGTGCTTCTTCTTGAACCAGGGGTCAGGGAACTGCAGGGTGACCAGCTGCAGGGTGCCCGGGGGGAGGTATGCCAGCCAGGGCGGCAGGCTCACGTTGACGTTGGCGTAGAGGAAACGGAGGTTGGAGAGTCCGGCGGCCTGGCGATCCGCTTCGGCGGCATCCACCAGCGGCCGGCGGATTTCCAGGCCGAGATGGTTGCGGCCGGGATGGCATCCGGCCATGGCCAGCAGGAAGCGGCCACGGGCGGCGCCGATATCGAGGTGCAGCGGCAGCCGGGGATCTTCGAACAGCTCCTCAAGGGGAGGCAGATCCCGCTGCAGCTGGTGGGTGCGGCTGAGCGGGTTGACGTGCTGGCGCACCATCAGCCAGCAGGCACCAGGAAGGCCCAGCTTGCGGTGTAGCCGTGCAGATGGGAGCTGCCGCCCAGCGGACCGATCTCGCCGTTGCAGAACACCCCGGCGATCGGCACTGTCGCGAATGCCTCGCGGCAGAGATTCACATCGCCGTCAGAGCTGCCGTACAGGCCCTTGCCCCGCCCGAGGCAGGCGAACAGCAGGGCTGCCAGAGGCTGGGGCTGTTCCGCCACGCAGGCGGCCAGCAGCAGGCGCGATTCGTCGCGGGCGGCCTCGCCGTCGCGCAGCTGGAACTGCACCTTCTGCCCCACCCGCATCCGCTCGCCCACCGCCACGGCGCCGTTGCGGGGATCGACGCCGATCAGGTTGCGCACCAGGAAGGCCGCCTCACCGTCGCCGGAGCCGGAGAGGCTGAAGTCGCTGCGGCCAACGCCGAGGAACAGCGACTCGCGCACCTGCTCCCGTTCGCCGGGGGAAAGCTCCGAGAGGATTCCCTGCAGCGCCGCCACCGGGCTGCGCCGCTCGCCGGCGCGGCTCACCTCGATCACCACGTTGCGCTGGGCCTGCTCCACCTCGAACACCGGCCCGATCGGCCGGCAGCCCTGGGCCACCATCGGCGCGATCCGCCAGGCGCCGCCGATCAGGCAGCCCACGGCGCCGCTGCGCACCTCGCGGCCGAACAGCAACGAGCCGTGCCGGGCGCTGTGGCTGCCGGCGATGCCGCCCACCTTCACCGCTCGCGGGCAGGCGTAGTCGAGGCCGCTGATCAGGTCGTTGACGGCCGTGCTGGTGGGGTCGATCAGGATGAGCAGAGCCTGCTCGCCCTCTGCGGCCGGACCGTCGGCGCCGAGGATGCGGCGCCACGGTTCGGCCGGGCCATCGAGATCCGGCAGCTCCGCGGTGTCGATCGCGAACGGCTGCAGGCTCGCTCCCGGCAGCCGCAGCAGGGTGACGCTCAGGGCCGGCTCCTGCTCCAGCTCATGGGGCACCCCCCGGACATCGGTGCCCACCACGCCGCCGCCGAGGCAGCCGAGCCAGTGGCTGGCCTGAAGTTTCTGCTGCAGCAGCGGTAGCAGGCGGGGCAGGTCGCTGGCGAAGCTGGCCGAGACGAACACCAGGGCCAGATCGGCCGCCCCGGACCCCCCCAGCTGCTGGGACACCGCATCGACCGCGGCCTGCAGCGAGGCGTGTTGCGCAAGCGCCGTGCGGCACCAGGCGACCGGCTCGCGCCTGGTTGACCAGGGGAAGGAGGGAAGTCCTGCCATGGTCGGACCCTATCGCCCGGGGTGCTTGCGGATAATGGCGCCTTCCCGAACCCCGCCGTCGTGCCGGAACCGCTCTATCGCTCGCTGGTCTGGCTGGACGTGCGTCTCGGCGTGCTGTTCGCCGTGGCGTTGCCGCTGGTGCTGCTGGTGTGGGCGGCGCTGCGGCGCGAGACCGCGCTGCTGCGGTTGCTGGGCATCTACTGGAAAGTGTCGAGCCTGCTGCTGATCGCCCTGCTGCTCCTCATCGACCGGCGTCCCGCCGGTTTCCTGCTGCTGGTGGCGGCGCCGCTGCTGATTGTGGCGGCCCTCTGGTTCTGGGTGGATCTCAACGAGGAGCTGGCCGACCTGCCGCCCTGGCGGCCCCTGCCGCTCACCGTGCGCATCTGGCGCTGGAGCCTCACCTTCCTGAGCCTGGCCGGAGCGACCTTCGCCAGCACCGCCCTGGCCTGCGTGGGCGGCATCCAGAAACTTGCGTTCTGCCCGGTGTGGCTGGAGGCCCCGGGCGGGCTGCATGGCGTCGTGGCGCGCGTGTTCGGCTTCGTGTTCGGCGCCCAGTGGACCACGGGGGTGGCGGCGTTCGTGGGCTATGTGGCTCTGGCGGCCTATGGCGTCGGCCTGCTGCAGTGGCTGCTGGTGCGTCTGCCGCGCCAGGGCCGCATCGCCGGGGAGTTCTGAGCGATGGCGCCGCCGCTGCCCAGCTCGCAGCCGCCGTGGATCGCGCCGCTGCTGGCCGCCCTGGAGGAGCGCAGCCGCGCCCGTCCCGACCGGGTGCTGCGCCTGCGCGGCCAGGTGCCGGTGGATACCGCGGGCGAGCCCGACGCCGCCGGCGCGGCTCTGGAGCCGTTTGAGCTGCTGATCTTCCGCGGCTTCTCCAGCAGCACCACCCACCCCACCGCCTTCGACCCCGACCGGCCGGCCCTGCCGGAGGGCAGCCGCATCGAGAGCGCCGAGCTGCTGGCCGGCCCGCTCGATCCCACCGCTGAGACGTTGCTGGCCGGGCCGCTGGCGGTGGAGCTCTGGCTGGAGCCGGCGGCCTGGGATCCCCCCCGGCCCTCAGCTTGACGCCCCGCTTCAGCTCGATGCAGAGGTGTAGAAGCGCAGCGCGAAGCGCCAGAACGACCGGCAGGCCAGCAGGCAGCCCGCCGCCACCACAAGCGACAGGGCCAGCCAGGCGCCGCTGGAGCGGCCCAGCAGCGCCTCGGCGGGCACGGTGGTGAGGAAGGTGATCGGCACCACCAGGGTGAAGAAAGCGCGCAGGCCTGGCGGGTAGGCGCTCACCGGATAACGGCCGGCGGCGAGCACGGCGCGCAGCACCTCGGTGGCGTTCCAGGTTTTCACGAACCAGATGCTGGTGGCGGCAAGCAGGAACCAGAGGCTGTAGAGAATCAGGCCGGCGCAGAGCACCATCAGCGCTCCGGCGGCCAGGTTCAGCGGATCCGGACGGGCGCCGGCGCGCCAGGCGGCCCAGAGGCTGAGCGCCAGGCCGGCGGCCATCTCCGGCAGCCCCCAGGGGCTGAGGGTGCGGGTGGAGAGCCAGAACTGGGAATCGATCGGCTTGAGCAGCACGAAGTCGAGGGTGCCGTCGCGTACATGGGCCACGATCGTGCTGAGGTTGGGCCTCAGCAGGGTGGTGGCGAGTCCGTCGAGCAGGGTGTAGACACCCAGCACCACCAGGGCCGCCTCCCAGCTCCAGCCACCCAGCCGGCCGCCCGGCCCGTAGACCAGCGACAGCACGAACAGGCTGCCGGCCAGGTTGCCGGTGGTGGCGAGCAGCTCGATCAGCAGGTTGATGCGGTATTCGGCCTGGCTGGCCAGGGCTGTGCCCCAGAAGCGCCGCAGCGTGAGGGCGTGACGGCGCCAGCTCTCCATCAGGCCCCCATCGCTGAGTAGCGGCGCATGCCGGCACGCCAGAGCAGCAGCAGCAAGGGCAGCAGCAGGGCGATCCAGGCCACCATCACGGCCAGCCCCCGTCCAACCGCCAGCGGCTCGCCGGCCAGCAGGGCCGCCGGGAAGCGCAGCATCCAGGGGAAGGGGGTGGCTTCCGCCAGCCGCCGAATCTCGGGCGGAAAGCTCTGTAGCGGCGCCACCAGGCCGGAGAGAAACACGTAGGGGATGTAAAGGAGGCGCTCCAGGGCGCTGGCCCGTTCGCTCCAGAAGCAGAGGCAGGCGATGCAGCTCTGCAGCAGGAAGTTGATCGCGAAGGCCAGGCCGATCGCCATCACACCGGCGGCAGCGCGCTGGGGGCTGGGCAGCCAGAAGCTGCCGGGCTGGAACCAGAAGAACACCGCGGCGATCACCAGCACGAAGGGCAGGCGCGTGGCCTGCTCGGCCAGGTGGGCGGCGACGTGGCGCCAGAGCGGTGGCAGCGGCTGGAGCAGCTGGGGGGCCAGGCGTCCGGCGAGGGCGTCTTCCTCGAAGGCAAACACCACCCAGCAGATCGTGAACTGGCGCACCACGAAAGCGCTGAGGAAGTAGCGGCCGAGCTGGACGGGATCGAGGCCGCCGGCGGCAGCCGGATCGGTGCGCGCCACCTGGCTCCAGAGGCCGAGCATCACGAATGGCAGTACGCCGGAGAGGGCCCACAGGGCGATCTCGGCGCGGTACTCGAGCATGGTGGCGTACTGGCTGCCGAGCAGCACCCGCGCCACCCGCGGCGAGGGCAGCCTCACGCCACCGCCCCCCGCTGGAACAGGCCACCGATCAGCTCCTCGATCGGCGGCTCGCTCACCTCCAGATCGTCGACCGCCAGCTCACCGAGCAGGCGCGCCACCACCTCGGTGAGCCGCTCGCGCTCAATCAGCAGCACCGCCGCCCGCCCCTCCAGCGATTCGAGCTGGCCATAGGGGCGAAAGGCCTCGGCCGGCAGCGGCTCACGCAGCTCGAGGCGCACCTGGCGGCAGGGAGCCAGCCGTTCGGTGAGGGCGCGCAGGCTGCCGTCGTGGAACAGGCCACCCTGGTGGATCAGCAGCACCCGGGGGCAGAGGGCGGTGATGTCGGCCAGGTAGTGGCTGGTGAGCAGCACGGTGGCGCCGGTGCGGCGGTTGTAGTCGGCCAGGAAGGAGCGCACGCGGGCCTGGGCGTTGACGTCGAGGCCGAGGGTGGGTTCGTCGAGGAACAGAACATCCGGCCGGTGCAGCAGGGCGGCGAGCAGCTCGGCCTTCATACGCTGTCCGAGTGAAAGCTTGCGCACCGGCCGGGTGAGCTCGGATCCCAGCTCCAGCATCTCGGCGAGTTCATCGATGCGGCGCCGCGCCTCGGTGTCGGGGATGCCATAGATCGCGGCATTGACCCGCAGCGAATCGAGCGGCGGCAGATCCCAGATCAGCTGCTGCTTCTGGCCCATCACCAGGGTGATGCGCCGCAGGAACTCCGCCTGGCGCCGCTGCGGCAGAAAGCCCGCCACCTCGGATCGCCCTGCGCTGGGGTGGAGCAGGCCGCTGAGCATCTTGAGCGTGGTGGTCTTGCCGGCGCCGTTGGGCCCGAGAAAGCCCACCATCTCGCCGGCCTCCACCGTGAAGCTCACCTGCCTCACCGCCT
>JBIIJS010000129.1:0-7796 GCA_044233605.1 Cyanobium sp. | reverse complement strand
GGCCGTTGGCATCGTCATCCAGGCAGGCCAGGCGCACCACGGTGTCGAGGCCGTCTTTTTCTGGCGCCCAGACCTCCTCAACCAAGTGGTGGTGGCTGCGGCAGTAAACCACGCAACCCTTGGTGAGGGCGAGAGCAGGCGAAACCTGGCTCATTGCGACACCGCCTGCCTGAGCTGGGCTGGCATGGATGGCAGGCGACGGTGGACCCAGTCTGCCGGCAGCACAGCACAGTTGCAGCCAGGCTTTTCCTGTCCTCAGCCAGCAATGCCAAAACTATGCAACCCGTGCATTGTTCTGGCCTCAGGGTTGGGTGGAGCGCAGGTCGAAGCCACCCCCGGAACCAGCGGGAAAACGCTTCACGAGCCAGGCACTGCCCGCGTAACTGATCACCAACAGCAGCAGCAAAGCCACCACCCAGACCATCCGCCCCCATCGGCTGCGCGGCTGTGTTTCGGGCGCCAGCCTCCGAGGCGGCGGTGGCTCGAAGCGCCTGGGCTGGCAGAGCCGGATCCCCCCCTCCAACGGCGGCGCGCAACGCGGCTCCCCAAGCCCCCCCATCCCCCAGCGGGCGATCGCCACGCTCACGTCGTCGCCGCAGCCCTCGTTGCTGATGCGGTCGAGGTCGGCGTCGAGCGGGCCCGGGGCCGACTCGTGGGGGGCCGCCAGATAGGCGGCCAGGGTGAGGAAGTCGGCGTCGCTGCCGCACGACTTGCGAACGCCGTCGGTGCTGAGCAGCAGCGCGAACGGCGGCGCATCGGGCGCAAGCGCATGCACCTCGGTGCGTTCCGCGAAGCGGAGGGAGGCATCGGCCAGGCAGAGGCTGGCCGTGGCCTCACTGCCGCTGCCCCCACCCCCGTTGCCGTCCCGGCTCTCTTCTGAGAGCAGCCGGGCGCGGCCATCCGCATCGACGCGCACCAGATCCCAGTCGCCCAGGCCGGTGTGGGCCCACCAGCGGGGCGTGAGCAGCACCAGCCCCAGGGTGGTGCCGTAGAGCACGGGGGTGAAAGGTTCCCCGGCACGCTCAGGTTTCTCCTGCCCGTGGCGCCCCACCCGCTCCTGCCAGCCGCCCACGATGCGCTCGGCCAGTTCCTGCCAGGCCGTGGCTTCCCCATCGGCGCACCACCCTGCAATCTCGTCGAGGGCCACCTCGCAGGCGAGGCGGCTGCCGTCGCGACTGCGACGGTGACGGGCACTGCCATGGCCATCCGCCACCGCCATCGCCCAGGCGGGGCCTGCGGAGCCGCCATCGATCCGCACCCAACCGCTGCAGTCCTGGCAGGGAATTCCCCGCCGCAGATGGGCCGCCCCGGTGCGGCTGGCGATGCGTGGGGCGATCCAGCTCACCAGACGGTCTGGGAGAGGTCGGGATCGGGATCGAGCGGGTCGACCAGCGTGGCCGGCAGATCGGGCATCAGGGGCAGGTCGGGCATGGCCACGTTGCGCGCAGGCATCGCCCCACCCGTCGCCGTCAGCGGCCGCGAGACGGCGTCGATCACGGCGGTCGACGCCCATCTCATGTATCGGGCCAGGGTTCGGGCGTCGTTGGCCTGCAGCGGCCGCTGCAGCTGATCGGCGCCGATGAAACGCTGCAATTCGTCGTGGTCGGCGTCGTGGCCGATGGCGATCGCCAGCCGCACCGCCTTGCGGGCCCATGGTTCGCGCATCAGGATCTCCAGCCCGGCCCCGTAGTCGTCGGTGGGGGCGCCATCGGAGATCAGCACCAGCACCGGCGGCAAGGCCCGCGGCTCCATCGGCGGGCTGCGCAGAGCCTCGGCCACCAGCCGCACGGCCGCCCCCATGGAGGTGAGACCCTGCGGCTGAGCTGCCAGATCCCTCCAGCGGCCGGCGATCTCAGCGGCGGGGGTGGGTGCGGCGATGTGCCAGCCGGCCTCGGTGGAGAAGCCCACCACCCGCACCAGCACGCTCGCCTCCGGATTGCCGTGGGCCACCTCCGCCATCGCCGGCAGCGCCTGGCGGATCGCCTGATTCAGCGACTCCATCTTGCCCTGCGCCTGCATCGAACCGGAACAGTCGCAGAGAAAAATGAAATGCAGCGGACGCCGGGCGAGTTTTACATCCGGAAACGGCATGAACAGGTGGTCGGGAAGGCAATGCTCTACAAAAAATTGGCTCGGAAGCACAAGCTCAGCCAAGCACTTCGATCGTGCCCTGATCGGTGTGAATACGCATCGCTTTAGCGAGGCTACAGCGACGGCCCGGCTCCACCGTCACCGAGCCACCGTCGGCCAGATCGGCGCTCCAGGGCCGCTCGCTGCAATTCAACAGGCCCAGGATCCGCGGGTCGCGGGGATGGGGCTCCACCCTTGCCACGGGCCCATCGAGGTTTTCCAGTATCAGAGCATTAAAGTGGTGGGGATGCAGTTCATTGCCGGGCTGGGCCAGCACCACGCCGCGCGACAGCACCAGCCGCGGCACCGCCGCAATCGCGCCGCCGCAGGCCCAGCAGCGGTCGCTGCCGTCGCCGGTACCGAACACCTCCTGGCCGCAGTGGGGGCACAGGAGCCGGCGGTCGAGCACCGACGCCAGCGTCTCGCACCACTGGCCGGTGAGCACGCGGCTGCCCGGATCCCGCAGCCCCGGCCCGAAGGTCTGCTGGAAAAGCTTCTGCAATGCCGGCGGGTAGATCGGCCAGGTGACACAGGCGGCCCGGTGCACCTCGGGATCGGGCCGGTTGCGATCGTCGCGGGGGTCGAACACGAACACCGGATCCACTCCATAGAGCTGCCGCTGGGCCGGGACATCCAGGCAGCGGATCTGCAGCTCCAGCTGACCCTTGAACGGATCGCTGCGGGTGAGCAGACGGAACAGCAGCACCGCCAGCGAAAACAGATCGCTGCCACTGCTGGGCCGGGCCTGGCCGAGCAGCACCTCGGGGGCCATGAATCCCGGCGTGCCCAGGGCCGCGCCGCGGCCCACGCCGGTCACGGCGACGTTGTCGTTGTCGCAGATCAGGATGCGGCCGTCGCGCGGGCGCAGGAACAGGTTGCCGGTGGAGATGTCCTTGTAACAGAGGCCCCGGCCGTGCAGCCGGTCGAAGGCCTCGGCAAGGAAGAAACAGGCCCGCACCACATCGCGCAGGCTGATCGTGAGCCGGGCCGCCTCATGCTCGATCGCCGCCACGTAATCCGGCGGGCGCAGGGCCATCAGGTAACCGAAGCTGCCGGCCGGCAGGCGCAGCTCCACCACGCTTGCCGCGGCGGGCTGGAGCAGGGCCATCGGCCAAAGGAAGGCAGCGCTGGGCGAAGTGGCGCGGATGCTGTCGCGCAGCCGCTCCATCAGTTCCGGGTCGCGGGCCAGGAAGCGGGGGAAGTACCACTTGGCCGCTAGTCGCTCGCCCGCGAACGCCACCTCGTACACCTCCCCCTGGCCACCACTCCCCAACAGCCGAATCACCTCCAGCGGCTCGGAGAGGTTGTCGCATGGGAGCGTGGCTCCGGGACCCAGCATCGAGTCGATCACCCCTTCAGCTGGCCACGGCCTGACCGATCGCCTTGCGGATGCCGTTGCGGTGGCCCAGGGCGGTGACGCGATTGGCAAAACAATGGCGCACCGCCATGCCGTCGTGCAGGGTCACCACCAGCACGTGCTCCTTGCGCGAGCCCAGCACGATCCAGCCCGCCAGGGCGACGATCTGCAGGCTCCAGAACAGCGAGGGCCAGGGCAACACCACCAGGGCGCCGAGCGCGATCAGCACCCACCAGCTGAAGATCTGGGGAAATGCCGCCCGGCTCTGTACGTAGGCGGAGCGCACCTGGGCCAGGGGGAGGCGGCGACCGGCCAGCTCGAGGGAGCGGCTGGCCTCGGAGGCTGGCGGAGTGGCGGCTGGGGGAGTGGCGGCCTGCAGCTGGAACACCAGCACCGGGCCAGCCGGCCCCAGCTGGATCTCATCGCCGTCGCCCAGCGGCCGGCAGTGGCGGATGCGACGGCCCTCCAGCCAGGTGCCCTCAGGGCTGCCCCAGTCGCACACCAGCCAGCCGTGGCTGCGCGAGAAGCGCACCACCGCATGGTGCGGAGCCACCGTCTCCATGCTGGCCAGTCGCAGCAGATTGTCTTCGGCGCGGCCGATCGTGAGCGGCGTGCGCCGGCTCAGCCGAGCGCTGCGGCGCGGATCCTGGCGCAGCACCAGGCGGGCGGCGGCGCTGGCGGGGGCACCGGCGGCTGCACTCATCGCCGCCCCCGCAACATCCGCCGCCAATCGGCGCGGATCTCCGCCCACAGTCCCGGTTCTCCCTCCCGCCAGGGAACCACCCGGCCGGGCAGCAGCACCGCCCGGGCCGCCAGCAACAGGGCCAGCAGCACCATCGCCAGCAGCACCCAGCCCGGAATCATGCCGGGCCAGCTGAAGGCGGTGACCAGCGACACCGAGCGGACCGCGAACAGGGCAATCGTGAGGGCCACCCACAGCCGGAACGGCACCCAGGGATCGCGCCGGCGCTGCTCCACAACCTTGCTCCGGCACCGCACCGTTCTGGGGCCGTAGCCTATGGCCCAGCCTTTTCGCAGCGGCGGCGCGATGCTCAGCACCCCCGCAGTCCGCCCGTCGTCCGCGCCAGTACCGCGCGCCCCCCGCTCCCGTCAGATCCGCAGGCTTCGCTGGCTGTGGCGGCGGGCCCGGCGCAGCCAGGCCTGGCTGGAGATCCGCCGCGGTGAGGAGCTGCTGGGCCGCCGCGAGCTGGGAGCGGAGCTTTCGGAAGAACGGCTGCGCATCGGCCGCGCACCCCTGTGTGAACTGCAGGTGGACGCCGACGGCGTCAGCCGCGTGCATGCCTTCGTGGAGAAGGAGCGGCCCGGCGATCGCGACTGGTGGCTGGAGGATTTCGATTCCGCCAACGGCCTGTTTCTGGCCGACCGCCGCATCCGCGCCGTGGCCCTGCGCGATGGCGACGTGGTGCAGCTGGGCTCACCGCTGGGCGACGCCCCCCGGCTCGAATACCACCACCCGCGCAGCGCCTGGGAGCGGCTGGTGCATGGCGTCGGCGTGGTGGCGCTGGCGGGCTCGGCTGTCGTGGTGGGCGGCCTGATGCTGGCCAGCACCGTGGGCGGCGGCTCGCGGGTGGCCTTCCTCGGCGGGCCGGTGAAGATCGTCTCGGCCCAGGGGCAGCGGATCGACGAGCGCGAGGGGGCGATGACAGCCCTGCCGAACCTGGAGGACTACCCGCTCCATCTGCGCCAGGCCCTGCTGGCCTCCGAAGACGCCCGCTTCGGCTGGAACAGCGGCCTCGATTTCGGCGGCATGGCCCGCTCGCTGCTGCGCGGCAGCGGCGGCGGCAGCGGCATCAGCCAGCAGGTGGCCCGGATGGTGGTGCCGTGGGTGCGCAACGGCAACCCCGCCTCCCCATGGCCCTGGGTGCGCCTGCCGGAAACCGAAGCAACAGGTCGCTGGGGGATCCTGGCCCGCAAGATCCGCGAACTGCCGGTGGCCTGGCAGCTGGAAACGCGTTATGGCAAGAACGCCATCCTCAAGCTCTACCTCGATCGCGCCTATCTGGGCATGGGCAGCGAGGGCTTCGAGGAGGCCGCCCGGCTCTACTTCCGCAAGTCGGCCCGCGATCTGAGCCTGCCGGAATCGGCCTACCTGGTGGGGCTGCTGCCCAGCCCGAACGGCTACAACGTCTGCCTGGCGCCGCCACCGACCGCCGATCAACCGATCTGGACGCCGAAGCTGCGCCGCGATCTCGTGCTCAAGCGCATGCTGGAGGAGGGTTTCATCTCGGAAACCCAATACCGAGACGCGATCCGCCACCCGCTGCAGAGCGACCGCTCGATCTGCCGGCAGTCGCTCTACCGCAGCTATCCCTTCTTCAGTGAATATGTCAGGGCCGAACTGGCCGGCCCGCGCTACTCGCTCAACCTCGACAGCAACCGCGAAGGCGGTAACTACCGCGCCGTGGCCACGATCAACCCGAAGCTGCAGGGCCTGGCCGAAGACACGGTGCGGAGCTTTCTAGAAACCGAAGCGACACCGATCGGCGTGAGCCAGGCGGCACTGATCAGCGTGGAGGTGAGCAGCGGCCGCATCCTTGCCTACGTGGGCGGCCGCAAATTCGGCCACAATCCAGAGCGGGGCGAGAGCAGCTTCGATCGGGTGCGGGCTGAGCGCCAGCCCGGCTCCACCTTCAAACTGTTCACTTTCCTGACGGCCCTCAGCGAGGGCATCGGGCCGGATGCGCCGGTTTCGTGCGCGCCAGTGCATCAGCTGCAGACGGGCTGCCTGCGGGGCGGCGGCAGCATGGCGATGCGCGATGGCTTCGCCTTCTCGGAAAATCCAGTGGCCCTGCATCTGGCCGACCGGGTGGGCCACGAGGCGGTGATCCAGATGGCGCGGCGGCTGGGGGTGAGCTCACCCCATCTGGAGCGCAACGCCTCGATGGTGCTGGGGGGCAATGAGGTGCTCCTCTACGAGATGGCCCAGGCCTACGCCGTGGTGGCCAACGGCGGCCGCAGCGTGGGCGTGCACGGTGTGGAACGCATCCACGACCTCACCATCTGCGGCTCGGAGCAGGCGCTGGAGAGTTGCCCCGCCCATGGGGTGTTCACGCCGTTGGGTGAGAAGCCACAGCAACTGCTGCAGCCGCAGGTGGCCCGCGCCATGGACGCCATGCTCCACCAGGCGGTGGTGGCCGGCACCGGCAGGGAGGCGGCGGTGGTGGCCGACGCCCGCGGCAAGACCGGCACCACCAACGACGGCATCGATGTGTGGTTCATCGGCTACTCCCCCAGCCGCGGCGTGCTCACCGGCATCTGGATGGGCAACGACGACAACCGCATCCCCGACGGTGCCAGCAGCTCCCTGGCCGCCCGGCTCTGGGCCACCTACATGCGCCAGGTGTGATCCTGGGTGCGGCAACCGCCAGGGGAATGGGCAGCGGAACTTCGATCGGCGCGGGGCTGCGCCAGGCCCGCGAGGAGGGCCAGCTGGCGTCGCTGCACTCGGGGGCGCTGATCGGCAGGATGCTCGATGGCCTCGGCGACGACGTGAGCCTGCGCGGACCGCTGCGGGATCTGGCGAGCCGGCCGCTGTTTCTGCGACTGCTGGGCGAGGCGCCGCCATCGGAGCGCCAGGCCGCGGCGCTGGCCCTCAGCCAGGAGCTCGCCGACACCTACACGCCGCGGGTGCTGGCCGAGCTGCTCGATCTGATCGAAGCGGCGGCCGCCCTGGAGCTGCCCCGGCCGGAGCCACCCAGGCCGGAGCAGGCTGCGGCCTCCGTGCCGCCGCACGCGCGCCGCTCTGCCGCCAGGCCGGTGGGGCTGCGCGCCTGGATTGCCTCCTGGAGGCCACTCGCACCAGGGCTGCTGCTGGCGTTCTGCATGGCGCTGGTGCTGCGCTGGCTGGGCGGCGAGCTGCAGCCGTTCTGGCCCGCCGGCTGGGGCTCGGGCTGGGTCCTGGCGGCGGCACTCGCCCTGGTGCAGCTGCTCGCCCTGCTGCCACTGCGCCGCTGGCGGCGCCAGGCGCCGTTGCGCCTGCATGCCGCCAGCGATCCTCAGCGCGCCTGGTGCTGGTTCACCGCCCCCTGGCTCCACCGCGGCTGCGGCGAAACGCTCTGGAACCTGGCGATCCTGGTGCTGCTGCTGGGAGTGAGTCCGCTGCCGATCGGATCGGTGCTGATGCGCTTCTCGCTCACCGCCCTGGCCTGCCTGGCGCTGGCTGTGCACCATGCTCACGGCCGCCTGCAGGCCTGCAGCTGGCAGGGGGCCAGCGGTGCGGTGGCGGCGCTGATCGCCATGGCCGCCACGGTGAGCCTGCTCCAGGGACGCGTGATCACCTTCCCGCTCG
>JBIIJS010000128.1:0-7865 GCA_044233605.1 Cyanobium sp. | reverse complement strand
CATCTTCCAGGTCCAGGGTGAGCAGGCGGCGCAGGGCATCGCTGCAACTCACCGACAGGTGCGGTTTGGCCTCCAGACGGTCGGCATAGCGGTCGATCCGCTCCAGCAGCTCGGGCAGCAGGGACACCACCTGCGGAGAGCCAGCACCACACAACCGCGTCATGATCTGTCCTTCAGTGTAGTTGAAACCACTTTGATTGCCTTGGACGGGAAGACAGGGCCTACATGCGGTGGGGAGGCGCACCCCTAAGGAGTTGCCACAGCGGCGAAAGTGGTTGCAGATGGTCAGGACGGCCATGGCGCAGCGGATGTTTAGAAGTCTGTTTAACCATTTCAACACCTTGCTGGATTGGCTCGATACCACCCGCATCGGTTTGCACGAGTAGGCAGGACGACCTCCCACCGAGCAGCTGGTAGGTCTCCAAGGGAACCAGGGCTCCGACAATCCCAGGATCTGATGGCCATGATTACAGCTGGTCGTATCTAGCAGAAAGCGCAGTTGGACACCGGGGTAGCTAGCCACAACTTGCTATTCACAACACTGCCCACATACGCTTGATATCGTTGGGCTTAGAGTCGATAAGCTAAAATCATTAACGAAAAATATGCCTAGCACGGCGAAATACCACAATCATTCATGCGGTGCCCAAGCTATTCTATATGACTTATTTCTATCAGAAACTGATGCAAAAAAACAGCGAGGCTTGGGCGCTATCACCAGAAAGCATATGCGCCATGAGCTTATCTGTTAATGAAGTTATATCAGCTTGGATACTCAGCCTAATCCCTAGGCAACCTGACAAGCAGGCCTTTTGCTATCATTCTCTGACCATCCCCACTTGTTGTCACCTGCAGACTTCTAAGTTTTGCATAGCACGCAATTCAACGCTTCTCGTTCCGAAGCCATTACCCGAGTTAATCGGCAATCCTAATTTCTTTTTAGCAGCATGAATGATCTGGCTTTATGGCTGTCGAGCCAATGGGGAAAAGTAAGCACTACATCTTCACTCAAAGACTACACCCAATCAAAAACAGTAAACTTGCTTGCTTATGCTGGCATTCTTCTGCTCAGCGTCGCGTCTCTCTCCAACGCATTGAGGTTTGCGCCTTCCAATAGCGACGACCTGAGAATCTTGTCATCAGTCATCAAAACCTCCAATCCTCTGGCATATTTCTTTTCGGACTGGGGGCTTGGTGGAACTTCTATGTACAGGCCACTTCACTCTGTAGGAATCTGGCTTTCTTTCCATGCCTTTGGCATGTTTCCTGCATTTGATCAGCTTATCAATCTTCTACTTCACACGGTAGTAATATGCTTGACATATCGCATAATTCGCAAATCTGGCTCAGGTCCTGGAATTTCCCTACTTGTATCCGCGCTGGCAATCGCTTCACCCTATACCCTCTCACCTGCAACATGGATATCCGATCGCCCCACATTAATTGTAGCGTTGTTTATGATGATACTTATTAATTATCTTTACTCTGATCCGCAAAGCCAAAAGACTCCTCAGGGGTGGCTAGTCTCTCTTATCTGTATTGGTGGACTCATGGGGAAGGAAAGTGGCCTGATTCTGCCTATTTTTGTAGCCCTAAGAGGGTTTATATCCGATTCACCAAAAAATACTAAAATACGCAATATTTTACTTGGACTTGGCATTGCTGGAATATACTCCATATTTAGGCTCATCATCTTTGGCCAACAGGCTGCAGTCTATTCGGAATCTGGCTACATTCTTGGCTTATTTCATTATTCCACTTTAAGTCAACTCCCTTCTTTAATCAAAAACTGGGCTTACGCGGATAACTTCATTAAAAATATATTTTCAATCGTGCTTCCAGTTTTTGACTGGGAAGGCGGGTTTCATTCCCCTCGTGTTCTTTTTGACACTCTCCCACTGTGGCTGGCCACTTTCTTCCTTGTAGCCTTAACTACGACCAGGAAGCTTTCGCCCCTGCAAAAAGCTGCCATAATGCTAATTGCCCTTAACTCTTTAGTCCACGTTGCTATTTTTAGATATCGCATCCAATACATTTCTTTTCTAGCCCTATGTCTTTATGTCGGCTCTTCTGGTATTTTTGAAGTTTCCTCTGTGCGCAAGCGCTTGTCAATCGCATGTGCTTTGTGCTTACTAGTGACAAACCTAACGATAGCAAAACTTGACATTGTCGCCATTTCCATTAGCAGACGCAACCTAATTAATAAACAGGCAATTGCTCAACTTGTCCAAAAATATCCCAACATCAGCAATGATATTGTTGAATTATTAATAACCAAATACAAACTCCAATGAGTTTAACAAACTGGGCTATACCTGCGAGTCATTTCATGGTTTTATAAAATTTCAGAGTCAAGCAATTGCCGCCAATTGTCTGGTCCCAGTTGAGGAGCTACTCAGCGGTTCGCAGCTTGTGGATCATCTTCCCGATAGTGTAGCGATTGCGGTTCATGGGGCTACTCCTGGCCAAATCAGAAGGATTAGGAAGCTCTCATAAGGACTGGTTGAGTCTCTGGTATCCACGTCACATTGGTTTTAAACACGTTTGTCTACAGCCCTGCGCGAACGCGGCCGCCCCCCCTTCCGCCTAAAACAGGAAACTTCTCGCATCGCTGCCATGCCCCCCTTCTGCCTGTTGGCCGCCACCTCCCTGCCGGTGATCCCACCGGGCACCCTGGCCCCGTTCGTGTGGTCGCTGGTGCTCAGCGGCGCCGTGGTGATCGCCAGCCTGTTCCCGTTGGCAGCCGGTCGCGCCAAGGCCGATTTCACACCCGCCGACCTGGCCGCTCCGCGGGCCATGTTCGAACGGCTGCCCGCCTGGGGCAAACGGGCCAACTGGGCCCATCAGAACACCTTCGAGGCCTTCACTCTCCACGCCCCTGCCTGCCTGCTGGTGCTGATGGCCTCCCCCAACCTCACCGCCACCGCCGGCATCAGCGCCCTGGCCGCCTGGCTCCATCCGCTGCTGCGCCTCGGCTACATCGGCGCCTATGTGGCCAACGTGCCTCCGCTGCGCAGCCTCTGCTGGGCCGGCGGCATCCTCTGCACCGGTCTGCTGTACAGCGAAGGGCTGCGATCACTGCTGCGCGACTGAGCCGGTTGTGCGGCTGAGCTGGCCGGCACAAACACCTCAACCATTGCCCTGCTGCAGACCCTTGAGGGCTGCCAGCAGGGAGGCAGGACTCTGGGGATCCACCATCAACACACTGCCCCCCTGGGCGCGGGCCATCTCCTGGCCCATCGCCATCCAGTCGCGGGCCAGCAACAACCGCAGGCTTTCCGCTCCTGCCGGATGTGCCTCAATGCTCGCCGCCAGCAGGGCGGCGGCATCGGCGCGGGCCTTCGCCAGCAGCAGCTGCTGCTTGGACTGGGCATCGGCTTCAAGCAGTAGCGATTCCTGGCGGGCCTTCGCATCGAGAACCATCGCCTCGGCCCGGCCCCGGGCGGCGTTCACCTGGGCTTCACGCTCCCCTTCGGAGCGCAGGATCGAGGCCCGCTTCTCCCGTTCGGCGGTCATCTGCTGCTCCATCGCCTGTTGCACACCGCGGGAGGGCTGGATGTCGCGCATCTCCACCCGCGTCACCTTCACGCCCCAGGGATCGGTGGCCTGATCCAGCTCCTTGAGCAGCACCTCGTTGACATCCTGGCGGGTGGTGAAGGTCTGGTCGAGGTCGAGCTTTCCCATCTCGGCGCGGATCTGGGTGAGCACCAGATTCACCATCGCCGCCTGCAGATTGTCGACGCCGTAGTACGCGCGCGAGTGCTCCAGCAGCTGCCAATACACCACCGCATCCACCTCGATCGCCACGTTGTCGCGGGTGATGCACTGCTGCGGCGGGATGTCGAGCACCCGCTCCTTGAGGGATTCATGGCTCACCACCCGCTCAATGCCAGGCAGCACCAGCGACAGGCCTGGCTTGAGCTCGCGGTTGTACTTGCCAAGGCGCTCCACCAGCATCGAGCGGCTGCTGCTGGTCACCTTCAGGCTGCTGACTCCCACGGCGGCAAAGGCACCGAGCACCGCGAGCACGAGCGCTTCCATGGCCGGGAAAACAGCACTGTCACAAAGCTAGTCAGGGATGGCAGGATCCGTCAGTCACGGCATCGCCATGCCCCCCCTGCCCCTGTTCTGGCTGATCCTGAGCGGCGTGCTGCTGCTGCTGGAGGCCGTCGGCATCGACGGCGATGGCCTTCTGTTTGTGGGTGCCGTGGCAGCCCTGCTGCTCACGCTGGTGGCGGCGCTGCTGCCGCTGCCGGGAGTGCCCCAGGTGCTGCTCTGGGCCGCGCTGGTGGCGGCGGGCAGCATGGCGCTGCGGCGCTGGCTGGCCCGGGGCCCGGAGCGGCGGATTCCGCCGGCCGCCGGCGCCGAACAGGCCGAGGTGATCGCCGCCTTTAACAGCGAGGGGCAGGGTCGGGTGCGCTGGCAGGGGCAGAGCTGGGCCGCCGTCAACCTCGAGCCCGAACGGCCGCTGGAGCCCGGCAGTCAGGTGACGGTGATGGGGCGAGAGGGCACACGCTTGCAGGTACTGCCCATCAGTCGAAGAACATGAGGCTCACCACCTTGCCCATGTCTTCAGCGGTGCGGCAACTGGAGAGAAGCGTTTCGCTGTCGTGGAAGGCGTAGCAGATCAGCTGGTCGCAGCGGCTGATGATCTCCTGGTTGCAGAGGCTGCTGGCCATCGGCAGGGGCAGTTCGTCGTGTTCCGGCTTCTCCACCAGATGCAACACCCGCTCGAGCTGCTGGCGCGATTCTCCGGGCTGGCGCTCCAGGCTCTGGGGCAGCAGCACCGTGAGCCGGGCAGGATCGACCTCCAGCACACTGCGGATCACCGCCGCATTGACGCCCTGAGCCCCGGAGGTGACCAGGCTGTGGCCCTCCTGGGCCAGGGAGCGGGCCACCAGCTCCACCAGATGGATCGACACCACCGGCACATGGCGACTGCCGAGGATGGCGATCCTGCGTTTGCCCCGGTCCTGGAGCATTGCCAGTTCCTGCGCCAGCGTGTCGATCCGGTCAAGAGCCGGAATATCCATGGACCGGGTCACCCGTTGCCGACCGTCTTCTCTGTGAACTTAGCAGCGATGTACAAGACGAAGGAATCGGTGGAGGAATGCAACGCAGCTCAAACGGCGCTCGGCAGCTTCAGCCGCTCGAACAGGCGCTCGAAGCGGCAGTGCTCCTCCACCAGCCGCACGGCGTAGGTGGCCTTGACGTTCTCGTGCAGCCGCACCTGGCCGATCGCAGCCTCGATCACTTCCACCGTGGTGAGGGTGTCGTGCTCAACCTTGAGCACCGGCACATCCAGTTCTTCGGCGCGACTGATCAGCTGGGGCAATGGATCACCGACGCCGGTGAGGATCAGGCACTGAGTGGAGGCCTCCAGGGCGGCCAGCTGGATGTCGGTGCGGTCGGCGCCGGTGACCACCGCCATGTTGCGGCGACGGCGGAAGAACTCCATGGCAGAGTTCACGTTCATCGCGCCGATCGAGAGGGTCTCGACCAACAGATCGAGTCGCTCGGCGCAGCAGAGAACCCTCGCCTGCAGGCGTCGGCACAGCTCCTCCACCGTGACGCTGCGCAGCAACGGGCTGCGCGGCATCGTGCCGAGCACCGGCAGGCCGAGGCGCTCCAGGGCGGGCACCACCTCCTCGCGGAGGCCGGCAAGCTGCTCGGGGTCTACGGAGTTGAGCACCACACCGGCAAGCCGATCGCCGAGCTGATCGCGGGCCTCGAGCAGCGGATCGACGCTGCGGCTGTCCCGCCAGGGATGCACCAGCACCACCTGGGCCTGCAGGCCCTCCGCCAGCTGGGCCAGGCTCAGGCCGAACAGCAGGCCCTCCTGCAGGGTTCCGGCCGCCTCGAGCAGCACCAGATGCTCTCCACACTCCGCCACAAGCTGCTGCAGGGCGGCGAAGCCCGGGCCGGGCTCCAGCTCGCCGGCCAGCAGGCGCCGGTGCGCCGCCCCGGGCTCAAGCTGATGCAGGGAGGGAATCAGCGCCTCCTCGGCCAGGCCGATGAAGGAGCCGATGAAACGGACATCGTCATCGATCAGCGCGTCGCCCGACTCGCCGGCGGGATTGGCTTCGAGGATGGTGGCCAGAGGCTTGCCGAGCCGGATCGCAATGCCCTGGCGCATCAGCTGACGGGCCAGCCCGAGCACCAGCGCAGACTTGCCGCTGAAGGGATCGCTGGAGCCGATCAGCAGCGGGGCGGGCATGGGACAACCTCTCTGGGCCTGACGGTTGACAGTCAATCTAGGCAGGGTGCCGCATCCCGCTCCATGCTGAGCGGGATGCGGCACCGACCCCGCCCGGCCCATGACGGAATCCGCACCCCTTCGGCCCGCAAGCGGGCCACCCACCGTGGCGATCACCGGCGCGTCAGGCGCTCTGGGCAGGGCACTGCTGCGCCGCTGGCATCAGCGCGGTGCGCAGCTGATCGCTCTCAGCCACAGCGAGAACCCGATCGTGTTGGAAGATGAGAGCGGCAGCACCATCCCGCTGCGCCAGCTTCGCTGGCAGGTCGGCGCGGAGGAGAAGCTCCGCGAAATGCTGGCCGGGGTCGATGTGCTGGTGCTCAACCACGGCATCAACGTGCAGGCCGCCCGCGATGTGGAGGCGGTGGAGTGCTCGCTGCAGGTGAATGCCATGAGCACCTGGCGCCTGCTGGAGCTGTTCGCCCAGGTCGCCACCGAACGCCGACGGGCCGAACCGCAGCGGCCCCGCCCCGAGGTCTGGGTGAACACCTCCGAAGCGGAGATCCAGGCCGCGGTCAGCCCCCTCTACGAACTGAGCAAGCGGCTGATCGGCCAGCTGCTCAGCCTGCGCGCCCTCGACCTTGCCGCGGATCTGCGCATCCGCAGGCTGGTGCTGGGGCCGTTCCGCTCCGATCTCAATCCGATCGGGCTGATGAACGCCGACTGGGTCGCCGGCGAGATCCTGCGCCAGGCAAGCTGGAACTGCGGCCTGATCATCGTCACGATCAATCCGCTCACTTACGTGCTGATGCCACTGGTCACCCTGCTGCGTTGGGGCTACTTCCGCGCCGTGTCAGGACCGCCGCTGGCCGCAGGGGCGGGGCGGCTCAGAAATCCCGGTCGGTGAGGATTTCGCACCCGTCGGAGGTGACGGCGATCGTGTGTTCCCACTGGGCCGAGAGACTGCCGTCGACCGTCACCACGGTCCAGCGGTCCTTGAGGGTGCGGCAGGCTTTGCTGCCGGCGTTGAGGATCGGCTCCACCGCCAGGGTCATGCCGGGCCGCAGCTTCATGTCCGGCAGGTCGCGAGTGCGGAAGTTGAACACCGAGGGCTCCTCGTGCAGGTTGCGGCCAACGCCATGGCCGGTGTAGTCCTCCACCACCGCATAGCCATGGGCTTCCACATGGTCCTGCACCGCGCCCGCCAGCTCCAGCAGGCTGCTGCCTGCGCGGATCGTGGCCAGCCCCTTCATCAGCGACTCCTGGGCAACGCGGCTGAGGCGACGAGCCGACTCCGGAACTCCTTCGCCCACACAGAGGGTAATGCAGCTGTCGCCGTGGTAACCCTCGAAAAAGGCACCCGTGTCGATCTTGACCAGATCACCCGGCCGGATCACCCTCCGGGAGCTGGGGATGCCATGCACCACCTCATCGTTGATCGAGGCGCAGATGCTGGCCGGAAAACCGTGGTATCCCTTGAAACTCGGGGTGGCGCCCAGCTCGCGAATGCGCTTCTCCGCGTGGGCGTCAAGGTCGCCGGTGCTGAGCCCCGGGGCGGCCAGTTCGGACACTTCGCGCAACACCGTGGCCACGATGCGGCTGGCTTTACGCATGATCGCAATCTCCCGCGCCGATTTCACCTCGACACCGCGGCGTCCTTTCTGGATAC
>JBIIJS010000127.1:0-7878 GCA_044233605.1 Cyanobium sp. | reverse complement strand
GAGCCAGCACCCTGCGGCCGGAGGTGATCGAGGGGGTGGATCTGCTGGTGGTGCGCGAACTCACCGGGGGCGTCTACTTCGGCCTGCCCAAGGGCCGCGTGGAGGCCAACGGTGTGGTGCGTGCCTTCAACACCATGGCCTACACCGATGGGGAGATCAACCGCATCGCCCGGGTGGGCTTCGATCTGGCCCGCAGTCGCAGCGGCCGGCTCTGCTCGGTCGACAAGGCCAACGTGCTCGATGTGAGCCAGCTGTGGCGCGACCGCGTCGAGGCCATCCACACCGACTACGCCGATGTGGACCTGAGCCACATGTACGTGGATAACGCGGCGATGCAGCTGGTGCGCAACCCCCGCCAGTTCGATGTGCTGCTCACCAGCAACCTGTTCGGCGACATCCTCAGCGACGAGGCGGCGATGCTCAGCGGCTCGATCGGCATGCTGCCCTCCGCCTCCCTCGGCGAGAGCGGGCCGGGGCTGTTCGAGCCGATCCACGGCTCCGCGCCCGACATCGCCGGCCAGGACAAGGCCAACCCGATGGCGATGGTGCTCTCCGCGGCGATGATGCTGCGCATCGGACTGGCCCAGGAAACCGCTGCCGCCGCCTTGGAGCAGGCCGTCGACCGGGTTCTGAACGCCGGCTACCGCACGGGCGACCTGATGGCAGCAGGCTGCATCCAGGTGGGCTGCCGGGAGATGGGCGAACGGTTGCTGGCCGCCCTGGAGAGCTGAGGCCGGCCTCAGGGGATAGCGTCGTCGCAGCTCATGAAGCGCCGGCCGTTGCCGTGGAGCGAAGGTCCGCTGATCTGCGAAACTCTCAGGCGCCTCCCACAGCCCTGCCCCGATGTCGAAGCGTCACCCGGTCGTGGCCGTCACCGGTTCCTCCGGCGCAGGAACCAGCACCGTCAAGCGAGCCTTCGAGTACATCTTCTCCCGCGAGGGCATCACCCCCGCCGTGGTGGAGGGTGACAGCTACCACCGCTACGAGCGGGGTGCGATGAAGGAGGCCATGACCCAGGCGGTGGCCAAGGGTGAGAATTTCTCCCACTTCGGCCCCGAGGCCAACCTGTTCGACAAGCTCGAGGAGTTGTTCCGCACCTACGGCGAAACGGGCGGCGGCCAGAAGCGTTACTACCTGCACTCCCTGGATGAAGCCGCCGAGCACAACGGTCGGTTGGGCACCAACCTCGAACCCGGTCAGTTCACACCCTGGGAGCCGATCCCTGCCTCCACCGACCTGCTTTTCTATGAGGGTCTGCACGGCGGCGTTCAAGGCGACGGCTACGACGTGGCCGGCCTGGTCGATCTGCTGATCGGCGTGGTGCCGATCACCAATCTGGAGTGGATCCAGAAGATCGCCCGCGACAATGCTGAGCGGGGCTACTCCGCCGAGGCAACGGTCGACACGATCCTGCGCCGGATGCCCGACTACATCAACCACATCTGTCCCCAGTTCAGCCGTACCGACATCAACTTCCAGCGGGTGCCAACGGTCGACACCTCCAACCCGTTCATGATCCGCAGCATCCCCTCTCCCGATGAGAGCTTTGTGATCATCCACTTCCGCAAAGGGGCACGGGAGAAGTGGGGGATCGATTTCCCCTACCTGCTCGACATGATCCATGACTCCTTCATGTCAAGCCCCACCTCGATCGTGGTGAACGGCGGCAAGATGGGCTTCGCCATGGAGCTGATCCTCACCCCGATCATCCACCGGATGATTGAAGAAAAGAAGAAGCTCAGCTGATGCGCTTGCTGAGCAAACTCGGCTTAAACTGCCACGATCCACGCCGGTAAGCACCATCAGCGTCTGTCCCGCTGATTTCACCAGCACCCGCCCGCAGCGGGTGTCCGGATCTACCCCATCCTTCGTGATCGAGGCGGCGGCGATGGCTGGTGCTGAATCTCCCGCTCTGCGGTTGGATCGCATCAACAGCCGTGATCTGCTGGCCGCAGCTCGGCGTATTTACTTTGAGTTTCTTGCCGCTGCCGCCAGCGGCGACGACCCGCTCGGGGTTGTGCTCAGCGGCGTCGCCGCGGGCCAGGGCCGGGTCGTCTTCTCCCGGCCCGTACTGCTGCCCCACGAAGAGTTCGTGGCAATCGAGCTGCTGCGCAGCCGGGCTGGGCGTCAGAGCGGCGGTCGCGGCGGTTCGGGTCGCAACCGCCAACTGCGCACCGGCGCGCCTCTGTGACCAACTTCAGCTCCGCGACCCGCGTTCTCGAGATCGCTCCGCCCAGCCTGGCCGAACTGGCCCTTGCAGCGCCGCTGCTGCCCCTGCTGGTGGCAGCTCTGGGAGCCTGCTTCGGCAGTTTCGCGAACGTGGTGGCCTGGCGGCTGCCCAGGGAGGAGTCTCTGCTGCGGCCCCCCAGTCACTGCCCGCGCTGCGGCACCACGTTGCCCTGGCACGAGAACGTGCCTGTGCTGGGCTGGCTGCTGGTGCGAGGACGCTGCCGCCACTGCCGCGCTTCGGTGCCGTTGCGCTACCCGTTGGTGGAGTTGCTCAGCGCCGGCCTGTGGGTGGCGATGCTGCTGGCGCAGCCTTCGTCGATGGGTTCGTCACCCCAGCCCCTGCTGCTGCTGCTGGCTGGCTGGCTGCTGGCCACCTGGCTGCTGCCGCTGCTGCTGATCGACTTCGACAGCATGTGGCTACCGGAGCCCCTCTGCCGCTGGGGGGTGGTGCTCGGCCTGGCGGCCACCGCCCTGCTCGGCCTGAGCCAGGGGCTGGAGGCAGGCCGGGCCCTGCTGCTCCAGCACCTGGTGGCCGTGGCTGCAGGCCTGCTTGGCTTCGAGGCGGTGAGTGCTCTGGGCGAGCGCCTGATCGGCAAGCCCGCCCTCGGCCTGGGCGACGCCAAGCTGGCGGCGTTGATGGGCGCCTGGCTTGGTCCCACCGGCCTGGGGCTGGCGGTGGTGCTGGCGGTGTTCAGCGGCGCCCTGGTGGGCAGCGTCGGCCGGATCAGCGGTCGTCTGGGCCGCCATCAGCCCTTCGCCTTCGGTCCGTTCCTGATCGCCGCCACCCTGGCGGTGTGGATCTCTGGCCAGGCCTTCTGGCTGCGTCTTTACAGCTGGGCCACCGGGGTCTGAGCAGGCCCAGGTTCTTTAATAGGCGCAGACGTGCCGCCAACGGCAGATGCCCGATGTCGCTGTTCGACTGGTTCGCCGATCGCCGCCGCAATGCCCCGGTGAGCAGGCCCAGCGTGGGGCCGGAACCTGATGAGGGCGACGGCCTCTGGAGCAAGTGTCCCGAATGCGCCCAGGTGGTGTATCGCAAAGACCTCCTCGCCAACGCCAGCGTCTGTGCCGCCTGCGGCCATCACAACCGCATCGACAGCGCAGAGCGGATCCGGCTGATCGCTGATGAGGGCAGCTTCGAGGCGATCGACACGGAGCTCTGCCCCACCGATCCGCTCGCCTTCAAGGATCGCCGCAGCTACGCCGACCGCCTGATCGACAGCCAGAAAGCCACCGGCCTACGCGATTCGGTGGTCACGGGCCTCTGCCGACTGGAGGGCATGCCGCTGGCGCTTGGGGTGATGGACTTCCGCTTCATGGGCGGGTCGATGGGCTCGGTGGTGGGCGAGAAGCTCACCCGCCTCACCGAGGAGGCAACCGCCCGCCGCTGGCCGTTGCTGATCGTTTGCGCCTCCGGCGGGGCCCGCATGCAGGAGGGGATGCTCAGCCTGATGCAGATGGCCAAGATCTCCGGCGCCCTGGAGCGCCATCGCCAGGCCGAACTGCTCTACATGCCCCTGCTCACCCACCCCACCACCGGCGGGGTGACGGCCAGCTTCGCCATGCTGGGCGATCTGATCCTGGCGGAACCCAAGGCGCTGATCGGCTTCGCCGGTCGGCGGGTGATTGAACAGACCCTGCGCGAGAAGCTGCCGGAGGGCTTCCAGACGGCCGAATATCTGCGTGAGCACGGCTTTGTCGACGCGATCGTGCCCCGCACCCAGCTGCGTTCCACCCTGGCAATGTTGCTGCACCTGCATGGCGTCGGCCAGACCCAGCCCCAGACCCAGCCCCAGGCCGTGGCCCCATGAACAGCCTGCCTGGGCTGCTGCTGGGCCTGCTGCTGGGCCTGCTGATCGGCGGAGCGTCAGCCCTGCTGCCGGCACAGGCCGCTGCAGCGGCACCGGTCGACTGGCGCGAGGTGCCGGCCACGGCGGAGGGCCGCCAGTGGTGGGACGCCGGCAGCCTGCGCATCGACCGCGACGGCCGCCTCTCGGTGCTGAGCCGCTACCGACCGGCCGGGGCGAAGGAGGTGGCGGAAACGGCCGAAGGGCCGGAGCAGACCCGGCCTCCGGTCGCGAGCCTCTACGTGATGCAGCTCGACTGCGACCAGCAGCTGTTCCGCGATGTGTCGGTGAACGGCCTGCCCCGCTTCCGGTCCGAATGGCAGACGGTCGCAGACGACAAACTCGGCGCCTCTGTGATCCGTGAGGCCTGCCAAGCCTGGAGCGAACGATGAACACCGCCGTCCAAGGCCCGCCGCTGCGGGTGGCGATCGCCGGCCTCGGCTTCGGCGAAGCCGTGCATCTGCCGGCCCTGCTCGACTGCCCTGCCACCGAGCCGGTGGCCCTCTGGCACCCACGGCCGGAGCGGCTCGAACAGGCCTGCACCGATTCGGGTCTGCCGGGCCACAGCGACTTCGCAGCCCTGCTGGCCGATCCGGCCGTGCAGGCGGTGGTGATCGCCACCCCTCCCGAGCCGCGGGCAGCCTTGGCGCGCCAGGCCCTGGAGGCGGGCAAGCCACTGCTGCTCGAGAAGCCGGTGGGGCTCGATGCGGCTGAGATCGAGGAACTGCAGCGGCTGGCCCTGCGCCAGCGGCTCGCGGTGGGCGTGGATTTCGAGTATCGGGCCGTGCCCCTGTTCCAGCAATTGGCCTGTTTGCTGGAGGCAGGGGTGCTGGGCACCCCCTGGCTGGTGAAGTTCGACTGGCTGATGGGCAGCCGTGCCGATGCCCGCAGGCCCTGGAGCTGGTACTCCGAGGCAGCCGCCGGCGGCGGCGTGCTCGGTGCCCTCGGCACCCACGCCTTCGACATCCTGCACTGGCTGATCGGCCCCACCCGCAGCCTGCATGCCTCACTGAGCACGGCGATCCGTGAGCGCCCCCTGGGCGATGGCAGCGGCCGAACGGCCGCCGTGGATGCGGAGGACGTCGCTCTGGTACAGCTGGTGCTGGAGGATCGCCAGGGCCGGTCGGTGCCCTGCCAGCTCAGCCTTTCCTCTGTGGCGCGCAACGGACGCGGCTGCTGGCTGGAGCTCTACGGCAGCGACGCCACCCTGGTGCTCGGCTCCGACAATCAGACCGACTACGTACACGGCTTCCAGCTGTGGATGGCGCGCCCGGGCGAGCCTCTGCGGGCGCTGGCCGCGGATCCGGCCCTGGCCTTCCCCCGCACCTGGGGCGATGGCCGCATCGCGCCGGTGCGACGGCTGATCGGCTGGTGGGCCGAGGCCGTGCGCCAGGGTCATCCCATGCTGCCGGGCCTGGCGGAGGCGGTGGCGAGCCAGCGCTGCTGCGATCTGGCCCGGAGGGCTTCGGACGGCATCCCCTAGACTCCCTCCAGCGCGCGCAGGCCGTTCATGTCGGCCGCCGTCTTCAACCGCCTGATCGCCGGTTCTCCCCGCAGGACCGCCGTTGCGGTTCCATCCACTGTTTTCCCCCTTCACCGCGAGGTATTTCCATGGCGCTCGTCCCGCTTCGGCTGCTGCTCGACCACGCCGCCGAGAACGGCTACGGCATCCCTGCCTTCAACGTGAACAACCTCGAGCAGGTGCAGTCGATCATGGAGGCGGCCTACGAGACCGACTCCCCGGTGATCCTGCAGGCCTCCCGCGGGGCCCGTCAGTACGCCGGCGAAAACTTTCTGCGCCACCTGATCCTGGCCGCTGTGGAAACCTATCCCGACATCCCGGTGGTGATGCACCAGGACCACGGCAACAGCCCCGCCACCTGCTTCGGCGCCGCTGCCAACGGCTTCACCTCGGTGATGATGGACGGCTCCCTGATGGCCGACGCCAAGTCCCCCGCCAGCTACGAGTACAACGTTGCCGTCACCAAGGAAGTGGTGGACGTGGCCCACGCCATCGGCGTGAGTGTGGAAGGCGAACTGGGTTGTCTGGGCTCCCTGGAAACCGGCATGGGCGAGGCCGAGGACGGCCACGGCTTCGAAGGCAAGCTCGACCACAGCCAGCTGCTCACCGACCCGGCTGAAGCGGCTGACTTCGTCGCAAAAACCAAGGTGGACGCCCTGGCGATTGCGATCGGCACCAGCCATGGCGCCTACAAATTCACCCGCAAGCCCACCGGTGAGGTGCTGGCGATCAGCCGCATCGCCGAGATCCACAAAGCCATCCCCAACACCCATCTGGTGATGCACGGCTCCTCTTCGGTTCCCCAGGAGTGGCTCGACATGATCAACAAGTTCGGCGGTGCCATTCCCGAGACCTACGGCGTGCCCGTGGAGGAGATTCAGGAGGGCATCCGTAACGGCGTGCGCAAGGTAAACATCGACACCGACAACCGCCTCGCCTTCACAGCCGCCGTGCGGGAAGCGGCCTTCAAGGATCCCGCCAACTTCGATCCCCGCCACTTCAACAAGCCGGCCCGCCAGTACATGAAGCAAGTGTGCCTGGATCGCTATCAGCAGTTCTGGTGTGCCGGCAACGCCAGCAAGATCAAGCAGCGCGACATCAATTTCTACGCCGGCCTCTACGCCAAGGGCGAACTCGACCCCAAAACCGCTGTCGCCGCCTGACCATCGCAGACCTCTGATCGGTCACACAATCACCACCAAGGGGGCCCTCAGGGCCCCTTTTTTGTGGCACGTTTTAGGGCACGGCCTGGTCGTTGCCATTCACGCTGGCCGCCAGGGAGCGGGCAGGATCCAGCAGGGCCTCGATCGCTCCGGCCAGGGTGGGTTCCATGGCGATGCGGGTGCCGTCGCTCACTACCACACGAGTGAGGGTAGGAAGCCCACCGTTGCGGGCCTTGAGGTACACCGGCTCCACATAAAGGAGGGCCCTGCCCACGGGCATCACCAGCAGATTGCCCTGGATCACCTGCGCGCCGGAGCGACTCCAGAGACCGAACTGCTGGCTGATCGCAGGATTCTGGTTGATCAGGGCGGTGATCTGCTCCGGGCCGAGAATGGGACTCTGGCTGGGGAAACGCAGCAGCTCAAGCTTGCCGTAGTTGGGTGCGTCGCTGCGGGCCGCCAACCAGGCCACCAGGTTGGGCCGTGCCAACGGTGTGAGCGGTTGCAGCAGCAGAAACTCCGGCGGCAGATCCGGGGCAAGCTGGGCGCTGATGTGATACGGCTCCATCGGCACCAGCTCGGAGCCGTAGATCTCCTTGGGGATCTGCCAGACGTCGTCGCCGCTGTAGAAAATCGCCGGATCGGTGACGTGGTAGCGCAGCAGCTGGCGGGTCTGCAGCTCGAACTGGGGGATCGGATAGCGGATGTGGGCCCGCAGCGGCGCCGCCATCGATGCGAGCGGCTCAAACAGCTCGGGGAACAGCTTCTGCCAGGCAGCGATCAGGGGATCCTCGGCCTCAGCCACATAGAGCGCGACGCGGCCGTTGTAGGCGTCCACAATCGCCTTCACCGAATTGCGTAAATAGCGCAGATCCTCCCGGCCCGGCACCGGAGCGCTGTAGGGATAGCTGCGGCTGGTGGTGAAGCCGTCAACGATCCAGAACTGGTGCTGACCGGGCTCGAACGGACCGCTTGCCCCCTCCAGCCGCACCGACACCAGATAAGGATCGGCCTCGAAACGCACGAACGGCACCAGACGCGCCACCCGATCGCGCACCTCCCGCCGCAGCAACAAACGCGTTTCAGCGGTGAGCGCCCCTTCCACCAACAGCCGGGG
>JBIIJS010000125.1:0-8123 GCA_044233605.1 Cyanobium sp. | reverse complement strand
GCGGAGGCGGGCCTGGAGCAGGTGGATGTCGCCTTCTATGAGGAGGCCAAGGCCCGCTTCGGCCAGAAATGATTCCGGAGGGATGGAGGCGATGAGGTAGAAGAGGGCGAGCACCGCTCGCTCTTTGATGTCGCAGTCCAAGCGTGAACAGGTGGTCAGCCACCTCCGCTACATCCGCCAGGAACTCCGTGAGATGCATCAGGGTGTGATGGAGGATGGGCTGCTACCGGAGGCAGGCGAGGTGCGCGGCGTCATGGCCCAGATGGAAGCTCTGCTGGAACTTCTGGAGGGCAAGGGCTCCCGCAAGAAAGACAGCGATAACTGACCGGGGGCAGGCCGCCACGATCCCCTTCCCGTCAAGCCCCAGGGAGGACGCTCGCTTGAGCGGCACGCAACCCTTGCCGTGACTGGCAGTGATTGGTTTGCTTGTGGGGTCCCCATCACCCTGCCCGGGCCTCCTGCGAGCCGGGCTTTTTCATTGGCATCCCCTATCGGTGGGGGTGAAATGCTGCCATCACGCCAGAGATGGTGTAGACAAGTGGTGCAGGGCCTCGGTCCGGGTGATGGGGATCACCGCCTTGGCACTGGATCCGGTGCAGCACGCTCCGGATCCAGTGCCTTGATGCCCTGCCCCCTCTTCCAGTGCTGAACGTTGGCTCCGATGCGTTCACAGCCGCTTCGTCCCGGGCAGTCCCGTTACCAGCAGACCCGCTTCCAGCAGCGGGTTGCCGAAGCCGGTGATGGGCTGGTGCGGTGGGCCTCCAATCCCTGGCGTCGTTTTTCCCTGCTGCTGATCGTGCTGCTCAGCTCCTTCGCCGTCGGCAATGGTGTCGGTTCGATCGGCGGTGCCCTGGCCATGATCGACCAGGTGTGGGCCTTCGGCTGCGTGCTGCTGATCGAAGCGGCCGCCCGTCTACGCGGCCGTCTGCGGCGCCGGCCCGACCGGCTGGGCCTGCAATTGCTCGACATGGCCCGCATGGGCCTGCTCTACGGCCTGCTGCTCGACGGTTTCAAGCTGCTCTGAACGGGGCCGGAGCATCAGCCGCAGCATTGGGATCACGGGCCGCCAGCAGATAGAGCAGAGCCATGCGGATCGGTATCCCGTTGCGCACCTGCTCCTCCACCAGGCTGTGGTCGGGATCATCGAGAAGCTCACCGGCCAGCTCCACACCCCGGTTCACTGGCCCGGGATGCAGCACCGGCACGGGCCGGCCGCAGAGCTCCAGCCGGGTATGGCTGATTCCGTAACGGCGGTGGTAGGCATCCAGGCTGGTGAGCAGGTGCTCGTGCATCCGCTCCTTCTGCAGCCGCAGCGTCATCACCGCATCGGCACCGGGCAGGGCCTCCTCGAGGCTGCGACAGAGGCGAACCGCCCCCCGCAACGGCACCGGATCACTCTCCTGGCCGGGAGGAGGCGCCGCCACGAAATCGGCGAAATCATGCGGCAGCAGGGTGGGCGGACCACACAGCACCACCTCCGCCCCGCAAGCGGTGAGGGCCCAGAGATTGGAGCGGGCCACCCGCGAATGAAGCACATCGCCCACGATCACGATGCGCCGGCCCGCCAGACTGGCGGGGGTGGGGGCTTCGGGCTCGAAGTGGCGGGCCAGGGTGAACAGATCCAGCAGGCCCTGGCTGGGGTGGCTATGCAGGCCATCGCCGGCGTTGAGCACAGCCACGCGCCGGCCGGCGCGCTCGAGGTCGCGGGCCAGGCTGCGGGGCACGCCGGCGCAGCGATGGCGCACCACCAGTACGTTGGCGCCCATTGCCACATAGGTGAGGGCTGTATCCAGCAGGCTCTCCCCCTTGCTGAGCGAACTGGAGGAGGGCGAGAAGCTCTGCACGTCGGCTGAAAGGCGCCGGGCCGCTAGCTCGAAGCTGCTGCGCGTGCGCGTGCTGGGCTCAAAGAACAGGCTGGTGACCAGCCGGCCCTGGAGGGCTGGCAGCTTGCGGGCACCCGCCACCGGCAGGGCACGGAAACGCTGGGCCAGCTCGAGAACGGTGGCGAAGTCGGCGACGGAAAACGACGCCAGGTCGAGCACGTGGTGATGGGACCAACCGCTCAACGCTTTGCTGTTGACGTCATTTCCCAACCGTAGGCGCCAACAGGGAAGCCAGCCAGTCGTGCTTCGGGGTGCGATCGCCTCGGGCCCGCCGACTGACGCTGCGGCTGCCCCGCAGATACCAGCGCCAGGGCAGGTCCTGGCCGAGCGAGATGCCGATACGGGAGGTGCATTGCAGCGGTTTCTCGCCTGCAACTTCCCGCCGCAGCAACTCAAGCCGCAACGGCGACGGCGGCGGCGCCAGCCACAGCCCCGCGGCCGGTGTCACCGCCTGACCATCGTGGCGGCGGTCGATCCCGAAACGCCGCGCCAGCAAGGCAGGTCCGGCCGCTGCCCGCTCCTCGCCACCGGGCAGAGCCGCTGCCCGCAGCAGCACTCCATTGGCCCGGCCCAGCTCACCGGACACCACATTGACGCAGTGGTGAATGCCATAGCTCACATACACGTAGAAATGCCCTGGCGCACCGAACAACGTCTCGTTGCTGGGGCTGCGGCGCCTGTGCCCGTGGCAGGCAGGCTCGCTCTGGCAGTAAGCCTCGGTTTCCACAATCACGCCCCACAGCTGCGCGCCTGTTGGTTCGCGCTTCACCAGCAGGCAGCCGATGAGATCGGGGGCAACGAGCTCAGCAGCGCGGGCGAAGAAGCTCTGGGGGAGGGCTGGCAGGGACGGCGTGAGCATAGGCGTGAGTTGACACAAGAGCACCAACCCAACTATCTTCCACTAAATCAAAGGCACTACTACACTTTATTTCTTACTGCAGCAGGACAGGAGCTCGCATGAACATCAATCTCTCCATAGCAATTACATTTTTTACAAATCCTCAAGGCTAGAATACTTAAGGCAAATTTGTGAAGCCCATCGTCAAATGGATATTGAATACACAACTCACATCGTAACCAATACAAACGACGATCACGAGATCAACCTTATCAGAGAAAATGTCTGCGGCAAAGATTTACACATTATAACGCCAACCTATCTTGGCCACCCATTCCTACTGACCTGGAGCCACAGAGATATATTTAGAGAGCAAATTTCCCAGAAATCTAATCACACCCACTTTCTGTATACAGAAGACGATATAATGCTTACAAAGAAAAATCTTGATTACCGGCTACACGCAAGAGCCATCACAAAATCGACCCCGTTCATTCCTGGATTTTTGCGATACGATATCAACGCAAAGGGAGTAGCAGTAAGCACCGATGTAGTCAAGCGCCAATCACTTTCTTCGCATCTGCTCAAATTCGAAGAAACAACATTCGTAAGCCTTAAACAGCCCTACCAAGGCATGTACTTGATGGACAAGCAGCTCGCCACAGAGTTCTTATTCAGCAATGCCAGCTCACCAAACACTGGGCAATGGGGCATCCGAGAAAAAGCAGCCCAAGGACTTACATTCTGGCGTGTACCCAGAGGCTTTCACTCGCGGTCAATTGTTGGCTTAAACCAGAACATGCAAATACATACCGATGCGCGAATACATCACCTGCCCAACAACTATGCAAACAACCCAAATAGCCGTTCTGGCAAGATACCCGTGGATAGACTTTTAAAAAATCCACCCCCGACCCCGCTACAGCAGGAACCACCTGAGATGTCCCATGCAAATTCGCCCTCCCAATTAAGTCCTACTAGTCACAATAATTAATTCTAGCGCTAGCAAGATCAGCCCTCATCGCCGCTTCTGCGCAATCGCTTCTTTGCGCATCGCTGCGACATTCAGGCAACGACCTCGCCAGCCTCCCAGCGGATGCGATACCTGGCCAAACCCTCTGCCCGCGTCCGCGCCGAAAACGCTTCAGCTTCATTGTGGTTGCTCGTGGGCTACTCAGCAGCATCATCAGGCTGAAGGGGTGCATGGCCTGTGCCACTACCGCTGCCACCTGCACTGCCACAGGCTCACTCCAGTGACCCAGCCAAGCCGGCCACCCTGCTTGTAGCCCGGCGATCAGCGGAAACCCCGTCCACCCGGCAGACTGAAGGCTCCTTCCAGCCTTCTGCAGCCCCCCACCCATGGAACCGGCCAGCTTCAACCTCGGCACCGTGCTTCTGGCCACCAGCGGCCTGTTCTGCCTGGCGACCCTCTACTTCGGCACCCGCGGCGGCTACTACGACACCGACGACTACGACGGCAACGGCACCGCCCACTGAACCTGCCGTGGCACAACCCGTCATGCCCCCCCTCTCCAGCGAAGCGATCCGGCTGCAACTGCGCAGCTGGCCCGAGGTGGAGGCCTATCTGGCCAGCTGCAAGGGCGTGATCGTGCCCCTCGGCTCCACCGAACAGCACGGGCCCACCGGCGCGATCGGCACCGATGCCCTCACCGCCGAGGCCGTGGCCCTTGAGGTGGGCCGCCGCACCGGTGTGCTGGTGACGCCGGCCCAGGCCTTCGGCATGGCGGAGCACCATCTCGGCTTTGCCGGCACCGTCAGCCTGCAGCCCTCCACCCTGCTGGCGCTGCTGCACGACGTGGTGCTCTCCCTGGCCCGCCATGGCTTCGAGCGCATCTACGTGATCAACGGCCATGGCGGCAACATCGCCACCAGCCGCGCCGCCTTCGCCGAGGCCTACGCCAGCGCCAGCGCCCGGGGGCTGCCGGTGGCAGGGCGCCTGCGCTGCCGACTGGCCAACTGGTTCACCGCCGGACCGGTGATGCAGGAGGCGCGCTCCCTCTACGGCGAGCGGGAGGGTCACCATGCCACCCCCAGTGAGATCGCCCTCACCCTGCACCTCGAACCCAGCCTCAGCAGCAAGCAGAGGGCCCTCGAAGAACCGCCTCCGGCCGGCCCGATCCACGGCCCGGAAGACTTCCGCCGCCGCCATCCCGACGGCCGCATGGGTTCCGACCCGTTCCTGGCGAAGGCGGAGCACGGCGAGCGCTTCCTTGAGTTGGCCGCCACCGCCCTGGCTGAGGATCTGCGCGCCTTCCTGGCCGAGCCCGACGCCTAGCCCCATGGACCGAACAGGTAGGTTCAGGGCACTTCCATGCAGCGGCCATGAGCAGGATCTCGGCTGACGACGTGCGCAAGGTGGCCCAGCTGGCCCGGCTCGACCTGCCAGAGGCGAAGATCGCCACCTACACAGACCAGCTGGAGCGGATCCTCGATTACGTGGCCCAGCTCGAAACGGTCGATACCGAGGGGGTGCCTCCCACCACGCGGGCCGTGGAGGTAGTGAACGTTACCCGAGACGATCGGATCAGCCCCACCCCGGTGCGCGAGGAACTGCTGAATCTGGCTCCCCAGCGTGAGGGCGACTTCTTCCGGGTGCCGAAGATCCTGGCCGACTGATCGGCCAGGGTTCAACGGGTAGGAGAAACGGCGGTGCGGTGCAGCAGCTCGAGCACGCGGCGGCGGGAATGGCGACTCGGCATCAGCACCGCCAGGCTGCGCAATCTGCTGCGCCTGCGCTTGTGGCTTCGCACACCGAGGAAGATGTCATAGAGGAAGTTGAGGAAATCATGGCGGCTTTCAAACATGCCGAGCCGTTGTGGTGATCCCTTGGCATCGAGAAGGTGCCGTGTCGCCCGGTAGGCGTCCTGATAGTGAAACCAGGGAATGGAAGGCCAGAGGTGGTGCACAAGGTGGTAGTTCTGGCCCATGATCAACCAGTTCATCAGCCGCCCGGGGTAGACGCGAGCGTTGTGCCAGCGGTTGCGCGACTGGAATGGCCGATGCGGCAGGTAATCGAAGAACAGCCCCAGGGTGACGCCCACCATCAGGGCGGGAGCGAACCAGCAATTGAAGATGAACGGAAGCGAATCGTGGCGAGCTGCCCACAGCACGATCGCCACGAATACGGCCCGGGCGATGCCCCACTCCAACAGCTCCCAGCGGCGCCAGAGCCGGCGGCGGAAGAAGAACACCTCGTGGTAAAAAAATCGCGGTGCAATCAGCCAAAGGGGGCCGAACGTGCTGACGATGTGATCCGGATCGTGTTTCGTGTCGTTGACATGGGCATGGTGCTGCAGATGCACCCGCGTGAACACCGGAAAGCTGAAGCCCAGCAGCAGGGCCGCGCCGTGGCCCATCACGGCATTCCAGAACCGGTTGGGATGGGCAGCGTTGTGGCAGGCGTCGTGGATCACGGTGCCCTCCAGGTGAAGGGCCAGGAATCCGAGCAGCAGCAGCACCGGCAGGGGCCATCCGCCGGAGCCCGCCCAGAACCAGCCGTAGATGCTCAGACCCGCCAGCACGTAGCCCCCCAGAAAGAGGGCGACGGTGGGATTCCAGGCCGCCGGCGCACCAAGCAAACGCTTCGGCACGCTCTGCACGGGAGCGGCACGAGAAACGGGGCCGCAAGGCAGCGGGCTGCGGGGAGAGGCCGCGGCGGTGGTCGAGGGCGTCAGCGCTTGCGTCATCGACGGGCGACATCAACCGGATCAGAAGTCCGGTCTGGCGGGGCTCCCAATGTACGGAAACCACCGCTGCCGGTGAGCGCCTCCCCTCACCCAACGGGCTCGAGGATGGCCGGGTTGCCGGCCTGAACCCGCGGCCGGCCCACATGCAGCTTGCGCCGGGCGGCGCTTGCCGCCAGACCCTGCAGATCGCAGTGGCACACAAGGGACATGCTGCTCCAGAGGAGCGGTGCCAGATCCAGGCGCCGCAGCTGGTTGCGCAGGGCGGGGTTGCTGAGTGTGCCGAACACCAGAGTGGCACCACCGCAGCTGGAACGGAGAACTGTCCCGGCGCGCAACTGCCTCTCCATGGCCAGCGGCCTCAGACCGCCGCGACGCCGTGCTCTCAGGGCCCACTGCAGGGGCCGCCACAGCAGAACCATGCCCACCGGGGGACTTGAACCCCCACAGCCGAAGCCACTGGAACCTAAACCCAGCGCGTCTACCAATTCCGCCAGGTGGGCCGGATCTTCAGTGTAGGCACGACGGTGGCCCGATCAGAATGGCCCCAGCCGCCGTAGCCCCATGCTTGCCACCCTGGGAGGAACCCTTGCCCTCGCCCTCGGAGTGGCAGTGCTACTGCTCCCTTTGCTGGTGAGCGAACTCAGCCGCCCCCGCGACGCGGTCTGGGGCGGGGTGGTGCTGTTGCTGGGCCTGGTGCTGGTCACCAGCACCGAACGGCTCACCGGCGCGCCGATGCTGGCCGTGCTCTGCGGCGGCCTGCTGATCGGCCGCCTGGGCAGCGAGGTGGGGCTGGCCCGCTGGCGCCAGCTCAGCGAGGAGGAGCGGCAGCGGCTGAGCTCCATGGAGCGCTGGCGCACCGGCCTGAAGCAACTGGGAGCCTCCCTGGCCGTGCTGCTGCAGCGGGCCACCGCCGTGCCAGGAATCCTCGGCAACCTGGTGGCGCAGCGGCAGGCGCCGCGCAGCAAGGGCCGCCGCTGGGTACGACCGGAGCCTGCCGCGGAACCAGGCTCCGACGAGGAATCCCCGCCGGCGCAGGTGGTGAGCGGCTTCGCCGAGATCGATGCCCTCATCGACGCCGCCAACGCCCCGGCTGCCCTGACCCCGCCACCCGAAGCGGGATAATCCCAGCTCCCTTCCTGCAGCGAAGCGACGTGTCCGCCAGCGTCCCGTCCCAGACCCCAGCCGCCGGCGTCTCCTACAAGGACACCCTCAATCTGCTGCAGACCCCCTTCGCGATGCGGGCCAACGCCCGCGTGCGCGAACCGGAGCTGCAGGCCTTCTGGCAGGAGCTGGGCCTCTACGAGCGGCTCAGCCGCGGCAACCCAGGGCCGGTGTTCACTCTCCACGATGGCCCGCCCTACGCCAACGGCGCCCTGCACGTGGGGCATGCCCTCAACAAGATCCTCAAGGACATCCTCAACAAGCACGCCCTGCTCAACGGTCGCCGCGCCCGCTTCCGGCCCGGCTGGGACTGCCACGGCCTGCCGATCGAACTGAAGGTGCTGCAGAGCCTGGGCAGCGACGAACGGCGTGGCCTCACCCCGATCGAACTGCGCCGCCGCGCCCATGCCTATGCGCTGGAGCAGGTGGAGCTGCAGAAGGCGGGCTTCCGCCGCTGGGGTATCTGGGGTGACTGGGAGCGCCCCTACCTCACCCTCGACAAGGCCTACGAGGCGGCCCAGATTCAGGTGTTCG
>JBIIJS010000124.1:0-8170 GCA_044233605.1 Cyanobium sp. | reverse complement strand
CAGCGGCGCGATCCTGTTCTCCACCATCAACGCCCTCAGCTTCACCCCCGTGGCGGCCAGCCGTCTGCTGCGGAACAGCCGCCCCGAGCCAGCCTGGCTCAGGCGCTGGATCGATCCGCCCCGCAGGGCGATCGAAGCCCTCGAAGGTCCCTACAACCGCCTGCTCAACGGCGTGCTGCGGCGGCGCCTTGTGGTGCTGCTGGCCCTGCTGCTCGGCCTGGTGCTCACCGCCGCCGCCCTGCGGGCCCGCCCCACCAGCTTCATTCCCCAGGAAGACAACGGCCAGCTGCGCGGCGTGGTGATCCTGCCGGAGGGCACGGCCCTGGGCCGCACCCAGGAGGTGCTGGAGCAGGTGCGCCGCATCGCCCGCCAGGAGCCGCTGATCCGCAGCGCCAACTTCTACGCCGGTCGCTCCTTTGGCGACAGCAGCTCCAACAAGGGGCAGTTTTTCCTGCGCCTCAAGCCCGTCGAGCAGCGGCCCGGTGCCGACAACACCGCGGCGGCGGTGGCGGAGCGCATCAACGGGGCCCTGCGCCGCGGCGTCCGCGACGCCTCGGTGCAACTCAGCGAGGCACCGAGCGTGCGCGGCTTCAGCGCCGAGGGCGGCCTGGAGCTGGAGCTGCTCGACACCAGCTCCGGCCAGCTGAGCCTGGCGGCCTTCGAGCAGGAGGCGCGCGCCTTCATCGCCGAGGCCCAGGCGCTCAGCAGCGGCGGCCAGCCGGCCTTCGAGCGGGTCTCCACCCGCTTCAGCAGCGGCGCGCCGCGGCTTGAGCTGATCCCCGACCGGCTGCGCATGGCATCCCTCGGCGTCGACCTGGCGGGGCTGGTCGACACCCTCGGCGCCAGCTTCGGCAGCGACTACGTCAACGACAGCTTCGCCGACGACCAGGTGCGGCGCGTGATCCTGCAGCTGGAGGGCAACCACCGCCGCGATGCCGGCGATGTGCTGGCCCTGCGGGTGCGCAACCGCGATGGCCGGCTGATTCCGCTGGCCCAGCTGGTGCGGATCGAGCAGGGTTCCGGCCCCACGAGCATCAACCGCAGCCGGCTGGTGCGTGCGATCAGCATCCGCGCCCTCCCGGCCCCCGGCGTCAGCACCGGCCAGGCGATGGCCCTGCTGCGGGATCTGCACCAGAAGCGCGGCGGCGACGCCATCGACCTCGAATGGGTCGGGCTGGCCCGCGAGGAAGACCGGGCCGGTGGCGGCACAGTGCGGGTGTTCGGCCTCGCCCTGCTGGTGATGGCCCTGGTGCTGGCGGCTCTCTACGAGAACTTCCTCGATCCCCTGATCATCCTGGTGACAGTGCCACTGGCCCTGCTCGGCGCCGTGGGCGGGCTGGCGGCCCGGGGCATGGCCCTCGACGTCTACGGCCAGATGGGCCTGCTGGTGCTGGCCAGCCTGGCCGCCAAGAACGGCATCCTGATCGTGGAGTTCGCCAACCAGCGCCTGGCCGAGGGGATGGACCTGGATCAGGCGATCCACGGGGCGGCCGTGGCCCGTCTGCGGCCGATCCTGCTCACCACCATCTCCTCGCTGGTGGGCTACCTGCCCCTGCTGTTCGCCACCGGCACCGGCGCAACCAGCCGTATGAGCATCGGCACGGTGGTGTTCAGCGGCCAGCTGGTGGCCACCGTGCTCAGCCTGGTGGTGGTGCCGGCGATCTACCGGATCGTGAAGGGATGGGAACTGGGCCGCCTGGCGCCGGACCGGGCTCCATGATGGGAAGGGGAGCGGAGGCTGGTGCCATCGACCATCGGCTCTGGAAGGATCGGTTTGAGGCGGGCCGGGCCCTGGCCGGGCGCTTCGAGGATCTGCGCGGCCGCGGCGGCGACTGCACCCTGCTGGCCCTGCCCCGCAGCGGGGTGCCGGTGGCGGCGGAGATGGCACGGCTGCTCAACCTGCCGCTGGCCTGCTGGGCGGTGCGCAAGATCGCCCATCCCTCCTATCCGGAATACGCGATCGGCGCGGTGGCTCCGGGCGGCGTGGTGCTGTGGGACCGGCAGGACGGCGGCTTCCTGCACCTCAGCGAAACCGAACGGGCCGCACTGGTGGCCGATCAGCAGCGGGAACTGGAGCGCCGCCGTGCGGTATTCGGCGACCCGGAAGCTGCGACGCTGCGCGGCCGGCACCTGGTGGTGGTGGATGACGGCATCGCCACTGGCATGACCGCCCGGGCCGCCCTGCAATCCCTGCGCCGGCTGGAGCCGGCCTCGCTCACCCTGGCGGTGCCGGTGGTCGACCGGCGGGTGGTGCCCGATCTCGACGCGCTGGTCGACCGGCTGGAGGCCCTGGCGGTGGTGGAGCAGCTGCGGGCTGTGGGCCAGTGGTATGAGCACTTCGAGCAGCTCAGCGACGCTGACGTGCTGCTCCTGCTGGAGGCGCCGGGCCCGACCGGCCGGAGCGCAGCACGATCATGACGAAGCTCGCCACCATGGGATCGCAAAGCAACAGAGAACGCGGGCAACAGAGAGCGAGGGCAACAATCACAAATTCCAAAGACATCCCGAACTTCCCAGCCCTCAAGCATCAGTCGTAACCATTCCTGCATAACCTAATCAAGGTGCGCGGCCAGCTCAACAAAGGCAACCGCGTGCCCACTCGCCACCGCTGCAGCAATCGCACGGTCATTTGTGGAAATTCCTCACATTCCTGCCTGGCACTGTTTTCTCACTCCATCCTGATCGGGGAGACCAGCGCCCACGCCCAATCCATGACCCATACCCCTACGCCGCTCCGCGACCTTAAATCCAGGCAAAGTGCCCCGGATCATGCAGTACAGCAGCCGGAGACGATTGCGGTTCCGCTGCATCGTCTCCATACTCAGCCAGGAGAGGGCATCGGCCCAGGCGCCCACCCCCTGCTGCGTGAACGCCTGCTGCACGACCTTCAGCTGCTGGCGCGCCCTCGCCATGCCCGCTGGGATCCCCTCGGCCTGCTGGCCGTACGAAGCCTGCTGCGCGAGCGCCTGGGCGCCCTCGGAGCCGTGGAGGAGCAGCATTTCGGCAGCGGCGCTGACGCCGGCACCAACCTGATCCTGCGCCTGCCCGGCCGCCGCAACGATCTGCCCCCCCTGCTGGTGGCAGCCCACTACGACGGCCCCCTCCACTCGATCGGTGCCGACGACAATGCCTCCGGCCTGGCGGCACTGCTGGAGCTGGCGAGGCGCTGGGCGGCGAATCCGCCGCAACGGCCCGTCTGGATCGTGGCCTTCGACCAGGAGGAATGGGGCTGCCTGGGCAGCAAGGCGCTCGCCGCCGACCTGAAGCGCCGCGGCCAGCCCCTGGAGCTGATGGTGAGCCTGGAGATGCTCGCCTTCACCGGCACGGAGCAGCGCTATCCGCTCCCGGCCCTGCGCTGGCTCTACGGCCGCCGCGCCGACTTCATCGCCGTGATCGGCAATCTGCGTTCGCTGCCCCGGCTGCCTGGGCTGACCCACCGTCTCGGCCGGCATGTACGCACCAAGGTCCTGGCGGTGCCCCTGAGGGGCCGGATCCTGCCGGATGTGCGCCGCAGCGACCACAGTCCCTTCTGGGATGCGGGCTACCGGGCCGTGATGATCACCGATACGTCATTCCTGCGCAATCCCAATTACCACAAGATGAGCGACACCGTCGCCACACTCAACCTCGACTTCTTCAGCCGGGTCACCGAAGGGCTGGCCCGGGCCCTGGCCGCCGTGTAACGCCGCTCCGCGGTACGGCGGGCTCAGAGCGATGGGCTGAACAGCGGCCTCCGGTAGCTGCAGCTCACACTCCTCGCCGTCTGGCCGGGGAGCTGCACCTTCAGGCGCACCTGCATGCCGTCGTCGGTGGGTTGCCAGCGGGCGCCGGATGAATCGATCGCCTCAACGGCGAGAACATTCAGATTGCGGCTGAGCAGCTCGGCGGTGCAGGTCTGCACGGCGCGCAGGCGCAGCTCCTCCCAGGCCGCCGGCGTGGATGCCAGGGCCGGGGGACCAGCCAGCAGAAACGGAGCGGCCACCAGCAAGGGAGCCGCTCCCAAGGTGGCAAGGAGCGACAGACGGCAATGGGCCGGATGGGGGGAAGGAGCCAAGGCTGACCGTCGGGGGAAAACCCGGTCATGCTGAAGGCGATGTGCCCACCGTCAAGCGGTGCTGCTCTCCACTGCTGAACCGATCTGGTCGCTGCCGCCCGCCCAGGTGCCGCCGGCACGCCCGAGCTGGGCTGGGCGATCTGGGCGGTGGTGCTGATCAACGGGCTGGTCTCCTTCTGGCAGGAGTTCCAGGCGGAACGCACGTTGATCGCCCTCACCCGCTCCCTGCCCAGCCAGGTGCAGGTGTGGCGCGACGGGACACTGCGGCGCCTCCCCGCCGAGCGGCTGGTGCAGGCCTACCGCAGCCTCGGCGAAGTGGTGGCCGTCACCGGCGACGGCGTCAACGACGCGCCGGCCCTGGGGCTGGGGGCCGAACCGCCCGAACCGGGGGTGATGCGCCAACCACCCCGGCGCCGCGCTCTGCCGCTGCTCAACCGGGCGGTGATGCTGCGCGCCTACCTGGTGCTGGGGCTGGCGAATGCGGTCGCCTCGATGGGCGGCTACCTGCTGGTGTGGCGAAGCCACGGGGTGGGCGGTGTGGTGCAAGCCATCCAGGACCAGGCCGCCACCATCGCCTTCGCCCTGATCGTGGCGGGACAGATGGGAGCGCTGCTGGCCTGCCGCAGCGACCGGCAGCCGTTCTGGGCCACGCTGCGCCGTCCCAACCGGCTGCTGTGGCTCGGCTTCCTCAGCCGCTGGCTGCTGCCGATGCTGGGCGCCACGCTGCTGGTGCTGGGGGCCGACACGCTGCACAAGCGGCTCAGGCCTGCAGCACCCGCAGCCGCACCGGTCGCGACTGCCCGAGGATGAAGCCGCGCCGCCGGGGCGGCAGGGGGCGGTCGCAGGCGGGGGTGAGGGCAAGGCGATGCTGGCGCAGCAGGGTGGCCAGGATCAGCTTCACCTCATAAAGCGCCAGGGCGGCCCCGATGCAGCGACGGGCGCCGCCGCCGAAGGGCAGGAATTCGCCGGGGCCGTAGCTGCGCTCCAGAAACCTCTCCGGCCGGAAGGCCTGCGGATCCGGGTAGAGCTCGGCACGCTCGTGCACCGCCGGGATGCAGCCGAAGAGCACATCGCCGGGCTCGAAGGCCCAGCCCGCCATCTGCAGGGGTTGCTCCACCAGGCGGGGGAAGAGCAGCATCGCCACCGGATGGATGCGCAGCACCTCGTTGACCACGGCGCCGAGGTAGGGAAGCCGCTGGATCCGCTCGGGGTCGCCCGGGTTGTCGCAGCCGTCCAGTTCCGCGAGAAGCCCTGCGCGCACCTCGCGTTGGCGATGGATCCAGTGCAGGGCCCAGATGAGCGCGGTGGCGCTGGTTTCGTGGCCGGCGAGCAGCAGGGTGAGCAGTTCATCGTGCAGTTCGGCGTCGCTGAGGCCTTCGCCCTGCTCATCCCGGCAGGCGAGCAGCAGGCTGAGCACATCCACCCGCTCGCTGCCATCGCCGGTTTCCAGGCTGCGACGTCGCTCGGCGATCTCCTGAAGCAGCAGCGCCCTGGTTTCCGCTTCCAGGCGCCGCACCCTGCCTCCGGGGCTCCAGCCGCCGAGATCACGGCGCAGCGGCGGCAGGAACAGCATCAGGGTGCCGAAGCGTCCGGTGCGCAGAGCGAGGTTGCGCTGCAGCAAGGCTTCCAGGCGCCGGTAGCGCTCGCCCTCGTGCAGGCCGAAGACGGCCGAGAGGATCACGCGCATGGTGATGCGCTGCATCTGCGTGCGGGCATCCCACACCTGGCCGGGCGCCAGCTCGGCGAACACCTGGCGGGCGATGGATTGGATCAGGGCACCGTAGGCCTTGAGCCGTTCGCCATGGAACGGAGGCGTGAGCAGGCGGCGCCGGGCCCGGTGGGGAGCGGGTTCGAGCAGCATCAGCGAGTGTTGCCCCACCACCTGCTCCATCAGGTCGTTGAGGTGGCCGGGGGCACTGATGCCTCGACCGTTGTCGCGGGCCATCAGCTCCTGCAGCACCGCCGGATCGTTGATCAGCACCTGCTGGGGCGAGAAGCCGGGCACCATGTGCACGCGCACCACGCCGTTGTGAGCGCGGAAGCAGCGGCGGTAGTAGCCGAGCGGATCGACGATGGCCTGCACCACCTGGCGGCTGGCTGGGTCCGCCAGGGTGGGGATGGCGGCGGCCATCGCGACGAAGGGCAATCGAGGAAGCAGCCTAGGGCTGAGAACCCACGCCCCTCGACACCATGCCAACCACCGCAGCGGGTGCCCCTCCACCCCTGTCCGCCGCCGGCCCGGAGGAGGCGCTGGCCCTGTTCGACCGGCTGCCGGCGGTGGAACTCAACGAGCTGCTGGGCCGCTGGCGGGGCGGCGGCTTCGCCACGGGCCACCCGCTTGATGGGGTGCTGGAGGCATATCACTGGTATGGCAAGGCCTTCCGCGGCCCCGACGACGTGGATCCGCTGCTGTTTCGCACCGCCGGCGGCGCCGTGGTGCCGCTGCGGGCCACGCTACTGCCCGATCCGCGCTGGCTGGAGCGCTGGCCCTGGCTGGGCACCGCCACCGCCGGGCGCCTGTTTCAACGGCTGGCGCTGCCCCTGTGGATCGCCCACCGGCCACAAGCCCGCCTGCGCGTGGTGGAGCACCGGGGCGTGGCCAGCGCGGCGATGCTGTACGACCACCTGCCGATCGTGGATGTGTTCCGCCGCCTCGATGCCGACTCCCTGCTCGGGGTGATGGACGCACGGGGCATCCCGCAGCCCTTTTTCTTCACCCTGCGGCGGGAGGGGAGCGTCGACGGAGGAAGCGCTTGATCGGCTCAGCTGATGGGCGGCCCGTGCTTCCCAGGGTGCTCTGCAGCAACAGCTCCATGTGAATACCGGGTCCGATAAGCACTGTTCATGATGGACCCATCTGCCAGGAACGGACTCCGGTAGCCAAGATTTTCTTGACAACCAGCCGGTGGTTATCGAACAGAATCGGGAGGGCTGCCGTCGTTCCCGGAAACCATCCATTTAACGTTCGAAGGATCGGAAGCTAGGGGCAAGAATCATTAGCATAAGATTAGTGGACTTGAAATTGACAGGTCAGGGATCTTTTCTGTGCCAATGACGGCCGTGCATAGCAGAAAAGATTTAACATTCAAGAATCCGCTATGAGCAGATCATCATGGATGACGATTCTCTGACAATATCACCGCCGATTTATATGGTCGGAATGAAGATCGGTTGTTGGAGGTGCGGGGAAAGAATGCCGGTGGTAGCATTCCTAGCGCCGTCGGTTGAGGGCGCAGATGAACAGGTTGTTGTCCTGTCAGATGTTGTTGCTCTTCCTAAAGACATGCTTGGATACGTGCAGAAACGAGTGCCAACCTATCAGCTTAGCTACTCGAAAACAGTTCAAGGCAAATACTATGCGAATGTCTGCCCCAAGTGCAGAATTTTGTCCGGTGACTTCTTCCTGCATTCAGAACCAGGGGCACCGTTTTTTCCGACGTGCGCAGAGGAAGCTGGTCTGCTTTATCTCACAGAAATCCCTGTGCAGGGACCGGTGCGCATTCGGGCGGGTTTTCACGTAGGAACGGGCGGGTTGATCCTGCAGCATGCGAAACGAATCCCATAAACAGGCTCTGAACACGGATGGCATACTCGCACGATCCTTTGGGCAAGAGTTGCACGTGTGCTTAGTTGGGCATTCGAAGCATCGGCAAGTCAAAATCACAGTCAATCGCTTGGTGATGAGCTGCAATTTCGTTCAAGCTGTTGCAAGTGTGCAAGCTTGCATTTACAATCAACAAATCAATTATGAAGGGGCGCAAAAAGTTTAAATAGCTGCAGTCTACCAAATGAGTATAGCCCTATATTAAAGACACCCCGGATTTAGCAGCTCATGTCAAGTGGCTGGGCTCGGGACGCGGGAACAGGCTTATGTAGCAATGCGAACGGTTATAGGCGGATCCGTCTATAGCGGCAGGGTCTTGCCATGGTATTATGAAATTGATTGCCACAACAGAGATTTTGCCATGGCTCCAGCTTGCAGCCGTTGTGTTGGACTAAGCCGCTGCGCGGCAGATTCAAAACCACTATAGCCTACTTTGCCCAGTACGCGTAAAGAATGCTGGCTTGATTGGCGCAGGCATGGGCTGGTGAGCGGATGGCGATCGCCCAGGAGTG
>JBIIJS010000123.1:0-8194 GCA_044233605.1 Cyanobium sp. | reverse complement strand
TTGCCCTCTTCGGACCCACCCGCTTCACCGGCAAGGAGCTCCAGACGGCGGGCCGCCAGCAGGAGCAGACTGGCAACGGTTGGGATGTGACCCTCAACTTCACCCGCGAGGGCGGAGAGCAGTTCGCACGCCTGACCCAGGAGATCGCCGGGACCGGCAGGGTGCTGGGCATCGTGCTCGATGGTCGTTCGATCAGCGAGGCCACGGTGGGGGCTGAATTCCGCACCGCCGGCATCGCCGGTGGTGGTGCTTCGATCACCGGCAACTTCACCGCCGAGGAGGCCCGTGAACTGGAGGTGCAGCTGCGTGGCGGTTCGCTGCCCTTACCGGTGAAGATCGTTGAAGTGCGTACGGTGGGTCCGTCGCTCGGTGCCGAGAACGTCCGCAGCAGCCTTGTCGCCGGCCTGGCTGGCCTGGCGCTGGTAGGGGTGTTCATGGTGGTGGTCTACCGGCTGCCGGGTTTGGTGGCGGTACTGGCGCTTTCTCTCTACGCCCTGTTCAACCTGGCGATCTATGCCCTGATCCCGATCACTCTCACTCTGCCGGGCATCGCCGGCTTCCTGCTCTCGGTGGGCATGGCGGTGGATGCCAACGTGCTGATCTTCGAGCGGGTGAAGGAGGAGTTGCGCCGCGGCAACACCCTGATCCGCTCTATCGACACCGGCTTCTCCCTGGCCTTCTCGGCGATCTTCGATGGACAGCTCACCACCCTGCTCAGTTGTGCGGCCCTGTTCTTCCTCGGCACAGGATTTGTGAAAGGGTTTGCCGTCACCCTGGGCATCGGCGTGCTGCTCAGCCTGTTCAGCGCCCTCACCTGCACCCGCACGTTGCTGAAGCTGCTGATGACCTATCCCTCTCTGCGGCGCCCCACCTATTTCCTGCCCGCCCGCCAGCTTCCCGCGTGACCACCGCCCAACCCGCCACCGGCGTCAGCAGCTCCACCCCACCGCTTTTACCGGCGGTGCGCTTCCGCATCAGTCGCTTTCGTCGCCTGGCCTGGATCGCTTCGCTGCTTGCCTGTCTGCTCAGCCTGGTGGGCATCGCCCTCTGCTGGACAAATCCGCTGATCCGTGCGCCCCTGCGTCCAGGGCTTGATTTCACAGGCGGCACCCAGATCCAGCTGCAGCGAAGCTGCGGCGATCGCTGCCCACCGCTGGAGGCTGAAGCCATCCGCCTCAAGCTGGTCGCCCTAAGACTGCCGGCTGATGGAGCTGAGCCTTCCCCGGCCCTTGGCAGCGCCGGTGTACAGATCCTCGATGGCGGGCGCTCCCTCGAATTGCGACTGCCAGATCTCAGCGCGGAGCAGGGCCAGGCCGTGGTGGAGGCCCTGGAGGCCGATTCCGGGCCTTTCCTTGCTTCCGCAACCTCCGTCAACACCGTCGGGCCCACCCTCGGCTCCCGCCTGCTGCGCAGCAGCCTGCTCTCCCTGCTGGTGAGTTTCGCCGCCATCGCCGCGTACATCACCTTCACCTACAGCGGCGTCTTCGCCTTCCTGGCCCTCTTCTGCCTTGCCCACGACGTGCTGATCACCTGTGGCGTGTTCGCGTGGCTGGGTCTAGTCACCGGACTGGAGGTGGATTCGCTGTTTGCGGTGGCCCTGATCACGATCGCTGGGTATTCGGTGAACGACACCGTCGTCATCTACGACCGCATCCGCGAACAGAAGAAGGCCCTGGCCGAGCTGTCGCTGGTGGAGCAGGTGGATGTGGCCGTCGACGCCACCCTCACCCGCTCCCTTTACACCTCCCTCACCACTCTGCTGCCGCTGCTTGCCCTGATCCTCTTCGGTGGCAGCACGCTGTTCTGGTTCGCCGTCGCCCTCAGCATCGGCTTCCTGGTGGGCAGCTGGTCGAGCATCGGCATTGCGCCCACGCTGCTGCCGCTGCTTTCGCGGCGATGAGCGATTCCCGACGCGGCGTGCCCCTGCTGCCCCTGTTGCTGTTGTTGCTCGCTCTGGCCGACCTGCAGATCGAATTCCGGATTCTGTTGGATCGTTTCACCTTCACCAGCTTGATCACCGCCATCCGCAGCCACCCGCTGGCAGTGGCGGTGCTCGTGCTGCAGCCTTCCCTCTGGCGCCACTACCGCCGGGGGCCGCGTTGAACGGTCACATCTGTTCGAAACCGTCGTCGTCCCAACGGTCCATCAGGTCGTGGACCAGAACTTCCTGGCTCACCACCTGCAGCACCACCACCAGGGGCAGGGCCAGAAGCAGCCCCGGCAGTCCCAGCAGCACCCCGAGGCAGAGCTGGGCGATCAGGGCGACGGTGGGCAAAAGGTTCACCGTGCGCCTGAGCAGCAGGGGGGTGAGCAAGAAGGCCTCGCCGTTCTGCAGAATCAGTCGCAGCACCAGCACCTGCACCATCTTCCCCGGGGAGACCAGCAGCAGGGCAACGGCCATCGGCAGCAGGGTGGCAGCCGTCGGGCCGATCGTGGGCACGAAGGTGAGCAGGCCGCAGATCAGACCGCTCAGCAGTGCAAGGGGTACCTTCAGCAGGGCCAGGCCGGCCCAGGTGGTGAGGAACACCACCACAGACGAAAGGGTCATGCCCGCCAGCCAGCCGCCCAGGGCATCGCGGCACTCGGCCAGGATCGTCTGCATGCGAGGCCTGTAGAAGCGCGGCGTGGCGGCGATCAGCAGGCGCTGATGGCTGCGCGGATCGAGGGCCAACAGCACGGCCAGCAGGGCCATCAGCAGCAGCTGGATCGTGCTGTTGGCAGCACCGCCGGCGATTCCCAGCGCACCGCCGGCCAGGCTCTGCAGGCGATCGAAACTGACGTTCTCGAGCAGCTGCAGCTCCGCCCTGCGCAGCAGCGGCAGCTGTTCCATCAGGTCGGCCAGCTTTCTCGGCAGCTCCGGTACCACCTCCGCAAGCTGCTGGCTCTGTTCGATCACCTCCGGCAACAGCAGACTCACCATCAGCCAGCCGATCAGCATCAGCGCCGCCACCACCAGGGCGAGGGCCATCGGCCGACGCAACGGCAGGCGGCGACGCAGCCAGGAGATCGGCACATCGAGGGCCACCGCCAGCACGACAGCGCCGAACAGCACCAGCAGCACCCAGCGCAGCTCCCAGGCCATCAGGCCCAGCACCACTAGGGCCAGGCCGCCGAGCAGGGTGCGGGCGTTCATGGCGTGCTGCCGAAACGCCGGCGCTTCCAGGGGTCGAGGATGTCGTGGATCACCACCTCGCGCAGCACCACCTGGAGGCACACCGCCAGCGGCAGGGCCAGCAGCAGCCCCAGCGGACCGAACAGAACGGTGAACACCAGCTGGGCCATGAGGGTGAGGCCTGGCAGCAACTGCAGCTGGTGATGCATCACCGACGGGGTGATCACGTAGCTCTCCAGGTTCTGCACGAACACGTAGAGCACCAACACGGCCAGCGATTTCCAGGGGGCATCGAGCAGAGCCACCGACATGGGAAACACCGTGCTCAGGGTGGGCCCCACGTTGGGAATGATGTTGAGCAGGCCGGCGAGAACGGCGTTCGCTGCCACCAGCTTCACGCCCAGCAGAGTGAGGCCGATCGCGGCCAGCAGACCGACGCAGAGCGAACTGATCAAAACCCCGCTCATCCAGCCGCTGAGCGCTTCCCCGCACTGGACCAGCACCTGGCGCAGCCGCCTGCGGTAGAAGGAAGGCGCCAGCAGCAGCATCACCTCCCGATAGGCGGTGGGCTGGGCGGCGATCATCAGCGCCACGGCCACCACGAAGAGGGTCTGCAGCAGGCCGGTGCCGAAGCGGCCGGTCCAGCCCAGCAGCCGCAGGGCACCGCCGCTCAGGCCGCTGACCAGCCCGCCGCTACCGTCTGATCCAGTGCCGATTCCCTGTTTCAGCCAGTCCAGGCCGCCGTCACGGCTGCCATAGAGCATCTTCGAGACGCCCTCCATTGCCCGGTTGAGCAGATCCAACAGCAGCGTGGCCGCCCTGGGCAGCTTCTGGAGCAGTTCACCGAACTGCTCGACGAAGGGAGGAATCACGGCGGTGGCCACGACCACAGCGAGCAGCAGCACCGCCAGCAGGCTCAGCACAAGGGCCAGCGATCTCCGGCAGCGGAGGCGCTTGCGCACCACGCCCACCAGCGTGCAGAGGGCCATGGCCAACACCACGGCGGCGAAGATCAGCACCATCGTCTCGCGCAGGCTCCAGAGCAGGAGCAGGGCGGCAACGAGGGCGATCAGACCCAGCCACTGGCCGAACTTCAAGCCTCCGCTTCCTCCGCGGCGGCCTCCGCGGTTTCCGCGCCCTCTGCCTGGCCGGAGAAGCCCAGGTCGTGGCTGTCGGCATAGCGCTGGGCGAAGCGCATGAAGCGTTCGAAGTCGTCGAGGCTCTTCCAGGTGTAGGTGGCCTCCAGGGCCGCCGCCCTGCCGTTGACGAAGCGAGCCTTGACCTCGCGGGTCACCATCTCACCCTCCTCATCCACCAAGAACATGCCGGTGATGTCCCCCATCGATTCGGGCGCAAGGGCCACCGGCTCCTCGAAGACGAACAGGGCCTGGCCGGTGCGCCCGTCACGGGAGCGCGTGAGGCGGATGTCGGGAACGACCGGCTCGTCCACCCCGCGGAAAAACTGGATCGCGGCGGCCATGGCTTGCGTCGAAACGCCGATCCTAGGCAGACCTGGGGCGATCTCCCATCGGCGACGGCCGGATCTGTCTGACAGAGTGGGTCGCAGCCGATCACCGCGGCCCCATCCAGGCCCGGCGCCCCTTCCCGTCCATGCTTTCCGGCCCTCCGGTCACCGGCGATGTTGCCGCCGAAACGCTGCTTGAGCGCTTTCTCGCCGGTTCGGCGCGGCAGCGGCGCAGCCTGCTCAGCCAGCTGGAGCAGCGCACCGCCGAGCTGCTTCCCCTGATCCCCAACGCCCTTGAGCGGCTTGACCCAAGCGGTGATGACTGGGCCGGCGGCACCCTGGTGCAGCTGCTCCGAACGCATGGCGACGAGCCGATCCGCCTGGATTTTTGGCGCCGCTTCCCCGATGGTTGGCTGGCGGCCCCCAGTGCGGCGGGCCTCGACTACCGCGACCTGCAGTGCCACCTGATGGAGCAGGAATTCGAGCAGGCCGACCGGCTCACCTCGCAGCGGCTGCGTGAACTCGCCGGAGTCGATGCCGTGCGGCGCGGTTATGTGTACTACTCCGAGGTGCCGGCGATGGCGGCGGCCGATCTTGAGAGCCTCGATCGACTATGGCTTGCCTATTCCCGCGGCCGCTTCGGCTTCTCAGTGCAGGGCCGCCTGCTGGCCGCCTGCGGCGGCCGCTGGGAGAAGCTCTGGAGCCGCCTCGGCTGGAAACAGGATGGGATCTGGACTCGTTATCCGGCTTCCTTCACCTGGTCGCTGGACGCCCCTGACGGCCACATGCCTCTGGTCAACCAGCTGCGCGGAGTGCGATTGATGGATGCCCTGCTGCAGCATCCGGCCCTGGCGCGCCGCATCACCGCCGCTCCCACCTGAGGGGCGACTGGCGCAAGGACTGGATGCGGGGCTAGGGTTAGATAAGGCGTTTTCCGCTGGCTTGTACTGCCATGCCCGTGCGCTGGGCCGACTACATCACACCGTCGACTCTTCAGTTGGCCCCGTTGCTGGAGTTGCTGCTCGAGCCCGTCGGCGACGCCCTGCGCCAGGCGGAGCTACAGCTCGGCCTACAGGAGGCGCTGGTCAACGCAGTGCGCCATGGCAATGGCTGCGATCCGGGCAAGTGCCTGCGGGTACGGCGCATCATCACTCCGTTCTGGCTGGTGTGGCAGGTTCAGGACGAAGGTCCTGGCGTGCCCCTCCAGGCCAGGATCAAGGAGCTGCCGACGCAGACCGAGGCGATCTCCGGACGGGGGCTGTTTCTGATCCACCACTGCTTCGACGATGTGCGTTGGAGCCCTCGCGGCAACCGGCTGCAGCTGGCGGTGCGTCGTCCTCGGCGCCTGTCGGCCTTTCCCTTCAGCGCCGGTGGTCGGGGCAGCCCGGATCGCTGATCTCCCCCTTCAACCAGCCCAGAGCGTTCTCCAGCAATCCGACGGCCTGCTGGCGCGCCTCAACGGGCTCACGCCGTCGCGGGTCATCGCTGGCCAGCAGCTGCACCAGGGCAGCGGCAATCTGCTCGGCGCCGCGACGGGCGCGCTGGCTCTTCACCGCATGCCATTCGCGGTCGCCGATCGCCAGGCGGTGGAGCAGCTGCTCGGCTAGCTCGGCGCAGCCTTCCGGCCAACCGCGGCTCGGTGGTTCTGAGGGGATGGTCACTGGACGTCGGAAGCCTGGGGCACCATCCTGGCGCCAGCTGCCCCTTCCGGTCGCCCATGGCTCGAGTTCGCCGTCGTCCCCATCAGCCTGCCTTTCCTCGGCAGCGGGTGTCCGGCGTGCTGCACCACATTGCGGCCTTGCTCAACCTTGCCGGCCGGCGTCCCCAGGCCGGCGACGGGACCCCGCTGCGCCGCCGTCGCCAGCGGCTCTCCCTGGCCCAGCGGTTGCTCGATCCGCTGCCGCCGGTACTGCGGCCACCGGATCAGGGGGCCGAGCGGTTCTGGCGGGCGATCCGCTGGGGAGGGCCCGGTCTGCTGCTCGCCTGGTGGCTGCAGCGCTGAGCCAGGGGAAACGGGTTTGCGGGCGGATCAGGCCGGCTTGCGCGCCGACCAGACCCGGGTCATGAAATGGGAGACACCGCTGATGGCTGTGAATCCTGCAGCATGCAGGCGTGCATCGAGGTTGTCGCCGATGTAGTCGCGGTAGTAGGGCTCATGGAAAACGCGGCGGAAGTTGTCCATCGGCACCCGGAACTCCGGCGAATCGGCCAGCTGCACCGAATCAGCGAGCACCAGCATCCCTCCGGGCTCGAGCACCCGGAAGGCCTCATCGATCACGTTCCGGCGGGCAGGCCCCGGCAGCTCATGCAGCAGGAACACACAGGTGACGCCCTGCACACTGGCATCGGCGAAGGGCAGACGCTCGGCATTGCCCTGGACCAGCTGGGGGAGCTCCCCCGGCAGCTCGCTGAGCCAGCGGTTTGCCTGACGCAGATAGGCCGAAGAGAGATCGAGGCCGATCAGCTGGGCATGGGGGAGGGCGCCGCGCAGCTGGCGCAGAGTGCGGCCGGTGCCTGTGGCCACATCCAGCACCCTCACCGAGGCGGAGGGACGGTCGCGGAAGGCGGCCAGGCCATTCACAAGTGGTGCGAGCACCCGGCGGCGCATCGGATCGGCGGTGCCATTGAACAGAATCTCGACCTGCAGGTCGTAGAGGGAGGCGGAGTGATCGCTGAGATAGCCGTCGGTCTGGTGGTGGAAGTTCTGGAGGTAGTAATCCGGGTAGGCCAGGGGGCTGACGTCGTCGGGAAGATCGCGCACCCGGCGCTCGCGGCGCCGGTTCCAGGTGGCCGGCATGTCGAGCCATACCAGCGGGTAGCGGGCAGCCCAGTCGAGCCAGGGGGCATCGAACAGCAGGGAGGTGGGATAAAGGCCCTGCTCCGCCTCCTGCCAATCGAGGGCGGTGAGGCGGTCCATCGAGCGGCGGAGCTGGTCGAGTACCTCCGGGGCTACGGGTTCGGTCCTGGGCGCCCCCTCCGGTGCCACCAGGCTGAGCAGCCGGTTGCTCACTTCCTTGTGGGCAAGCCCCATCAGGCTCTTGCCCGTCTGCATGGTGCGATAGGCCAGCTGGGTCAGGGGCTCGGCCATGGCGGCGGCAGTCGTTCGCGTCAGAGCGTCATTCCAGCAGGGACGGACCGGCCGGTGTGGCTCATGCGTCGTAGTACATCGTGAATTCGTGGGGGTGGGGCCGCTGGCGCAGTTGCTGCACCTCCTCGTACTTCATGGCGATCCAGTTGCTGATGAAATCTTCGCTGAACACGCCGCCGGCCATCAGGTAGTCCTTGTCGGCATCGAGGGCCTCGAGCGCACCGTTGAGGGAGGCCGGCACGGTGGAGATCTTCGCCAGTTCGTCGGCGGAGAGCTCGAACAGGTCGACGTCGGTGCCGTCGCCCGGATCGATCTGATTGCGGATGCCATCGAGGCCGGCCATCAGCATCGCTGCGAAAGCCAGATAGGGGTTGGCCAGGGCGTCGCCGGAGCGGAACTCCAGACGCTTCGCCTTCGGGCTGGGGCCGGTGAGCGGAATGCGCACCGCCGCAGAGCGGTTGCCCTGGGAGTACACGAGATTCACCGGCGCCTCGAAACCGGGCACCAGTCGCTTGTAGCTGTTGGTGGT
>JBIIJS010000122.1:0-8322 GCA_044233605.1 Cyanobium sp. | reverse complement strand
GGCGGATGCAGCGGTCGTCACCAAAGGCCACCCCCGGCACCACCGCCAGCCCCTCCTCGTCGAGCAGGCGGTTGCAGAGGGTCATCGAGTCGATCCCCCAGGCGCTCACATCCGGGAAGGCATAGAAAGCCCCCTGGGGAGGCACCAGCCGTAGCCCGTCGATCGCGGCCAGCCCTTCGCTGAGCAGCTTCCGCCGTTCGCGGAACTGCCCCGCCATCCCCGCCACGCAGTCGCGCGGCCCCTCTATCGCGGCTAGGGCGCCGTACTGAGCGAAGCTGCAGACATTGCTGGTGCTCTGGCTCTGCAGGGCGCTGGCAGCGGCCACCACCTCGGCGGCGCCCGCCAGCCAGCCGATGCGCCAGCCGGTCATCGCCCAACCCTTGGCGAAACCGTTGACGATGAACACCCGATCCGCCAGGTCGGGGGCGATGGCGGCAAGGCTGTGGTGCTCTTGCCCTTCGCTGAGCAGATATTCGTAAATCTCATCGCACACCACCGCCAAGCGTGGGTGGCGGCGCAGCACGGCGGCGATCCGCTCCAGGTCGTCGCGGCTGAGCACGGCGCCGGTGGGATTGCCGGGGCTGTTCAGCACCAGCAGCCGGCTGGCCGGGCTGATCGCCGCCTCGAACCGCTCGGCGTCGAGGCGGAAACCGCCGGTCGGTTCGCAGGGGATCAGCGTCACCCGGGCGCCGGCCAGGTGGGCCATCTCCGGATAGCTGAGCCAGAAGGGCGCCGGCAGCAGCAGCTCATCGCCGGGATCGAGCAGCACCTGGAAGAGGTTGTAGAGCGCCTGCTTGCCGCCGTTGGTGACCAGCACCTGCTCGGCCCTGGTGGGAACACCGTTTTCGGCCGTGAGCTTGGCGGCGATCGCGCCGCGCAGGGCCGGCTCCCCGGCCACCGGGCCGTAGCGGGTGTGGCCGGCCTCCAGGGCGGAGGACGCGGCGGCGCGGATGAAGGCGGGGGTGTCGAAATCGGGTTCGCCGGCACTCAGGCTGCAGATGTCGCGCCCCTCCAGGCGCAGCTGGCGCGCCTTGGCGGTGATGGCGAGGGTGAGCGAAGGCTGCAGTGCCTGGGCCCGGGCGGACAGCGTCAACGGGGCCGGCATCGGTGCGGGCGCAGCGGTCTTCGGTGCCGCCATCCTGCCGTATGGAGAGCGGTGTCCGGGGCCAGGGGCGCCAGACTCGGCAGTGCTGTCATCCCTGCTGCTTGCACGAGATCTCCCCCACAAGCGAACACCTCTCCCCCGCGCTCCCCTCTGCGCTGGCAGACCTGGAGGCCGATTGCGCCGCCTGTCGCCGCTGCCCCCTGGCGGAGGGGCGGCGGCATGTCGTGATCAGCCGCGGCAATGCGGCGGCGCGGCTGATGCTGATCGGCGAGGGGCCCGGTGCCGATGAGGACGCCAGCGGCCTGCCGTTCGTGGGCCGCTCCGGCCGCCTGCTTGATGAGTTGCTTGCCTCGGCGGGCCTCGACCGCGAGCGCGACCTCTACATCTGCAATGTGGTGAAGTGCCGGCCGCCGCAGAACCGCCGGCCCACGGCTTCGGAGATGGCCGCCTGCCGCCCCTGGCTCGATCGCCAGATCGCCGCGGTGGATCCGCAGCTGATCCTGCTGGCCGGCGCCAGCGCCCTGGAGGCGGTGCTGGGCATCCGCGGCGGTATCAGCCGTCTGCGCGGACAGTGGCGGGCCGGCGAGGGAGAAGGGCTGGAGGGCCGCTGGCTGATGCCGCTGTTTCACCCTTCCTATCTGCTGCGCAACGCCTCGACCGCTGAAGGTTCCCCCCGCTGGCTCACCTCCGCCGACCTACGGCAGGTGCGCAGCCGGCTGGTCTCTGGCTAAGCAGGGAGCAGCTGCCCCCGCCCGCCATGTCGCTCGCCACGCTCGAGGCCTTCCTCGATGCCGCCAGCGCGGATCCACGGCTGCAGGAGCTGCTGCTGTCCTCTCCCGATGCCGCCACCCTGGCGGCGATCGCCCGCGGTGCGGGCTTTGCCGTGAGCGAGGCCGACTGGCTGCAGTCCAGTGGGGCCGAGCCCCAGGAGCAGGCGGCCGTCGCCGAGCCGGAGCCACCGGATGCCGATCCGCTCACCGCCTTTCTGCATCAGGCCCAGGGCGATGAGGAGCTGCAAGGCGCTCTCGCCGAAGCGCTGGATGCCGCCGACGTGGCGGCGATCGCCCGGGCTGCCGGCTATCCGATCACGGCCGCCGATCTCTGGGCCGTCAGCGCCGCCGCGCCCCAGGAGCTGGTTCCCGGCGAGCCCGCCGCGGCCGACAGCCACGCCGAGGACCTGTCTCCGGCTGTCGACCCCTTGCTGGATGCGTTCCTGCTCCAGGTGGAAAGAGACCCTGAGCTGCAGGCAGCCTTGGTGGAGGCAGCCGACGCCGCGGCTGTGGCCGAGATCGCCCAGGCCGCCGGCCACCCGCTGCGGGAAGCCGACCTCTGGCTCGCCAGCAACCTGGAACCCCAGGCCCTGCACGCTCCTGTGCCGGCTCCGGCCGATCCGCTGCGCGATGCGCTCACCACCTTTCTGCATCAGGCCCAGGGCGATCCGCGGCTGTGTGAATTGCTGGCCGAGGCGGCCGATGCCGCGGCGGTGGCCGAGCTTGCCCAGGCCGCGGGGTACTCGATCACCGCGGCCGATCTCTGGGCCGCCAGCGGCGCCGAGGCCGAGGAGCTGCTGATCTGAAACGTGTCAGGCATGGCTTGACTGAGCGGCTTACCCGACGACGCTCAAGGGAGCCTGTTTCATCTGCGCCCGTCGCCGCCATGAAGGTCTTCCGCCACGACGCAAAGACCCATCTGTCGCGCAACGTGGATCAGGGCCAAGGACGGCCCAGCTCCTCGCCAGTTCTCCGGCTGTTGTGACAGGCTTTGGCCACACCCCCAAGCCTCCGCGCCCGCGCGCCACGCGATGACCGCCGCCCCGTCCCGCCCCGACGCCGCCGTTGCCGCCTCTGACGCTGCTTCCGGGGGCTCCGCCACCCACCCTGCCTGCGCAGATAACCCCCGTTACGCCACCACCCTGCGGCGCCGCAAGACCCGCAGCGTGCGCGTCGGCGACGTCTGGATCGGCAGCGAGCACCCGGTGGTGGTGCAGTCGATGATCAACGAGGATACCCTCGACATCGAGGGGGCCACCGCCGGCATTCGCCGCCTGCACGAGGCGGGTTGCGAGATCGTTCGCGTCACCGTGCCGTCGCTGGCTCATGCCCGGGCGATGGGCGAGATCCGCGAGCGACTGGAGACCACCTACGGGCCGGTGCCCCTGGTGGCCGATGTGCACCACAACGGCATGAAGATCGCCCTGGAGGTGGCCCGGCACGTCGACAAGGTGCGGATCAATCCCGGCCTGTTCGTGTTCGACAAGCCCGACCCCAACCGCAGCGAATTCACAGACGCTGAGATCGCCGCCATCGGCGAGCGCATCAGCGACACCTTCGAGCCCCTGGTGCGGCTGCTCAAAGAGCAGGACAAGGCGCTGCGCATCGGCGTGAACCACGGCTCGTTGGCCGAGCGGATGCTGTTCCGCTACGGCGACACCCCTCTGGGGATGGTGGAGAGCGCCATGGAGTTCATCCACATCTGCGACCGCCTCGACTTCCACAACATCGTGGTGTCGATGAAGGCCTCGCGCGCGCCCGTGATGATGGCTGCCTATCGGATGATGGCCGATCGCATGGACGCCGAGGGCTTTCCCTACCCCCTGCACCTCGGGGTGACGGAAGCGGGCGACGGCGACTATGGACGCATCAAGAGCACCGCCGGCATCGCGCCGCTGCTAGCTGAAGGCATCGGTGACACGATCCGGGTTTCGCTCACCGAGGCACCGGAGAAGGAGATTCCTGTCTGCTATTCGATCCTGCAGGCCCTGGGCCTGAGGAAAACGATGGTGGAATACGTGGCCTGCCCCAGCTGCGGCCGCACGCTCTTCAACCTCGAGGAGGTGCTGCACAAGGTGCGCAGCGCCACCGCCCACCTCACCGGTCTCGACATCGCCGTGATGGGCTGCATCGTCAACGGCCCAGGCGAGATGGCCGATGCCGACTATGGCTACGTGGGCAAGACCCCCGGTGTGATTTCGCTGTATCGCGGCCGCGAGGAGATCCGCAAGGTGCCCGAGGCCGAGGGGGTGGAGGCCCTCATCGCCCTGATCCGAGAGGACGGCCGCTGGGTCGACCCCTGAAGCCTGGCAGCTTCGCGGGCGGCGCTAGCGTGGGGTGATCAATTTCAGCCTTAGAGGAATCAGGAATGGCCAGCGGTCGCGTCACAATCGTGGCGCTTGTCGGTATCGGTGCCTGCGCCGCCACCGCCGTGGTGGCCAGGGAGATGGTGATGGCTCCAACGGGCGTGGCGATCACCGACAGCCCGAAGGAGGTGATGGATCAGGCCTGGCAGATCGTCTTCCGCGATTACCTCGACACCACCGGCCGCTACAACCAGGACCGCTGGCGCAGCCTGAGACGCGACCTGCTGGCCAAGAGCTACGGCAACCCCAAGGACGCCTACGAGGCGATCCGGGGCATGCTCGGCACCCTCGACGATCCCTACACCCGTTTTCTCGATCCGCGGGAATTCAAGGAGATGCAGATCGACACCTCCGGGGAGCTCTCCGGGGTGGGGATCCAGCTGAGCCTCGACAAGGACACCAAGGAGTTGGTGGTGATCTCGCCGATCGAGGGATCGCCCGCATCACGGGCCGGCGTGCAGCCCAAAGACGTGATCGTCTCCATCGATGGCCGCAGCACCAAGGGCATGAGCACTGAGGATGCGGTGAAATTGATCCGCGGCAAGGCCGGCACCACCGTGAAGCTGGTGCTGCGCCGCAAGGGGGCCAACATTGATGTGCCCCTCACCCGCGAGCTGATCGAGCTGCATGCCGTCAACCACCAGGTGAACGTCACTCCGAATGGCGTGAAGGTGGGTTACATCCGCCTCAAGCAGTTCAACGCCAACGCCACCAAGGACATGCGCGCGGCGATCCGCGATCTTGAAAGCCAGGGTGTGCAGGGCTACGTACTCGACCTGCGCAGCAACCCCGGCGGCCTGCTCATGGCCAGCATCGAGATAGCCCGCCAATGGCTGAATGAAGGGATCATCGTCTCCACCAAGACCCGCGACGGCATCCAGGATGTGAAGCGGGCCACCGGCCGTGCCCTCACCAACCGTCCGATGGTGGTGTTGGTCAACGAGGGATCAGCCAGCGCCAGTGAGATTCTCTCCGGTGCCCTGCAGGACAACAAGCGGGCAGTGCTGGTGGGTCAGAAGACCTTCGGCAAAGGCCTGGTGCAGTCGGTTCGGGGCCTCTCCGACGGTTCCGGCATGACGGTCACGATCGCCAAGTACCTCACACCCGAAAACCGCGACATTCACAAGTACGGCATCAAACCCGACGTGCCCGCCCAGCTCAGTGAGCAGGAAGCCCAGAAGCTCGGCATCGAAGACCTCGGCAGCAGGAAGGACAGCCAATACCGGGTGGCCGAATCAACCCTGATGAAACAGTTGCGCGCTGTGAACAACCTGGAAAAGGCCTTTCAACCCGGCACCGCCAATGTGCCGGCCGCAGTGGGTGCTCCCCGTTGATGGTGAATCAGGCGACCGGTTGCATCAGCCCGCCACCGGGGCTTGAATCGTCGTCGTCGTTGTTCCCGGTGTCGGCTTGGGTGATGGCATAGATCCCGAGAGCTGCCAGGCTGATGAGGGCCGAGACCAGGCTCCAATCTGCCTGAAAGCCTGTGCTGGACCCGATCAGCTCGCCCATGGATCCGTCATTACAAAACTTCTCATCACTGTAACGGAAGTTTGAGGTGGTCGTGAGTCCGCCCCCCGTGGTGGCGAGTCTGATCAGTCAGACCGACAGGACAGCGTCGTTCAGCGCCGTCTGCTGTTCGTCGCGCCGGGCTTCGCTGAGGCCATCGGCACCAGGGATCTGGGCGACCATCTGCTCGAGCCATCCCTTGAGTTCCTCCACCTGCTTCTCGATCGGCAGCACGCCCAGGCCCCGGGCCGTCACCTTCGCGGTACTGCCCGAGCCGGCCTGGAACACCAGCCGGCCGTGCAGGTGTTGGGGCAGACCCTGGCGCAGCAGCCGGAATGCCGGTTCCTCCATCGGCGTCTCCAGCACGAGGTTGGGCTTCTCGGGGCGGATGCGGGAGAAGCCGCAGCGCCGCGCCAGCAGTTTGAGTTCCATCAGCTGCAGCAGGGCGATCACCGGCGCCGGCAGGGCGCCATAGCGGTCGACCCAGTCGACGGCCAGCTGTAACAGGGCCTCGGGGCTGGTGCATTCAGCTGCCGCCCGGTAGGCAGCCATCTTGTCGTCGTTTTCGGTGATCCAGTCGCCTGGGATGAAGGCGGTGATCGGCAGGTCGATCTGGGTGTCGTCGACGCTCGGGATGTCCTGCCCCTGGATCTCCGCCAGGCACTCCTGCAGCATCTCCATGTAGAGGTCGAAGCCGATGGTTTCCATCTGGCCGCTCTGCTCCACCCCCAGCAGGTTGCCCACGCCCCGGATCTCCATGTCGCGCATGGCCAGCTGGTAGCCGCTGCCCAGCTGGGCGAATTCCTGAATGGCCCGCAGCCGCTGCCGCGCCGCCTCACTCAGCGACGCATCGCCGGGGTAGAACAGCCAGGCATGGGCCTGGATGCCGCTGCGGCCGACCCGGCCGCGCAGCTGGTACAGCTGGGCCAGGCCGAATTTGTGGGCGTCCTCGATCAGGATCGTGTTGACGCGCGGGATGTCGAGGCCGCTCTCCACGATCGTGGTACAGAGCATCAGGTCGGCCTCGCCGGCGTTGAAGGCCACCATGGCGCTCTCCAGTTCGCCTTCGGCCATCTGGCCGTGGGCCACCAGCAGCTTCAGGCCCGGGATCATCGCCCGCAGCTGGGTGGCCACCTCCTCGATCCCCTCCACCCGCGGCACCACGTAGAACACCTGACCGCCGCGATCGAGCTCCTGGCGGATGGCGCTGCGCACCGCCTCTTCATCGAGGGCCGCCAGGTGGGTCTTGATCGGCCGGCGCAGCGGCGGCGGCGTGGTGATCAGGCTCATCTCGCGCACGCCCGAGAGGCTCATGTAGAGGGTGCGGGGGATCGGCGTGGCGCTCAGGGTCAGCACGTCCACGTCCTTGCGCAGGGCCTTGATCTTTTCCTTCTGGTTCACGCCGAAGCGCTGCTCCTCATCCACCACCAGCAGGCCCAGCTGCTGGAAGGCCGTGCCCTTGGAGAGCAGCTGGTGGGTGCCCACCACCACATCCACTGTGCCGCCTGCCAGGCCTTCGAGGATCGTCCTGCGCTCGCCGGCGGTGCGGAAGCGGTTGAGCAGGCTCACCTTCACCGGGTAGGGCGCGAAGCGCTCACTCAGGGAGCGCCAGTGCTGCTGGGCCAGCACCGTGGTGGGCGCCAGCATCGCCACCTGCTTGCCGGCCGTGACGGCCTTGAAGATCGCCCGGATCGCCACCTCGGTTTTGCCGAAGCCCACATCGCCGCACACCAGCCGGTCCATCGGCGAGGGCTGCTCCATGTCGCGCTTCACATCGGCGATCGCCTTCACTTGATCCGGCGTGGGTTCGTAGGGGAACGAGTCTTCGAGTTCGTTCTGCCAGGGGCCATCGGGGGGATAGGCGAACCCCGGCGCCTTGTGGCGCTCGGCGTAGAGCTTCACCAGATCCACCGCCACCTTGCGGATGGCTTTTTTGGCCCGCTCCTTGGCGCGGCTCCAGGCGGTGCCGCCCATGCGGTTGAGCTCGGGCGGCGTGTCGCCGGTGGCGCGGTAGCGGCCCAGGCTGCCGAGCTGGTCGGCGGCCACCCGCAGCAGGCCGTCGGCGTACTGCACCACCAGGTAGTCGCGCGATTCGCCGCCGATCGCCAGCTTTTCGAGCTTGAGAAATTTGCCGATACCGTGGTTGCGGTGCACCACGAAGTCGCCGGGTCGCATCTTGCCCGGGTCCACCGTGCGACTGGCCGCCTTGCGGCGTCGGCGCACATAGCCCGTGGCGGCCAGGGCGTGCTGGCCGAAGAACTCCCGATCGGTGATCAGCACCAGCTTCCAGGCCGGCAGCTGCAGCCCGTCGAGCTCCGCGGTGCCCCTGCTCTTGAGCGCCACCGGCGTGCCCTGCTCCAGCAGCCGCTCGATCGCTTGCAGGTCGCCCGCGTTGGGCACGAAGCGGCTGACGCAGTCGTGCTCCTCCAGCAGGGCCACCGCCCGGCTGGGCTGGGCCGAGAGCAGCCACACCGCCGCTTTTTCCTTCTGGAAGCCCTTGATCAGCGCGGCCAGCCTGCCGAAGGCGTTGGGGTACGCCGGCACGGGCCTGCTGGCCAGATCGAAGCTGTTG
>JBIIJS010000034.1:0-17419 GCA_044233605.1 Cyanobium sp. | reverse complement strand
GTCGTAGACAGGCATCAACTGCTTGCTGATCGCCTGCGTCAGGGGCGACAGCCGGGTGCCGCTGCCGCCGGCAAGGATGATGCCGCGTCGCTTCTGGGTCAAGCGTCCCACCATGCAGTGGCCATCTTTGCATGCGCCCCACGGGGGTTGCCGAAGGGGACCCCTGATGGTGCATGATGGCCAGGTTGGCGGCTCAGTCGCCCCAGATCGCTCGCCATGGCAGGCGTTCTGCGGATGTAGCTCAGTGGTAGAGCATCTCCTTGCCAAGGAGAGGGTCGAGAGTTCGAATCTCTTCATCCGCTTGGTTTCAATATCCAGCCCCTTGGATGCATGATCTTCATGCCTCGTATTGATCCTTCTCAGCGGCCGCGGGCCTTGAGCACGGTCTTCACGGTCTTGAGCAGGATCAGCAGATCCAGACCCGTGCTCCAGTGGCGTAAGTAGTAGAGGTCGTAGCTGAGCTTGAGCTCCGCCTCCTCCACGCTGGAGGCGTAGGGGGCGCACACCTGGGCCCAGCCGCTCAGGCCCGGCGGCATCCAGTGGCGTTTGCGGTAGTGGGGAATGCGCCGCTCCAGCTCCTGCTCCAGCTCAGGGCGTTCCGGGCGCGGACCGATCAGGCTCATGTCGCCGCGCAATACGTTGAGCAGCTGGGGCAGCTCGTCGAGGCGCACCCGCCGCAACAGCGAACCCACGCGGGTGATGCGGTCATCGCCGCGGCTCGTCCAGGTGGCGGGGGCATCGGGATCCGCCTGCCGCATCGTGCGCAGCTTGTAGAGGCGGAAGCTATGGCCCATCAGGCCGCTGCGGTTCTGCGCGTAAAACACCGGCCCCCGATCGTCAAGCCAGATCAGCAGGCCCGCCAGCAGCATCAGCGGCAGGGTGACCAGCAGCAGCAGCAGGGCCAGGGCAAGGTCGGCGCTCCTCTTGAGCTGGCGTTGCACGCTTAGGGGGTCGCTCCAGGGGAGGTCCTCCAGCCTCAGGGCCTCCTCCGGCAGATGGGTCGGCAGCAGTCGCTGCTGCTGCCGCTCCGCCATCTCCAATACATCGAGGGAGCTCTGTCGACCCGGGCGGCTCAGCCTCCGCAGCAGCAGACGCACCATCAGGCCCCAGAGGCTGAGGCCACCCAGCAACAGCACCTGGGTACGACGATGCCCGAGGGTGAAGGTGGTAGGCAGGTTGAACGCCCAGTACGCCAGCACCACCAGCAGGGCGGTGGCCAGGGAGCTCACCACCAGCCGCAACAACAACGTGCCGTAGGCCAGGCGCGGCCAGCGCAACAGCGTGTAGCTGCCGAATAGCCAGCTGCAGGTGATGTAGACCAGCCCGAAAACCAGCAACCAGCCCGGTTGCCGCAGCAGGTCGGTGCCTCCCCAACGATCCAGCACTGCGCTGAAACCGGCCACACCCAGCAGATCAAGACCGGCACAGATGAGCAATACCTGGCGGGGCCTCAATCCGAGCACCTTTTCGGTCTCCATCCCAGGCGCGGTCAATGTACAAAAGAGACAGACCTGCGCCAGCGCGCGGGGCAGGCCCTCAGCCCGGCAGCGCGGCCATCAGCGAGCCCATCTCCAGGGCCTGCAGGCCGTAGCTCCAGCCCAGGTTGCTCTTGATGCCGGCACGCTCCAGGGCCTGCTGCAGGGTGTCAGTGGTGAGCACGCCGAAGATCACCGGAACGCCGGTGTCGCGGGCCACGGCGGCCACCCCTTTGCTCACCTCGGCCACCACCACGTCGAAGTGGGGGGTGTCGCCGCGGATCACGGCCCCGAGGGTGATCACCACCTGGTAGCGGCCGCTGGCGGCCAGGGTCTGGGCCACCAGCGGGATCTCAAAGCTGCCAGGCACCCAGGCCACATCGAGTTGGCCGCTCGTGGGGGTGGTGTCGATGCCGTGGCGGGAAAGGCAATCGAGGCAGCCGCTCAGCAGCTTGCCGGTGACAAGATCATTGAACCGGGCGATCACAACAGCGATGCGCAAGCTCGCCGTGTCGGTGAAGCGACCTTCGAAAACTGCCAAGGGCTCAGACCACGAAATAACTGACGCCCCAGTTGACCAGCACCAGGGCCACCCAGGCCAGGCCGCCGATCAGAATCAGCTTGTTGGAGCGGCCGCTGTCCTCGCTGCTGGCGTAGAGCACCGGCACCGCCACGATCAGCGCGAATGAGAGCACCACCAGAGCCAGGACGGTGAGCGTGTTGATGATCTGCATGGGGAGAGGGGCGCGCCGGCCAGATCAGGCAGTGAGCGAATTCTCCCACGCGGTCCCGGCCGGCGCTGGGGAGCGACCGCCCTTCCTTCACAAGTTGTCGGCAGGGCCTCCATTGCGGACGCAGCCCCACTACCGGTGGTGGGGCTTAAGATCAAACACCATATCCACGGTGTGATGGCGGCACCGACCGGAACGCAGCTGGCACTCCTCGCGGAGCCCACCCAGCAAGGTGAACTGTTCGCGGCCGCCGCAGGGTCGGCGGCGGCACCCGCCCCTGCGGCGGGAGCGCCGGAGACAGAGCTTGAGGAAGGGGCACTGGCTGATGAGGCTCTGCGGCGGCCGAGAACCCGCCAGCCCGCGGCAGCCGGTGATGCCGCAACCGCCGTTGCGGAGCCCGGGGCTTCCGGCGATGCGGAGCCCGACGGCGACCTGCCCCGCTGGCATCACCACAGCCTCGTGGATCCATCGGCCCTGCCGCCGGTGCTGCGCCACTACGTGGAGCTCAAGGCCGCCCATCCCGAGCGGGTGCTGCTCTACCGGCTCGGCGACTTCTTCGAGTTCTTCTTCGAAGACGCGATCCTGCTTTCGCGCCTGCTAGAGCTCACCCTCACCGGCAAGGATGCGGGCAAAGCCATCGGCCGGGTGCCGATGGCAGGCATTCCCCACCACGCCGTCGAGCGCTACAGCAACGAACTGCTGCGCCGCGGCCTGTGCGTGGCCCTGTGCGACCAGCTGGAGGCCACCCCGGCCAAGGGGGCGTTGCTGCGGCGCGGCATCACCCGCGTGCTCACCCCCGGCACGGTGCTGGAGGAGGGAATGCTCAGCGCCCGCCGCAACAACTGGCTCTGCGCCGTAGTTCACGAAAGCGAGCGCTGGGGCCTGGCGGTGGCTGATGTCAGCACTGGCGAGTTCCGCGTCACCGAGCGGCACAGCGGCGGCGCCCTGCACCAGGAGCTGCTGCAGCTGGAACCGGCGGAGGTGGTCTGCCCGGACCGCCCCCAGGCAGGCGAGGACGCGGCCGCCGATGCCCAGCCGGCCTGGTGCCCCCAGGGCCTGCGGCTCACCCCCCTGCCTCGCACCCCATTCGAAGCGGCGGAAGCGGCGGCACGGCTGCGGCGGCAGTTCCGGCTGGCCAGCCTCGATGGCCTGGGCCTGGGGGAGGCGCCCCTGGCAATGCGGGCCGCCGCAGGACTGCTGGCCTACCTCGACAGCACCCAGCCCCTCGAAGACGATCACAACGTCATTCCGCTGGAGCCGCCCCGGCTCTGGCACGCCGGCGACCAGCTGGTGCTCGATGCCCAGACCCGCCGCAACCTGGAGCTCACCCGCACCCAGCTGAACGGCGCCCTGCACGGCTCGCTGCTCTGGGCGATCGATCGCACCGCCACCGCCATGGGCGGCCGCTGCCTGCGCCGCTGGATCGAGGCGCCGCTGGTGGAGCGCACCGCGATTCTGGAGCGCCAGGACGGCACCAGCGAACTGGTGGAGCGCCGCCCTCTACGGCTGGCCGTGCGCCGGCTGCTGCGGCCGATGGGCGATCTGGAACGGCTGGCGGGCCGCTCCGGCGCCGGCAGCGCCTCCGCCCGCGACCTGGTGGCCCTGGCCGACGGCCTCGAGCGCCTTCCCCAGCTGGCCAGCGTGCTGCGAGATGCACGCAGCGGCCCCCTGCAGGCCCTCAACCGCCCCTGGCCGGAGTTGGAGCAGCTCGCCGCCCGCCTGCGCCACGATCTGGTTGAGTCACCGCCGCTCTTGCTCACCGAAGGGGGCCTGATCCACGACGGGGTCGACCCGGTACTCGACGGACTGCGCAACCGGCTCGACGACCAGGAGGCCTGGCTGGCTCAGCAGGAGGCGCTGGAGCGCCAGGCCAGCGGCAACCCCAATCTGCGGCTGCAGTACCACCGCAGCTTCGGCTATTTCCTGGCGGTGAGCCGCGCCCGCGCCGCCCGCGTGCCCGACCACTGGATCCGCCGCCAGACCCTGGCCAACGAGGAGCGCTTCGTCACCCCGGAACTCAAGAGCAGAGAGGGTCGCATCCTGCAGCTGCGCGCCCGCATCGGCCAGCGCGAGTACGAGCTGTTCGGCGCCCTTCGGGAGCTGGTGGGGGGCCAGGCCGCGCCGATCCGCGCCGCCGCCCGCCTGGTGGCCGAACTCGACGCCCTGGCCTCCCTGGCCGAGGTGGCGGCCACCGGCGGCTGGTGCCGGCCGGAGCTGAGCGAGGGCCGCGAACTGGTGATCGAGGCGGGCCGCCATCCCGTGGTGGAGCAGCTGCTGGTGGAGGAACCGTTCACCGCCAACGACCTGGAGCTGGCCACGGGCGACGCCCCCGACCTGATCGTGCTGACGGGGCCGAACGCCAGCGGCAAGAGCTGCTACCTGCGCCAGAGCGGCCTGCTGCAGGTGCTGGCCCAGATCGGCAGCTGGGTGCCGGCCCGCTCCGCAAGGATCGGCATCGCCGACCGCATCTTCACCCGCGTCGGCGCCGTTGATGATCTGGCCACCGGCCAGTCCACCTTCATGGTGGAGATGGCCGAAACGGCCAATATCCTGCACCACGCCACACCGCACTCGCTGGTGCTGCTCGATGAAATCGGCCGCGGCACCGCCACCTTCGACGGCCTCTCGATCGCCTGGGCCGTGGCCGAACACCTGGCCGATTCGGCCGGCGGCATCGGCGCCCGCACAATCTTCGCCACGCACTACCACGAGCTCAACGAGCTGGCCGAGCTGCTGCCCAACGTGGGCAATGCCCAGGTGCTGGTGGACGAGACCGGCGACGACCTGGTGTTCCTGCACCGGGTGGTGCGCGGCGGCGCCAGCCGCAGCTACGGCATCGAGGCCGCCCGCCTGGCCGGGGTTCCGGCCTCGGTGGTGCTGCGGGCCCGCCAGGTGCTGGGCCGAATCGAGGCCAACAGCCACGTGGCGGTAGGGCTGAGGCCGGCCCCGGGCGACGACCGACCGGCCCGGGCCGCCTAACGCAGCGGCCGATCCAGCCAGGCCGCCCGCAGCAGGGCATTGCAGGCCGCGGCCACCAGGCCGGCGCCACCTTTGGAGCCCTCCAGCCGCAGCTGGGCCAGCCCGCTGGAGGCCAGATGGCGCTTGCTCTCCGCCACCCCCACAAACCCCACCGGCATGCCGATCACCAGGGCCGGCGCCGGCGAGCCGGCAGCCAGCCGCTCCAGCAGCACCTCCAGCGCCGTGGGGGCGCTGCCGATCAACACCACCGCCGGAGAATCCGCGTCGGCAGCCAGCCGCTCCAGGGCCACTGCCATTCCCGCCGCAGTGCGCGTTGATCCCTCGTGCGGCTGCTCGGGCGCCCAGTCGAGCACGCAGATCACCCGGTTGGCGAAGGTACGCCGAGCCATCGGCGCCACCGCCGCCGCAGCCATGGCGGTGTCGGTGAGAATCGGCGCGCCGGCCGCCAGGGCTGCCGCGCCCGCCCAGCAGGCGCCGGGGCTGAAGCGCAGGTCGGCCGCGATCGCAGGATCGCCACTGCTGTGGATGCAGCGCTCCAGCACATCGCGCTCCAGGGGGCTGAGCTCCGCCAGCATGCGGGCCCAGGCTGGATCGGCCGCGTCCTGCTCGGCCAGGAGCCGGCGGATGCGCCGGATGCTCTCGCTGAAGATCGGATGGTCGAGCACCCGCGGATTCCCTACGATCGCGATTGGATCATCCCAGTGCGGCGCCCGGCTGATGCCGATCCATCTCTTCTGGGGTGACGACGAAGCGGCCCGCAACCGGGCGGTGGACAACCTGGTGCTGGATCTGGTCGATCCGGCCTGGGCGGCCATCAATCTGAGCCGCCTCGACGGCAATGATCAGGCCCAGGCGGCCCGGGCCCTCGAGGAGGCGCGCACACCCCCCTTCGCCGCGGGCGCGCGGCTGGTGGTGCTGCAGCGGAGTCCGTTCTGCAGCCAGTGCCCGGCTGAACTGGCCGGGCAGCTCGAAGCCAGCCTGGAGCTGATCCCAGACTCCTGCCATCTGGTGCTGGTCAGCCCCGGCAAGCCTGACGCCCGGCTGCGCACCACCAAGGCCCTGAAAAAACTGGCCGAGGAACGCAGCTTCAGCCTGCCGGCGATCTGGGACGGCGCCGGCCAGATGGAGCTGGTGGCCGCCACCGCCAGGGAGCTGGGGCTCAGCCTGGAGCCGGCGGCGGCGGAGGCGCTGGCCGAGGCGATCGGCAGCGACAGCGCCAGGCTGGCCAGCGAGCTGGAGAAGCTGGCCCTGCACGCCGCAACGGCACCCGGAGGCGCGGCCATGATCACAGCCGCGGCAGTGGAAGCCCTGGTGGGCGGCCGGAGCACCAGCTCCCTGGCGGTGGGCGATGCCCTGCTGGCCGGCCAGCCCGCCGAGGCGATCGCCCGCGTTGATGCCCTGCTGGCCGCCAACGAGCCGGCCCTGCGTATCGTGGCGGCGCTCAGCAGTCAGGTGCGGGGCTGGCTGTGGGTGAGCCTGCTGCAGAAGAGCGGCGAACAGGACGTGGCCGTGATCGCCAGGGCCGCGGGCATCGGCAACCCGAAGCGGATCTACGTGATGCGGAAGCAGATCGGCGGCCGCTCGCCCGGTCAGCTGCTCAACCTGCTCAGCCGGGTACTGGAGGTGGAGGCGGCCCTCAAGCGCGGAACCGACCCCGCCGCCGCCTTCCGCGACGGCCTGCTGCTGAGCGGCGCAACCCGATAATCAGATCCTGCCGCACGACGCCGGGGATGGCCCTGCTGGTTCAGAAATTCGGGGGCACCTCCGTCGCCGACGTCGATCGCATTCAGGCGGTGGCCCGCCGCATCGCCGGCTGCCGGGAAAGGGGCGACGACCTGGTGATCGTGGTCTCGGCGATGGGCCACACCACCGACGAGCTCACCGGCCTGGCCCGGGCAATCACCGCCAATCCGCCCCGGCGCGAGATGGACATGCTGCTGGCCACCGGCGAGCAGGTGTCGATCGCCCTGCTTTCCATGGCCCTGCAAGCCCTGGGCGTGCCGGCGGTGTCGATGACGGGCACCCAGGCCGGCATCGTCACCGAATCCGCCCACGGGCGGGCCCGCATCCTCGAAGTGCGTACCGAACGGGTACGGCGTCTGCTCGACGATGGCCACGTGGTGGTGGTGGCTGGCTTCCAGGGCACCAGCAGCGGGGCGGCCGGCACTCCGGAGATCACCACCCTGGGTCGCGGCGGCTCCGACACCTCGGCGGTGGCCCTGGCGGCCGCGCTGGGGGCCGACGCCTGCGAGATCTACACCGATGTGCCCGGTGTGCTCAGCACCGATCCGCGCAAGGTGCCCGATGCCCAGCTCATGGAAACGGTGAGCTGCGACGAGATGCTCGAGCTGGCCAGCCTCGGAGCGGCGGTGCTGCATCCGCGCGCGGTGGAGATCGCGCGCAACTACGGCATGCCCCTGGTGGTGCGCTCCAGCTGGAGCGACGAACCAGGCACCCTCCTCACCAGCGGGGCAGCGCGGCCGATCGGAGGCGAGGGGCTGGAGCTGAGCCGGCCGGTGGACGGGGCCGAACTGGAGCTGCACCAGGCCGTGCTGGCGCTCGCCCATGTACCCGACCGGCCCGGCATTGCCGCCCAGCTGTTCGAAGCCCTCGGCGCCGCAGGGCTGAACGTCGACCTGATTGTGCAGGCCAGCCATGAGGGTGGCAGCAACGACATCGCCTTCACCGTGCCCGAAGCCGACCTGGAACGGGCCGCAGAGGTGTGCCGCGCCCTGATCAGCGAGCTCGGCGCCGAGGGCGCCGAGCTCAGCGGCGAGCGCGACATGGCCAAACTCAGCATCGCCGGCGCCGGCATCATGGGTCGGCCCGGCGTGGCGGCGCGCCTGTTCGACACCCTGGCGCGCCTCGGCATCAACCTGCGCCTGATCGCCACCAGCGAGGTGAAGCTCAGCTGTGTGGTGGAGGGCAGCCAGGGCGCCAAAGCCCTGCGGGCCGCCGCCGCCGCCTTCGAGCTGGGCGAGCAGCAGCTGCGTCACGATCCGCCCCCATGCCACATCGGCGAACCGGCAGTGCGCGGGGTGGCCCTCGATCGCGAGCAGGCCCAGGTGGTGGTTAGCCGCGTACCCGACCGACCCGGGGCGGCCGCCGCCATCTGCCGGGCTCTCGCCGATGCGGGCATCAGCGTCGACGCAATCGTGCAATCGGAGCGCACCCACCTGGAGGTCGATGGCCTCAGCCGCGACATGTGCTTCACCCTGCGCCGCGAGGAGTTCACTGCCGCCGCACAGGCCCTGCAGGTTGTGCTGCGCCACTGGCCCGGTGCACGGGTGGAGGCCGGTGCGGCAATCGCCCGGGTGAGCGCCGTCGGGGCGGGGATGGCCTGCACCGCCGGCACAGCGGCGCGGATGTTCCGCGCCCTGGCGGACGCCGGCATCAACATCGAGCTGATCGCCACCAGCGAGATCCGCACAAGCTGTGTGGTGCCTGAGGCGGATGGTGTACGGGCCCTACAGGCGGTGCACGCCGCTTTCGGGCTTGGCGGCGACAGGCACCATCAGGCCCAAGGCACGGAGGCGTCCGAATCATCGGCGCTCACGTCTTGCCCACCAGCTTCTGCCGCAGGCCCTTGATGCGGTCGCGCAGGTTGGCGGCCTCCTCGAACTCCAGGTTTTTCGCAGCCATCTTCATCTTCTCCTCCAGCTGCTGGATCAGCTCCGGCAACGAATCGAGCGGCACCTCGTTGTGCTCCGCCTGCTCCACCGCCTGATCGAGCTGGTCGTCGTTGAGGCGCCTGGAGACCTCCAGGAAGGCCAGGATCGCGTTGCCAGCCCGCTTGCCCGCTGGAGTGGGCGTGATGCCGTGCTTCTCGTTGTAGGCCTGCTGAATCGTGCGGCGACGCTCAGTCTCCGAGATCGCTTTCACCATGCTTTCGGTGAGGTTGTCGGCGTAGAGAAGGGCCATCCCCTCCACGTGGCGGGCGGCGCGGCCGATCGTCTGGATCAGGGAGCGCTCGGCGCGCAGGAACCCCTCTTTGTCGGCATCGAGGATCGCAACCAGCGACACCTCCGGGAGATCGAGACCCTCGCGCAGCAGGTTCACGCCCACCAGCACATCGTATTCGCCATTGCGCAGGTCCTGGATGATCTCGATCCGCTCGATCGAGTGAATCTCCGAGTGCAGATAACGCACCCGCACGCCGTTCTCAGCCAGATAATCGCTGAGGTCTTCCGCCATGCGCTTGGTGAGCGTGGTCACCAGCACGCGCTCCTGCTTCTCAGACCGGATGCGGATCTCGCCGAGAAGGTCGTCGACCTGGCCGTCGGTGGGCCGCACCTCCACCACCGGATCGAGAACGCCGGTGGGTCGGATCACCTGCTCCACCACCTGCCCCTGGCTCTGGGCCATCTCCCAGGTGCCCGGCGTAGCGCTCACGAAGATGCTCTGACGCGCCTTTTCCCAGAACTCCTCCCCCTTGAGCGGCCGGTTGTCGGCCGCACTCGGCAGCCTGAAACCGTGCTCGATCAGCACCTGCTTACGACTCTGGTCGCCGTTGTACATCGCCTGCAACTGGCTGCAGGTGACGTGGCTTTCATCCACCACCAGCAACCAGTCGTCGGGGAAATAGTCGATCAGGCACTCAGGCGGCGTGCCGGCGGGGCGGCCGGCCAGGTGGCGGGCGTAATTCTCCACACCGTTGCAGTAGCCCACCTGCTCGAGCATCTCGAGGTCATAGGTGGTGCGCTGCTCGAGGCGTTGGGCCTCCAACAGCCTGCCCTGGCTGTTGAGTTGCTCGAGACGCTCGCGCAGTTCAGCGCGGATCTCTCTGATGGCCTCCTCGAGCCGCTCCTTCGGGGTCACGAAGTGCTTGGCAGGATAAATGTTGATGCTCTCCAAGCTCTGCAGGATCTCACCGCTGGTGGGGTCCACATAACGGATCGCCTCCACCTCGTCGCCGAACAGCTCGATCCGCACCAGCCGGTCTTCATAAGCAGGGCCGATCTCCAGCACATCGCCGCGCACGCGGAAACGGCCACGGGAGATCTCCACATCGTTACGTGAATATTGGTTGTTCACCAGCTCACGCAGAGAGCCGCGCAGGTTGAGCGTGTCGCCTACCTGAAACTTTACTGCTGCTTTGAGATACTCACTGGGAATGCCGAGGCCGTAGATGCAGCTGATCGAGGCAACAACGATCACATCGTTGCGCTCAAACAAAGAACGGGTGGCGGAATGGCGCAACATGTCGATCTCCTCGTTGATCGACGCGGTTTTGGCGATGTAGGTATCGGAAACCGGCACATAGGCCTCCGGCTGGTAATAGTCGTAGTAGGAGATGAAGTACTCAACCGCGTTGTTCGGGAAGAACTCGCGCAGCTCATTGCACAGCTGGGCCGCCAGGGTCTTGTTGTGGGCCAGCACCAGGGTGGGCCGCCCGGTGCGGGCGATCACGTTGGCGATCGTGAACGTCTTGCCGGTGCCGGTGGCACCCAGCAGGGTCTGATAGCGCTCACCGCGATCAACGCCGCCAGTCAGGGCCTCGATCGCGGTGGGCTGGTCGCCCTGGGGCGAATAGGGGGCCTGGAGCTGGAAGGGCATCAGCCCATTGTGGATGCCTCAGGCCCAGCCTGCGCGGCTTCAGGCGGGTAATCCGCTGATCAAAGCCATAGCCCGGGTGAGGGGCACGTCAAGGCCGAGGGCCTGCAGGGCGATCGTGCTCAACACGCTGTACACAAGCGCACCGAGCACTGCGCTGAGCAGGCCGTTGCGCAGGCGGAAGCCCTGAATCAACCAGGCAGCCAGGCCGAACAGGAAGATCGTGATCAGCCAGTTGAACAGAAACGAAACCGGACTGATCACACCACCGAGGGAGGTGATCGCCCAGATCGGAGCCAAAATGAACTTCAAAGGCCAGATCAGCACGGTGCCGAGCAGGCCGATCACGATGGCGGAGATCAGGGAGATCTGGAAACTGGCCATCTCCACGCCCAGCGGAAGTCGGGAGACCAGCAGGAGGATCAGCGCACGGATCGGCCACTGGAGCAACCAGACCAGACTGTTGGCCATCGAAAGGGAATGCGGAAGGTTTCCAGCCTAGGCAGGTTGTTCGTGGTGGACAACCTTCGGTGCCAGGGCCTCGCGCAGGCTGCGGACCACGGCCACCATCGCCAGCTCATCGCTGAGTCGGTTGACCGCCGAGCCCACGCCCACGCCAGCGGCACCGGCGGCAATCGCCATCGGCACGGTGACGGCCGAGAGGCCGGAGGCACACAGCACCGGTGCCGGCCGACCGGCCGCGGCCAGGGCGCCGCTGATGCCATGGGCGGCGGCCAGGGTAGGGGCCGCCTTTTCGATCAGGCCGAGACTGCCGGCGCTGAACGGACGGGCCGCGGTGCCTCCCTCGGTCTGGATGAGGTCGGCGCCGGCGGCCACCAGATCCACCGCCAGCTGCTCCTGCTGATCGAGGGGCAGCACATGCGGCACGGTCACCGAGAGCACCACCTCCGGCAGCAGGGCGCGGGTGCGGCGGGTGAGCTCCAGCACTTCAGCGGCACCGAAGATGCGGCCCTTGGGGTAGAAGCTGTCGAAGTTGCCGATCTCCATGATTGCGGCGCCGGCGGCGACGGCGGCAGGGAACAGCTCCGGATCCACCGCCGAAACGCAGATGGGCAGGGACGGCGCCAGCTCACGCACCGCCGCCACCAGGGAGGGCTCACAGGCGATGTCGATCAGGTCGGCCCCGCCGGCAGCCGCGGCAGCGGCGATGCGGCGCACCGAAACGGCGTCGAAGTTGCTCAGGCCAGCGATCACCTTGAGCAGGCGGCGCCCGGCGAGCGCGCGCTGCAGGGCGGGGGGCAGGCTGGAAAGGCGCGACATGTCGTCGGAGGAGGCATCGGTGCTGTGATTCTCCCATCCAGGGCCTGGAGCCGCGACCACCTTCGGCTGCACCGTTGGCTGCTCCGCGAGCCCAGCCTGCTGCCAGCCGGCAGCTCGCTGCTGCTGGCGGTCTCCGGCGGGCAGGACTCAATGGCCCTGGCGGCCCTGCTCGACGACCTGGGCCGCCTGCACCACTGGCGCCTGCAGCTCTGGCACGGCGATCACCGCTGGCGGACGGAATCAACCCGGCAGGCCTGGGAGCTGGCGGGCTGGGCCGCAGAACGTGGGCTGGAACTGCGCATTGAGCAGGCCCCTGAAATAGCCGCTGGGGAGACCGGGGCACGGCAATGGCGCTACGCATGCCTGGCCCGGGAGGCGGGGCGGCTGGACTGCGACCGCGTGGCCACCGGCCATACCGCCAGCGACCGAGCCGAGACGGTGCTGCTCAACCTTGCCCGCGGCAGCCACCTGCGCGGCCTGGCCAGCCTGCGCGCCAGCCGCCCGCTGCAGATCGGATTGCCCTCACCAGCGCTGGTACGGCCGCTGCTGCTGTTCAGCCGCGCCGACACGGCAAGGATCTGCTGCGGCCTCGGCCTGCCGGTATGGCTGGATCCTGGCAACGACGACCCGCGCCATGCGCGCAACCGGGTGCGCTCCGAGGTGCTGCCCGTGCTGGAGGAGCTGCACCCCGGCGCCAGCCGCCGGATCAGCACCCTGGCCGATCGGCTGGCCCAGGACTCCGACAGCGGCGACGAACTGCTGAGCCTCGCCCTTGAGGCACTGATCCTTCCGCCCCCCGGCGATGCCGCGGCAGCCCTGTGCAGGCGCAGACTGGCCTCCCAGACCCCTGCCAGCCAGCGAATTCTGCTGCAGCACTGGCTCCGTTGCCACTGGGGCCGCAGCCTGGCCAGTGAGCCACTGAACCAGATGCTGGCGGCCCTGCCGCCGGCGCGGGGGCCGGGCCGCATGGATCTGGCCGAAGGATGGCAGCTGCGCTGGGAACCCAGCACACTGGTTCTGGTTCGTCCCCACCACCATGGCTGAGTACGCCGACGCTGCGGCCAACCACCCAGAGGATCACGCCCGGCTCTACGCAGCCATTGAAAAGGCCTACGTGGATGACCGCTGGCCCGAGGTGCTCGAGCAGGGCAGGGCCCTGCTCACCAGCCTCGAGGCCGACGACCTCGAGCTGCGTCAGCGACTGCAGCTGCTGATGGCGCACACCCACCTGTATGGCTATGGCGACCGGAACGCGGCGGAGGATCTCTATCGCGCCGTGCTGGCAAGCAAGGCCGGACCATCCCTGCGTCAGATCGCCGATCAGGGGCTGCAGCAATGCAACCTACCGCTGCAGCGCGAGCCTCAGACTGCGCCTAACGAGCAACCGTCGGCATCGGTCATGCCGGCAACCACCCCGACAGCAAACCTGGAACAGCTGCCCCAGCCGGTGGCCGATCCCCTCGAGGATGGCGACGGACCCAGCCTGCGCGAGTCGCTTGAAGCCCTTGGCATGGCAATGGATGGCACAACGACCACAGTGCAACCGGTTATGCCCTGGCTGATGAAAGAGCCTGAGCAGCCCAGCGCTCCCCCAGCCGAAGAGAGCACCTCCTCCCTGATTCCGGATGTGATCGAGGAGCCTGAACTGATCGAGGTCCATCAGGCTGACCCCTCCCTCGTGGAGGAATACGAACTGACGGAAACCAGAACCATGGCCGACCCGTCAGCTCTGAAGATATCCAAGGAGGAAGGGATCCCGGCGCTGGATCCCGGCTTTGAGGAGGATCCGGAGCTGCTGCAGGGCATGCTCCGGGTGGTGATCAACTAGAAACTCAGCCAGCCGCTGTTCAGCGGGCGGCGGCGGCGGAGCGGCGGCGGCGGGTGCGGCCGTCCGGTTCGATCTCCTGAACAGACTCAGCAGAGCGAACGGTACGAATCACCGCTGCCGGAGCTGCGGTGACTGCGGCAGCGGCGGCTGCCAATGGGCCTGCCTGACGCAGGGGCGCAGCGGCGGGTCGACCGCTCTCGCGGCGACCCCGAGGGGCCGGGCGGGAGTCGGGCTCTGCGTCGGCACGGCCCTTGTAGGCGGGAGTACCGGCCGGAGCAGGCTGCACAAGGCAGATGATCAACGGATCCACCTGGAGCTCCCGGCGCAGGCGCCTCTGCAGGCCGTTCTCCACCTCCCTCTGCACGCCCACCCAGTCGATGTCGGGGGCCTTGCCACCGCTGCTGCGGCAGAGCTGGTTCCAGCGATTCTCCAGCACCCAGCCGATCTCCCGCTCCGACCAGATGGAGAGCTTGCGGGGATCCGCGGTGGTGACCACGCCGCGCAGGTTGACCCTCGGCGGCGCCGCCATCACGCCATCGGTACTGATCACCGCGAGCAGAGTGATCACACCGTCTTCAGCCAGCTGCTGACGCTCCTTGAGCACGCGGGCATCGACGATGCCGTTGCGCGAGGCGTCGAGCAGTTCGATGCCCGACTTGACCGGCTCACCCTTGCGGATCGAATCGGGCGTGAGCTCCACCACATCGCCGTTATCGATGATCAGGGTGTGGTCGGCTGGAATGCCCATCGACTGACCGGTGCGGGAATGAGCCACGAGCATGCGGTGCTCACCATGCACGGGCACAAAGAATTTGGGCCGGGTGATCGCGAGCATCAGCTTCTGATCCTCCTGGCAACCGTGACCGGAGACATGGATACCTTCGCCCTTCCCATACACCACCTTGGCGCCCAGCATCATCAACCGGTCGATTGTGTTGACCACCGAAATGGTGTTGCCCGGAATCGGGCTAGCCGAAAAGATGATGGTGTCGCTGGACTTCACCTGCACCTGCGGATGGTCGCCGCGAGAGATACGACTCAGGGCAGCGAGGGGCTCACCCTGGCTGCCGGTCATCAAAAGGAGGGTTTCCCGGTCGGGCAGGTCGCGGATCTGCTTGATGGGCACGAAGAGGTCGTCGGGGCAGCGCATGTAACCGAGCTCGCGCGCTTTGGCGATCACGTTGAGCATCGAACGACCAAGCAGGCCCACCTTGCGGCCGTTCTTGAGAGCCAGCTCCAAAATCATCGACACTCGGTGCACCGAGCTGGCGAAGGTGGTGATGATCACCCGACCTTCGGCCTGGGAGATGTGGCGATCAAGATTGGGAAATACTGAACGCTCGGGGGGCGTGAAACCGGACACCTCAGCATTGGTGGAATCACTGAACAGACAGAGCACACCTTTCTCACCGTAATGGGCAAGCCTCTGGATATCAAAATACTCCCCGTCTACAGGCGTGTGATCGAACTTGAAGTCACCCGTAAATACGATCACACCAACCGGGGTGGTAATAGCTAACGAAAAGCTATCGGCCATCGAGTGGGTGTTGCGGATGAACTCCACCGAAAAATGCTGACCTACCTTCACCACATCGCGTGGGCCCACCGTCTGGATGGTGGTGCGGTCGGTGACACCTGCTTCCTCCATCTTTCCCTGCAGCATCGACATGGCCAGACGCGGGCCATAGATCACGGGAATGTTGAAGTTCTTGAGGTGATGAGGAATGCCGCCGATATGATCTTCGTGGCCATGGGTAACGATCATGCCACGGATACGTTTCTGATTTTCACGCAGGTAGCTGGTGTCGGGCAGCACCACATTGACGCCATGCATGCCATCGCTCGGGAAGGCGAGGCCGGCATCAACCAGCATCAGGTCATCGCCATATTCAAAAACGCAGGTGTTCTTGCCGATCTCGTGCAGACCACCGAGGGGGATGACTTTCAGGCAGGGCTGGCGGGAGGCGGCACCATTGCCGTTGGAGCCGCTGTGACGGGAAATCTCGTGTTGATTGTTCATCTAGGAAAGAAGAAATTAGGAATCAGAACTTTTGACGCTGATGCAGAGAGTGTAGGGCGCGGGCCTTGGCGTCAGGTGGGACGCAGGGCGGCGAGAATCGAACTGAGGCGTTGGCGCACGTCGCTGTCAGCGGAAACGAGGGGAAGTCGGGGGGCGCCCACCGGCCATCCCGTCAGCTCCAGGGCCGCTTTGACGGGGATCGGGTTGGTGGTGCAGAAGAGGCCCTTGAACAGCGGCAGCAACCGCTGATGCAGCTGCAGGGCGGTGGCGGTGTCACCGGCCAGGAAGGCCTGCACCAGCGCCTGGATCTCGGCACCCACCAGATGGCTGGCGACGCTCACCACACCAACGGCACCCACCGCCAGCATCGGCAGGGTGAGGGCGTCATCGCCGCTGTAGATCGCCAGCCGGTCGCCGCAGAGGGCCCGCAACTGGCTCACCTCCTCGGTGCTGCCGCTGGCCGCCTTGAAACTGACGATGCCGGGCAGATCCAGCAGCCGGGCGGTGGTTTCGGGCGCCAGGCTGCAGCCGGTGCGGCCTGGGATGTTGTAAAGCATCAGCGGCAGCTCATCGGCCGCTGCGGCAACGGCCCGGAAATGGGCCTCGAGGCCCTCCTGGGGCGGTCGGTTGTAGTAAGGCACCACCACCAGGGCACCGTCGGCGCCAAGGCGGGCCGCCTCCGCGGTGGCCTCCACCGCTTCAGCGGTGCAGTTGCTGCCGCTGCCGGCGAGCAGCCGGGCCCGGCCGCCCAGCGCCGAGCGCACCGCCCGGAACAGCTCATGCTGTTCCTGCCAGCTGAGGGTGGGCGATTCGCCGGTGGTGCCACACAGCACCAGGCCATCGGAGCCGTGATCCACCAGATGAACAGCCAGCCGCACCGCGAGATCGAGATCAACAGAACCATCTGCGGCGAAGGGCGTCACCATGGCGGTAAGCACCCGGCCGAAGGGGGGTGCCGGGATGGCCTCCTTCAATCCGCACCCCCGGCCGCAGCGGCATCAGGACCCTGGATCAGCAGTTCGGCGATCTGGATGGCGTTGAGGGCGGCACCCTTGCGGATCTGGTCGCCGCACAGCCACAGCTCGAGGGCGTTTGGTTCGCTGAGGTCCTGGCGGATGCGGCCCACGGCCACCGGATCGCGGCCGGTCACGTCGGTGGGCATCGGGAAGCGTTGGCTCTCCCAGTGATCGATGAGCTCCACGCCCGGTGCCGCCGCCAGGATCGTGCGGGCCTCCTCGACGGGGAAGGGCTCGTGAAACTCGATGTTGACCGCCTCGGAATGGGCCCGGAGCACCGGCACCCGCACACAGGTTGCTGAGAGGCGCAGATCGGGCAGATCCATGATCTTGCGCGTCTCGTGCAGCATCTTCAACTCCTCCTCGCAGTAGCCGCTGGGCTGGAGCGGCGAGTTGTGCAGGAACAGATTGAAGGCCAGCGAGTGGGGCAGCACCTCGCTCACCGGGTCCCCCCCCTCCAGCACCGTGCGGCTGAGGCTGCGCAGCTCCTCCATCGCCCGGGCGCCGGCGCCGCTGGCCGACTGGTAGGTGCTGAC
>JBIIJS010000069.1:0-12177 GCA_044233605.1 Cyanobium sp. | reverse complement strand
GCCAGGCTGAGCAGGATCGTGGTGCAGTTGGGATTGGCGATGATGCCCCGGTGGGAGAAGGCGGCTCCGGGATTCACCTCGGGCACCACCAGCGGCACCGCCGGGTCCATGCGGAAGGCGCTGGAGTTGTCGATCACCACCGCGCCGACGGCTACGGCCGCCGGCGCCCACTCGCGCGAGATGGAGCCGCCCGCGGAAGCCAGCACCAAGTCGAGGCCTTCAAAGGCGGAGGCCTCGACCGGCCGCACCGTCAGCTGCTGGCCCTGCCAGTCGAGACGGGATCCGGCCGAGCGGGGCGAGGCCAGCGGAATCAGCTCGGCGATCGGGAAACGACGTTCGGCGAGCAGGGCGATCAGCTCCTGACCCACGGCGCCGGTGGCGCCAAGAATCGCCACCCGCAGGGGGCGGCGGGGCAGTACGGCAGCCGACAGGCTCTGGGTGGTGGGGGCGCTGGAGGGAGGGGCGGCGGTCAACGGGACGGAATGGGGACGGAAACTCTTGGCTGCTGACTATGACCTGCTTCTGCGTCGGTCGAAGAATACGCGGCGGAGCCCCGGATCGGCCAGTTTCTAGGATCGGGGGGTGCTCCGCCTCCGCAACGCCGCCCCATGAGTCCTGCCGCCAGCTCCAGCTCCCCCACCGCATCTCCGGCCCAGGCCGACGGCAGTCTCTCCAGCGACGAGGCCACCGGCAGTGTCCGTGTGAGCACCTCGGAGCGCCCCAACAGCCGGATGGCCCTGGAGGTGTCCGTGGCGGGCGACCGCTGCCGGGCCAGCTACGAGGCGGCGCTGCTGAAACTGAGTCGCAGCGTGCGGCTGCCGGGCTTCCGCAAGGGCAAGGTGCCCCGGCCGGTGCTGCTGCAGCAGATCGGCCCGCTGCGGATCCGCGCCACCGCCCTCGAAGACCTGGTCGACAGCGCCTTCCGTGAGGCCCTCGGCCAGGTGGAGATCGCCGCCCTCGGCCGGCCGGAGCTGAACGAGGGCTTCGAAGCGGTGCTGGAGCGCTTCGAGCCGGGCCGGGAGCTGAGCTTCACCCTGGAGCTCGACGTGGAGCCGACCCCGAAACTGCGGAGCACGCGCGACCTCAGCGCCGAGGTGGAGGAGGAAACCTTCAATCCTGCCCGCGTCGATGAGCTGCTGGAGCAGTCACGCCGCCAACTGGCCACCCTGGTGCCGGTGGACGACCGGGCCGCCGCCAGCGGCGACGTCGCCCAGGTGAGCTTCAGTGGCACGTACAGCGACAGCGGCGAGCCGATCAGCGGCGGCAGCAGCGACGGAATGGAGGTGGAACTGGAGGAGAGCCGCATGATCCCCGGCTTCGTCGAGGGGATCATCGGCATGAAACCGGGTCAGACCGCCACGGTCTCCTGCGTCTTCCCCGAGTCGTATCCCCAGGAAGAGGCCGCGGGCCGCAAGGCTGAGTTCTCGATCACCCTGATCGAACTCAAGACCCGCGAGCTGCCCCCACTCGACGACGACTTCGCACGGCAGGCCGGTGACAAGGAGACCCTGGCCGAGCTCCGCGCCGATCTGGAGAAGCGCCTGCGCGAGGACGGCGAGCGGCGTCGGAAGGAAAGCCGCAACGACGCCCTGCTGGCGGCGCTGGTGGAACAGCTGGAGGTGGAACTGCCGGAAACCCTGGTGCAGCAGGAGGTGCGCAACCTGGTCGAGCAGACCGCCGGCCAGATCGCCCAGCAGGGAATGGACGTGCGCAAGCTGTTCACGCCGGATCTGGTGCGCAGCCTGATGGACACCTCCCGCCCCGAGGCCGAGCAGCGCCTGCGCCGAAGCCTTGCCCTGAAAGCCCTGGCGGCTGCCGAATCCATTGAGGTGGCGGCCGAGGAAATCGAAACGAAACTGGAGGAGGTGCGCAGGGGCCTCAGCGACACCGCCCGGATCGACCCGGAACGCCTGCGCCTGGCCGTGGCCGACGACCTGCTGCGCGACAAGCTGCTCGCCTGGCTCGAAGGCCATTGCACGCTCACCGCCAAGCCGTCAACGGCACCTGAATCCAACTGAGGGCGGCACGCCTGCAGCAGTCGCAGCCTGGCCCATAGATTGATGTCAGTATCCCGGTCCAGGGCCGCGCCTGCGTGAACGAAGTCTTCTCTGCTGATCCCGGGCCCTCCCTCCCGGGGCCTGGCAGCCTCCGTCGGCATCCGATCCACTGCCACTGGAGCGGTACCTCGCCTTGGGCGGCGCCGGGTGTGCTGCCAACGGTGGTGGAGCAGTCGGGCCGGGGCGAACGGGCCTTCGATATCTATTCCCGCCTGCTGCGCGAGCGCATCATCTTCCTTGGCTCCGGCATCGACGACCAGGTGGCCGACGCCCTGGTGGCCCAGCTGCTGTTCCTTGAGGCCGAAGACCCGGAGAAGGACATCCAGATCTACATCAACTCTCCGGGCGGTTCCGTGACCGCCGGTCTGGCGATCTACGACACCATGCAGCAGGTGGCCCCGGATGTGGTGACCATCTGTTACGGCCTGGCGGCCAGCATGGGGGCCTTTCTGCTCTCGGGCGGCACCCGGGGCAAACGGTTGGCCCTGCCTAACGCCCGCATCATGATCCACCAGCCCCTCGGCGGCGCCCAGGGCCAGGCGGTTGACATCGAGATCCAGGCCAGGGAGATCCTCTACCTCAAGGACACCCTTAACGGTCTGATGGCCGAGCACACCGGCCAGCCGCTTGAAAAAATTGCCGAAGACACCGACCGCGACTACTTCCTTTCGCCCTCGGAGGCGGTTGAATACGGACTGATTGACCGGGTCGTCACCGACACCGCTCCCACCTCCATGGGCACCGACGGCTGATTCCGGCCGCCGGTGGCTCCGGTTTCATCCTTAAGGATCGAGACCCACCCCCGGTTCACGCCCATCGTGGGAACCAGGCCATCCCGTTCCCGCCGCCCCCAGGACGTTCCCAGCCGCCCCGTTCCCGCCGATGGCCAAGTTTGATGCCCACCTGAAGTGCTCCTTCTGCGGCAAGTCCCAGGAACAGGTGCGCAAGCTGATCGCCGGTCCAGGGGTCTATATCTGCGACGAATGCATCGATCTCTGCAACGAGATCCTTGATGAAGAACTGGTCGAAGGCCAGGGCTCCGGCGGCCAGAGCCCGCGTCACAGCACTGAGCATGGCCGGCGCCAGCCGGCCAAGAAGAGTTCCAAACCCGCCCCCACCCTCGCCTCGATTCCCAAGCCCCAGCAGATCAAGTCGTTCCTCGACGAACAAGTGGTGGGCCAGGAGGAGGCCAAGAAGGTCCTGTCGGTGGCGGTGTACAACCACTACAAGCGCCTGGCCTGGCAGGGCGATGGCAAGGGCGAGACCGATCAGACGGCCACCCGCCTGCACAAGAGCAACATCCTGCTGATCGGCCCCACCGGCTGCGGCAAGACCCTGCTGGCCCAGTCCCTGGCCGAACTCCTCGACGTGCCCTTCGCGGTGGCCGACGCCACCACCCTCACCGAGGCAGGTTACGTGGGCGAAGACGTGGAGAACATCCTGCTGCGTCTGTTGCAGAAGGCTGAGCTGGATGTGGAGCAGGCCCAGCGCGGCATCATCTACATCGACGAGATCGACAAGATCGCCCGCAAGAGCGAAAATCCCTCGATCACGCGCGACGTCTCGGGCGAGGGCGTGCAGCAGGCCCTGCTCAAGATGCTCGAGGGCACCGTGGCCAACGTGCCGCCCCAGGGAGGCCGCAAGCATCCCTACCAGGACTGCATCCAGATCGACACCAGCCAGATCCTGTTCATCTGTGGCGGCGCCTTCGTGGGCCTCGAAGACGTCGTGCAGAAGCGCATGGGCCGCAACAGCATCGGCTTCCTACCCGCCGGCGACGCCCCCGCCCGGGTCCGCGGTGCCAGGGAGCGCCATGCGGCGGAGGTGCTGCGTCATCTCGAACCCGACGACCTGGTGCGCTACGGCCTGATCCCGGAATTCATCGGCCGGCTGCCGGTCACCGCCGTGCTCGAACCGCTCGACACCCAGGCCCTCGAGGCGATCCTCACCGAGCCGCGCGACGCGCTGGTCAAGCAGTTCCAGACGCTGATGAGCATGGACGACGTGCGCCTCGACTTTGAAGCCGGCGCCGTCGAGGCGATCGCGATCGAGGCCCACCGCCGCAAGACCGGTGCACGCGCCCTGCGCGGCATCGTGGAGGAGTTGATGCTCGATGTGATGTACGACCTCCCTTCGCGGCGCGACATCAAGAACTTCACGATCACCCGCGACCTGGTGGAGCAGCGCAGCCGCGCCACGGTCGTGCCGATCCCCGGCGGCCAGCGCGACGAACCCGAAGACGCCCAGGCCAGCGCATAACAAGCATCGCACCACATCGGTCGGAGACCGGGTGGTCGGGCAATCCTCACCTTCGTCAGGGCCGGAATGGCGCGAAGCTCGATGCGCCCGCCCACCGCGACGTGACCGCCGCCGACCATCTGCAGGCCCCCCGCCAGCACGGGCTGTTCATGCACCACGGCATCGACCTGGGTGATGGCACGGTGGCCCACTACCTCGAGGGCCGCGAGATCCTGCGCAGCCTGCGCGATGACTTCAGCCGCGGCCAGCCGATCACGGCGGTGGAGTATCCGCAGGGAAGCTGCTCACCGCCGGGGGTGACGCTGCGCCGGGCGATGGGCCGGCTGGGGGAGAAGAACTACAACTTGCTGTTCAACAACTGCGAGCACTTCGCCCACTGGTGCAAGACCGGCCGTCACCGCAGCTCCCAGGTGGAGGACTGGCTGCACTCCGGCAGCCTTGGCGCCCTGGCCCTGGGCCAGTTCGTGCCGGCGGCCCTGCTCACCGGCGCCCGGGTGCTGTTGCGCCAGGGGATCGACGAGCAGCATCTGGAGAAGGGCCGCGATCTGGCTCTGCGCACAATCGAGCAGCTCGACGGGTTGCGCCGCTCGCTGCAGGAACGGCTGGAGGAGGAGCTGGCCCGGGCAGAGCTGCGCTGGGGCGGAGAAGCGGGCAGCGCCGATCGCCAGTTCCTGCAGCTGCGCCAGGCGGCCCAGGGGCTCGCAGACCAGCTCAGCCAGGTGGAGGAGCTGGAAGCCCGCCTGGAGCGCATGCTCGAGCCCGGCGAAGGCCGGTAACCTGATCTGCCTACCTTGCCCGTCCCGCCCTGGCGAGGCGGCCCCGCACCCGCCGCGCATGGGCCAGGCCTACCAGCCCCTCCACCACAAGTACCGGCCGCAGCGCTTCGACCAGCTCGTGGGCCAGGAAGCGATCGCCACTACCCTCTCCAACGCCCTGCGCACCGGCCGAATCGCGCCTGCCTATCTGTTCAGCGGGCCGCGCGGCACCGGCAAGACCTCCAGTGCCCGCATCCTGGCGCGCTCGCTCAACTGCGTCGCCGTCGACGGCCCGACGCCGGAACCCTGCGGAACGTGCGCGCTGTGCACGGCGATCGCCGCCGGCAACGCCCTCGACGTGATCGAGATCGATGCCGCCTCCAACACCGGCGTCGACAACATCCGCGAGCTGATCGAGCGCTCCCGCTTCGCACCGGTGCAGGCCCGCTGGAAGGTGTACGTGATCGATGAGTGCCACATGCTCTCGACGGCGGCCTTCAACGCCCTGCTCAAGACGCTGGAGGAACCGCCGCCGCGGGTGGTGTTCGTGCTGGCCACCACCGATCCGCAGCGGGTGCTGCCCACGATCCTGAGCCGCTGCCAGCGCTTTGATTTCCGGCGCATCCCCCTCGAGGCGATGGAATCGCACCTGCGCTGGATCAGCGAGCAGGAAGAGATCGGCGTCACGGCCGAGGCCCTCGCCGTGGTGGCTCAGCGCGCCCAGGGGGGCCTGCGCGACGCCGAGAGCCTGCTTGATCAGCTCAGCCTGCTGCCGGCCCCGATCGAAGCGATCGCCGTATGGGAACTGCTGGGGGCAGTGCCGGAACAGGAGCTGCTGGTGCTGGCGGAGGCAATGGCCGACGCTGAACCGCTGGCCGTGGTCGAAGCGAGTCGCGGCCTGCTGGAGCGGGGGCGCGAACCGGGGGCGGTGCTCCAGGGTCTGGCCAGCCTGCTGCGCGACCTGCTGCTGGCAGGGGTGGCCCCCGGACGCCTCGAGCTCACCTCCGTCTCGCCCCAGCTGAGGCCACGCTTGCCGGAGCTGGCGCGACGCATCGGCAAGGCGCGGCTGCTGCACTGGCAGGCCCAGCTGCGCGGTAGCGAACAGCAGCTGCGGCTGAGCGTGCAACCGCGGCTGTGGCTCGAGGTGCTGTTGCTCGGCCTGCTGGCCGAACCCCAGGCGGCGCCGGTGGCGCCTGCCACGCCCCTGCAGGCTCCTGTGGCCATCCCGGGCCCTGCCGCCGCCAGTTCAACGCCGGCCCCCACAGCCGCCCCCGTGCCCGTGCCACCACCACCACCGGAACGGGAGCCGGAGCCGCAGCGGGATGCACCGGTAGCGGCCGCGCTTCCGACCCCCGATCTGGCGGAACTCTGGCAGCAGATCCTGGCCGGGCTGGAGCTGCCGTCGACGCGCATGCTGCTCTCGCAGCAGGCCCGGCTTGTGCGCCTTGATGAGCGACGGGCGGTGGTTCAGGTGGCCGGCACCTGGGCCGCGATGGTGCAGAGCCGGCTGCCCCTGCTGGAGAAGGCGGTGGCCTCCGCCCTGGGCGGCAGCCGCCAGCTCGTGCTGGAGACCGGCGGAGAAGCCGCACCACCATCAGCCCCCCCGCCGGCCGCCCAGGCCGCCCCCGCGCCGCCGGCTGCCCCCACCAGGCCGGCCCAGCCCCCCCCTCCCAGCAGTCCCCCCCCTGCAGCCGTGGCCTCCCCCCCTGCGGTACCCACCACCACAGCCCTGGAGGAGCAGGCGCGACGTCTGGCCGATTTCTTCAACGGAGACGTGGTTCAGGAACCCATCGACGAAGTGGCCTGATTTCAGGCCTGGCCACCGCCGGCCGCCAGTTCCGCCTCGGCTTCGGAAACCAACTCGCCATCCTCACCCCCTGGAGGGGGGATGTCGTCGATGTGGCCGAGGTGGCTGGTCTTGGCCCAGACCAGCCGCTTGGGCAGCAGGGCCATGCGCGCGCAGACCCAGGGAATCACCAGGAACCAGTGGACGAGATAGAGAATTCCCAGGGCGAGGTTGAAGGGGGTGACGGCGGGCAGCGGCGGGCCCTCACCGCCACGACGGCAGCCGCCGCGGATCGCCAGGCCGGAGAGGGCCAGAGGCACGATCGAGAACGGCCACATCACAGGCGGCGTGCGGGTGAGCGGCACGGCAACCAGATCGGCGGCCGCCAGCACCGGCATGACGTACTGGAGAAGGAAGAAACAGAGGCCATCAAGCTTCTGGGCCCGGCTGAGACGGGCGTTGCCCAGGCCGAGGCCGTAATCAAGGAAGCGCTGCAGGCCGCCCTCGGCCCAGCGCTGACGCTGGCGCCAGAGGGCACCGAGGCTGAGCACCGCCTCCTCCCCCACCGGTGGATCCCAGAGCAGGCTGATCGGCCGACCGTCGAGCAGCAGGCGCAGGCTCAGATCAAGATCATCGGTGACCGTGGCCTCATTGAAACCACCGCAGGCGAGCACCGCATCACGGCGCAGCAGCTGACCGTTGCCGCGCAGCTCACCCACGCCGCCGCCGGCCAGCCGGCCCTCCTGGATCACGGCATCGAAGGCCATCTCCATGGCCTGGGCACGGGTGAGCAGGTTGTCGTCGGGATTGACCACGGCCTTGCGGAGCTGCACGGCAGCCCAGCCACCGGCCTCGGCCCGGGGAATGAGCCGCTCGAGGGTGTCGGGCTGCAGATCGGCGTCAGCATCCAGCACCATCAGCCAGCGGCCCTGCAGCTCCGGCAGCACGAGGTTGAGAGCTCCCGACTTGCCGCCTCCGGCATCGCGGGGCCTGCGCAGCACGTGCAGCTGGGGGAAGCGGCCGCTAAGTGCGGCGAGCTCCTCCGGCGTGCGATCTTCACTGCCGTCGTCGATCACCCACAGCCGCAACTCCTCCGAGGGCCAGCGCAGGGCAAGGACCCGCTCGACGAGCCGGGCGATCACGGCCTGCTCATCGCGGGCGGCCACCACCACATCCACCGCCGCCACCCCATCTCCGGCCGACGCTTCCAGGCTGGTGGGCTCCGTGGAAAAGGCTGGCGCTGCGGCAGCGGCCCGCAGACCGCGCAACACCGTGCGCAACCCATACCCCCCCAGCGCCAGAGCGAGCAGGCTGGCCGGCAGAAGGCGAAGCGGCCCAAGCGCGTGGGGAGCTATGCCGGCGGCCGTGCAGGCGAGCAAGAAGAGAGCAGCCCGGGGCCGGCGGCGATCGGTGGCATGGCCGCCGGCGTTCATGGCTCCGATCCGAGGGAGCGCAACTCTAGGGGGCTTCCCCCAGGGCCCGCAGGGGCTGCAGGCTGGTACCCGGGTAATAGCGTCGCAGGATCTCGGCGCTGCTCCAGCCACGGCGGCCGAGATCGATCGCTCCGGCCTGGGAGAGGCCAGCGCCATGGCCGAAGCCACCGCCCTGCACCAGCCAGGCACCCGGACCGGCCGGAGCGACAGTGAACAGGGTGCTGGGCAGATCACGCAGGGTGCGACGGATCGCATCCTTGTTCAACTGCACGGAGCCGGCGCTGCCGCCGATCTCCAGCACCATCACCCGGCCACTGGGGCCCCGCTGTTTCACATCCAACCTCTGCACCGTACCCACAGCCGCAGCGTCGCCGCCAAGGGCCGCGGCGATGCCGGCTGCGGTGAGACGGCGCTGCCAGCGGAACCTGGGGTGGTCGCTGCCGTAGGCCGCCTGCCCTCCCTGAAGCAGGGAGGGCAGGGCGGTGGGGGCCAGCGGCAGCGACCAGCGACCCTGGAAGGCGGGTGGCCCGTCGACGAAGGCCTGCAGGTAAGGGAGAGGGGCAGCAGCCCAGACCTCATCGAGGGCGGCCGCCACGCCGCCGTTGGTGGCGTGATAAACGGCATGGATGGGTTCGTTCTCCCAGGCCAGCACCTGGTGGCGGGTGGCTGCGATCGCCTGACGCACCGGGGCACTGGCCTGACGAGGGTCGCTGTAGACCTGGCACTGGGTGTCGGCGCAGAGGTGATAACCGTCGACGACGAAGCGGTGGCGGTTGCGCACGGCCCAGGTGCGGGCCAGCACCGCCTGGGCCGCCAGGGCGGCCGGGGGGGAGCCGGAGCCGATCTCATGGGGCACCACGCCCTCGAGATAACGCTCCAGCGGCACCTTCTCGAGCAGGGTCCAGCCGCCGTGCGCGTCGCTCTGCAGCCGGAACGGGCCGCCGTACACCCCCTCCTTCCAAATGAGACCACCGGGCGCCTCCAGCCGCAACGGTCCCTCCAGGGCCACCGTGCCATCGGCACGCCGCAGCTCCAGGGCGAGGGCGTCACTCTCGCGCCGATCGATCAGGCGCGTGTTCACTCCCTCCGGCGCGATCGCCTCCGGAGGAGCCCAGACTTCCCAGTCGCGGGGCCTGGCGATCCGCACAGCCCCGGCCGGAGCCTGCCAGGCGCGGGCGGCCTGCTCAGCGCTCTCGAAACTGGCGAAGGGGCCCTGCACCCGGCGCCGCACCGCCAGCGGCTCAGGCAGGGACCGCCGGCGCCAGTGCAGGGAAAGCTCCGGGGCGCTGAAGCGCCGACCGGCGGCGTCGATCAGGATGAGCGACCCGGTGGCGGCCCGCAACCGCAGGGGGGCGGCCGCCACGGCGTCGCCCCCCTGCGGAGCGAGACGGGCCGCCAGGGCCACCCAGAGAACAGGATCGGCGGCAGCGAGTGGCGCCGGAGGCGGCACCGGCCAGTGCAGGACGGATTGCGGAGCGTCCGGCTCGGGCGGCGGCGGCAGGTCGGCGGCCCTGCAGCCCCCCGCCAACAGCACGCAGGAGCCGGCCAGCAGGCCACTCAGCGGGCGGGGACGGGCCACGAACGTACAGGGGGGCATGGGCAGCTGGGTGGTGAACAGACTGGTGGGAGGAGGGAACTGTCGCGTCGTACTCTGGACCTTCGTGCCTGCGCCATAGTCGATCGATGCCCAAGCTCAAGACCCGCAAAGCGGCCGCCAAGCGGTTCAAGGCCACCGGCACCGGCAAGTTCATGCGCCGGCGCGCCTTCCACAATCACCTGCTCGATCACAAGAGCCCCAAACGCAAGCGCTACCTCGGCACGATGGCGGTGGTCGATGATCGCGACCACGACAACGTCGCCTTGATGCTGCCCTACGCCTGAGTACGGCAGCCGCCGCCCAGGCGGCACAACCCACCGCGTCGCTTCGCAGGCGCCGCTCCGTCCACCGTCATTCTGCCCTGAGTTCGTTCCATGGCCCGCGTCAAGAGGGGCAACGTCGCCCGGAAACGCCGCAACAAAATCCTCCGCCTTGCCCGGGGCTTCCGGGGGAGCAACGGCAGCCTCTTCCGTACCGCCAATCAGCGGGTGATGAAGGCGCTTTGCAACGCCTACCGCGACCGACGCCGCCGCAAGCGCGATTTCCGCCGTCTCTGGATCGCCCGCATCAACGCTGCGGCCCGCCTCAATGGCACGAGCTACAGCCGCCTGGTCGGCGGCCTCAAGAAGGCCGACGTGCGTCTCAACCGCAAGATGCTCGCCCAGCTCGCGGTGGTCGATCCCGCCAGCTTCACCACCGTGGTGTCCGCCGCCCGTTGATCGGCTACCCCGCCCTGAGGCCGCGCCCCGATGCGTGAACTTCTCCCCCAGGCCTACCTGATCGGCTTGATCGTTCTGCTGGGCGGTGCTGCCGTGGTGGTGGCCCGCCAGATCCTGCGGGTGCGGCGTGATGAAATCACCCTCGCCCGCCTGGGGGGCGAGGGTGGTCGACAAGGGGGCCCCCAGGATTCCGAAGGCCTCTATGAGCTGGGTTCGGTGCAGCTCCGCAAACGTCTCTACGGCCAGGCCGCCGACAACCTGCGCCTGGCTCTGCGTCGGGCCGAAGCCGAACAGGCTCCTGATGAGGCCGTGGCCCTGATTCAGAACGCTCTCGGTTTCTCCCTGGCCGCCCAGAACAAATACGCTCCCGCCGTGCGCCATTACCGGTCAGCCCTCAAGGCAAGGGCCGACTATCCGGTGGCGCTCAACAACCTTGCCTACGCCCTCGAGAAGCAGCAGAAGCCTGAGGAGGCTCGCGCGCTCTACGAGCGCGTGATTGAGCTCGACAGCAGCAACGCCACCGCCCGCAAACGACTGCGGTTACTGGAGCGTCGCAGTGGCGTGGACGCCTCAGGAGGCGATGGCAAGGCGGCCTGAAGCCACGGGCCGAGGTTTCACCACAGTCCGCGGATCGCTGGACCGGAGCCGGTGCTTGCGGGAGCTGGGCCTGGCATCAGCTGCAGGCGGCCGCCCGGATCGGTGAGCCGACTGCTCTGCCAGCCGCTCAGGGATGGCCCTTGCAGACCTTGAAAGAAACCGCCGGCCTCCAGGCCGGGGGGCATCGTGTCGGCCAGCAGCAGCAGGTCGAGCTGATCCGATTTGGCATTGATCGTGCCCTGCACCGGACTCTCGACACCACCGATATCGATGCGACCGCGCAGCACCACCATCTGGCCATTGGGGACGACCGAGTCGAGCGCCAGCTGCACCGGTCGGACAGAGGCACCGATCAGGAAAGGGCGGTAGCTGCCGCGCCACTGGCGGGGGATCCTCACGGCGATCAGCTCGGCGCGAGCGACCGGATCGAAGGTTTCAACCGAGCCGCTGATGCCGCCATCGGGGGCCAGGGAACCCTGCGGCGGGGTGTAGGGGAAGAGGGCATCAACGCTCGCCGAGCCTGGCTCCTGAGCCGACACCGACGGCGTGATCGTGATCAGCAGGGGCAGCAGCACCGCCGCAGCAAGCGGCCGACAGACGACAGGAGGCAGGCCGGATGGCCGGGAGACAGGCGGTGACAGCGGCATCCCGGGAGTACAGATGTGAAGCGCCAGAGTAGGGGGAACCAGCCCCACCACGACCCCCGCCGTCCGTGACCCACAGCGCAGCCGCCCCCTACGGCACCGACGACCACGCCGCGGATGCCACCCCTACCGGAGATCTGCGGATTGGCGGTCGCAGTTTCAGCAGCCGGCTGATGACGGGCACAGGCAAGTACCCCTCCCTTGCGGCGATGCAGGCAAGCCTCGAAGCCAGCGGTTGCGGCATGGTCACCGTGGCGGTGCGGCGGGTGCAGAGCCAGGCCGCCGGCCATGAAGGCCTGATCGAAGCGATCGACTGGACGCGCTACTGGA
>JBIIJS010000121.1:0-8442 GCA_044233605.1 Cyanobium sp. | reverse complement strand
ATCGAGAAGGACGGATCGGCGGCCCGCAGCTCCTCGATCGCCGCCGCCACCACCTCCGGCTCGGACGTGTCGCCCACCTCCTGCCAGAGCCGGTGCTGCTGCACCGCCTGGATTTCGGGCAGATCGGGCTCGCCGATGCCGGCGGCCTCTAGCAGCTCCAGGTATTCGCTGCCGTTGAGCGCCACGGTGGTTGGCTCCCCCGCTCCCGCCCCCGCCCCCGCCGCCAGCATGCGGTGGGCCTGCAGAAACGCCGCCGGAAACTCGTTCATCATCACGCCGCCGTTCTCGCCATCGGCGATCTGGCTCACCAGCGGCGGCACCAGCGCCTTGCCGAGCGGAAGCCGATCGAGCGTCAGCGCCTCGTGGCAGGGCTGCATCTGGCCCACCAGCTTGGTGTCGGAGCCCTGGGTCTTGATCAGGGCGGTGATCGTGGCCACCTCACCGCGGGAGCTGCGGGCCACGAGCTGGTTGGGCAGGTATTTCTGCGGCTGGCTGAGGCCGGAGCCGTCGGGGTTTTCGACGCTGTGCTCCTGCACCAGCAGCCAGCGGTAGCCGCTTTCGCGCAACGCCTTCACGAGGGCGAAGAGCGTGTCGGGATGGTTGGGCAGGGCCATTTCCGGGGGCGAGAAGCCGCGCACCCGTTGCAGCGCTTCGTCGCCGAACAGGGCGGCGAACTGGTGCTGCCAGGCCTGGATCTGCAGCTTCAGATCGGGGATGGGCGTGGAGGGGGCCACGGCATGGCCCCAGAACGTGCCGAGCCACTCCACGCGGCTCCCCATCTGCGGGTCGCAGGCCAGAAAACGCAGCGCCGAGAGGATGTCGGCGCGGCCCATCTGCTCGAAACCCCAGAGCAGCGTGCCGGAGTAATCGAGCATGATGCGCGGCTCGCAACCCTCGCGAATCAGCTCGGGGATCAGATCGGCCATGCGCCGGTAGCAGTGGGCGAAGGGCTCGGCGTTGTGGTTGTCGCCCTCGCCGGGGTGCTCGAGCATGTACTGCAGATGGCTGATCAGCGCGCCATCCGCCCCGGCCGGGATCGTGGGCTGGTGCATGTGCAGGGCGCAGGCGAAGCCGGAGCGGATCCGCTCCAGAGGCAGCGCGCCGCTTCCGGTTGGCAGGAGCTGCTCGGAGCGCATCAGGGCCAGGATCTCTGCTTCGCGTCCGGCGATCGGCGGCAGGGTCAGGACAGTCATCGCTTCGCTCCGGAATGGCTGGGGTTGGCGGCCTGGTCGGCAGTTCGGTTCAAAAACTCCGCTCCGTCTGGCCGGCGAAGCGCCCTGAGTAGTGTTCGCTCCCGTCGAGCCGCTGGAACACGAACTGGCAGATGGCGATGCCCGGCACCACCGCCAGCGGCGCGGGGCCGAAGTTGCTCATCTCCAGCACCTGCTGGCTGTCGATGCCGGGCCCCATAAACGGGGCGCTGATGTGAACCATCAGGCCGAGGCGGGCGAAGCGGCTGCGTCCCTCCAGCCAGCCGCAAAGACCCGGCCCGAGGCGCAGCCGCTCGCGCGTGATGCCCAGCACGGTTTCACCGGGCATGATGAGAATGCGGCCGCCCGCCTCGATCTCGATCTTGTCGGTGAATTCGCGGTAATCTGTGTCGTCGCTCACATCGACCACCTGATGCACCTTCCGAAAGACGCGAAAGGTGCTGGCCAGGGTGAGATCCACCGAGGCCGGCCCCACCCGCTCCGGGCTGAAGGGAGTGATCGTGATCGCACCCTGATCGATGGCGGTGAGGATGGCCTGTTTGCCGAGAACGGACATGGAGGCGCCTGACAGGGCTCAACGGTACTGTGGCGTCTGCGGCAGAAGTAGTGCTGGGTCAGATATGGTTGGTTTGTTAATTGGACATGGAGGCGCGATCAAAATGAATTCATTTGCGATCAAATCGATTTGCGATCAATCTGAATTCATTCTTGCATGAATATCGTTGACGGCCAGCTTCAGGTGCAGTCGTTTCTGACGGTCACCCTGGGTATTGTTGTTCTTTTTCTCGGTAAGGCTCTCAACAGGCGTTTCCGTCTGTTGCGCGAATTCACGATCCCTGAACCGGTGAGCGGTGGCCTGGTGGTGGCCCTGGTGATGGGGCTGCTGCATCTGATCTTCGGTCTGGAGATCAACTTCAGCCTGCGCGCTCGCGATGTGCTGCTTGTTTACTTCTTCACCACGGTGGGCATGAATGCCAGTTTCGCTGACCTGCGCCGCGGCGGGCGCTCCCTGGTGGCGCTGCTGGCGATCACCATCCTGCTGATGCTGGCCCAGAATCTGCTGGGAATCGGCCTGGCCCGCTGGGTTGGCATGCCTGCCGCCACCGGTCTGCTGGCGGGCACCGTGTCGCTGATCGGCGGCCATGGCACCACCATCGCCTGGGCTCCGAGGATCGAGGCGGCCTACGGCCTGCCCAATGCCATGGAGATCGGCATCGCCGCCGCCACCTTCGGCCTGATCCTCGCCAGCGCCAGCGGCGGACCGATCGCTCGCTTCCTGATCCGGCGGCATCGGCTGGAGCCGCCCGGCGGCCCGGCGATCGCAGGGTCATCTTCGTCCGACACCCGCCCCGACCAGATGGTCAGTTCCTACGACTTTCTCGGGGCGGTGCTGGCGATCAACATCTGCATCATCCTCGGCTCGATTCTGCAGGGGGTGATCCGCGAGCGGGGCCTGTTTCTGCCGTTGTTCGTGCCCTGCCTGATCGTGGGCATCCTGCTCAGCAATCTGTTGCCCAGGCAGGTTGCGGGCTTCCGCTGGCCCAGCCGCACAGCGGCGCTGGATCTGATCGCCGAGATCTCACTGGGCGCCTTTCTGGCGATGTCGCTGATGACCATCCAGTTCTGGACGCTGGCCGACCTGGCAGGTCCGCTGCTGCTGATCCTGGCCGCCCAGTTCCTGCTGTCGCTGCTGATCAACCTGCTGCTGGTGTTTCCCCTGCTGGGTGGCAACTACGAAGCCGCTGTGGTGGCTGCGGGCTTCAGTGGTTACAGCCTTGGCTCCACCCCCACCGCCATGGCCAACATGACCGCGGTCACCAACAGGTTCGGCCCCGCTCCCAGGGCGTTCATTGTGTTGCCGCTGGTTTCGGCCTTCTTCATCGACCTGCTCAATGCGGTGCTGATCCCCTTCTTTCTCGGCCGGATCTGATCGGCTTCAGCCTGGTGGCGCGGGCTCCGATGCCAGGAGATGCAACCCCAGCCGCTCGGAGAGAAACGCCGCGGTGAGTTGTCCGCGCACGCTGTTGCCTGCAGCGTCGAGGGGAGGTGAATAGGTGGCCAGGCCGCCCTTGCCCGGGGCCACGGTGATCATGCCGCCGGAAACGCCGCTCTTGCCGGGCAGGCCGATGTCGTAGATCCAGTCGCCGGAGGTTTCGTACAGGCCCGCCGTGACCATCACCGCCAGCACGTACTGACAGATCGCCGGGGCCACCACCGCCTCGCCGCTCAGCGGATGGCGGCCCCCGTTGGCCAGGGTGGCGGCCATCAGGGCCAGGTCGTGGGTGGTGACACTCAGGGAACACTGGCGCGTGTAGAGGTCGGTGCTGGCTTCCGGGTCGAACCAGATGCCGCCCTGTTCCTCCAGCAGGTTGGCGATCCCGAGGTTGCGGTGGTTCGTGGCCAGCTCTGAGGCATACACCTGCTCATCCACCGCCAGCGGGCGGCCGGCGAAGCGCGAGAAGCCAGCCGCGATGAACGCCCACTTCTCCTCCGCGCTTTCGCCCGGTGCCAGGCTTGTGGCGGCGATCGCGCCAGCGTTCACCATCGGGTTCGAGAGTCCGTCGTCGGCCCGCTCCACCGCCTGCACCGAGTTGAACGGCAGGCCGGTGCTGTTCACCCCCAGCTTCTCCCTGGCCTGCCGCTCGCCGATCGCTTCGCAGATCAACGCATAGAGAAACGGCTTCGACAGGCTCTGGATGCTGAAGGCATGCCGAGTCTCTCCCGCTGCAAACATCTGACCGCCCGTGCTGGCCACGGCGATCGCGAAACGCTCGGGGTCGGCATCCGCCAGTGCCGGGATGTAGGTGGCCACCTTTCCCTCGTTCACCGCCGCGAAGCGCCGGTGCGCCTGGGCCACCAGCTCGCTCACCACCGCTTCGGCCGGCAGGTGGCCCGTGGAGATCCATTCGGTCATCGGCTCAGGCCTCCCCGCCCCGTTCCCACGGCAGCATGGGCAGGCGGTGCAGGGCCTCGCGCTGGGCCTCGCTCCAGAGGTCGATCATCTCCTCGAGGAGGGGATGATCGCCCTCCACCTTGATCTGTTGGGCGATGCTCTTGCGGCCCGCCTCGATCACCACCAGCTCGAACGGCGGACCCACCGACAGGTTTGAGCGCTGGGTGAGCACCTGAGAGATCAGGCACAGCCGCGCCGCATCCTCCAGGGAAAGATTCGATTGCCGCAGGTTGTCGAGCGGTGGCTTGCCGTATTTGCTCTCGCCGATCTGCAGGAACGGCGTTTCCGGCGTCGCCATGATCGCGTTGCCCTGGGGATAGATCAGATAGAGCCCATGGGGCTCGCTGCCGATCTGGCCCCCCAGCAGAAACGAGGCGCCGCCACTGGCGCCGGCCTGCCGCAGCGCCTCCTCGTTTTCCTTCTGCGCCGCCACATTCACGCGGCCCACGTAGGCCGCCGCTTCAAACAGGTAGTCGCAATGGCGCAGGTCGCGGCTGGCGCCGGGCTCGAGATCGGCCGGCCGGTCGAGATCGCGTCGAATCCAGTTCACCACCGCCTGGGTGGTGGCCAGGCTGCCCGCCGCCAGCAGCACGAACAGCCGGTCGGGGCCGGGCTGAAACGTGTACATCTTGCTGTAGGTGGAGATGTAGTCCACCCCCGCGTTGGTGCGGGAATCGGAGGCAAGCACCAGGCCCTTCTCCAGCCAGTAGCCAAGGCAGTAGGTCATCGCGTTGCGCACTCCATTGAGATGTATGCAATCACAGCGGGTCCGGCCTGCGGCCCTGGGGCGGCGGTCCTGGCTCCTTGGTGCCGTTTCAGTCGGAGCCGCTCCAGGTCCAGGTCGGCTGGCCCTCGCTCACGGTGGCGCGCAGGATCGCCGGGGTGTAGCCGTTGGGGTCGCGCCGGCCGGTCATGTCGAGGATGAGCTGCAGCCGGCCCTCGCTGAAGCGCAGGCGCAGGTGCGACTGCTCGCGGAAGGGCTCGTTGTCGAAGCGCACGATGCCCGCCGAGGCAAGGCAGCGCCGGTAGGCAGGCAGCAGGGTGGCCTGCCAGGTGGCGCTGAACGCATCGCGGCCGGTGAGCCTCCAGCCGGTGGCCACCGACTCCAGCGCCGCCCGCCCGTCGACGCCGTAGCTGCCCTCGCGATAGGGCTGCAGGGTTTCTTCCAGGCTGATCGTGCTCGGACAGGGACCCGTGGGTGTGCGGCTGTGCAACGGAGCCACCTGCAGCACCAGCGTCCCGGCCCTGCCGCCCCCGGGCCAGAAGACCAGCAGCGCCGCCAGCAGCGTCAGGCTGGCACCAGGGCGATCAGGGCGTTGGCGTGAGCGAGCCGTGTTTCGCGGGGATGGTTTCATCGGATGCTCAACGCAGAACGGCTGTTTGCGAACGGGTTGTCTGCAGCAGCCAGGGCCAGCAGGTTGCTGTTGGCGATTGCCGGCCCGTAGGCTGACAGGCATGTGGGAGTCTTGGTTGACGTTCGAGCAACTCCGGCACTTTCTCTGTCGCGTACAGCGCGATCCTGCCTTGAAGCGGCAGGTGGAGGAGGCGATCACCGCCGACGAAGTGGCGCGGCTGGCCCAGGAGCTCGGCTATTCGGTATCCGGAAGCGACATCCTGCGCTTTTCCGGCCAATCGGCCGCGGGCGTGCGGGTGAGCCGGATCGATCATCCGGGTGAGTATCCCGGCCGCTATTACTGAATCGAATCGCAAGCCGCAGCCTCCAGATCCAGGATGGGTATCCGGGGGTGGCCGCCACATCCGAGAGACGGATCAGCAGATTGTCGTCGGACAGGCAAGCGCGACGGCTGTTTCCTATGCAAGATGGCGCACCGACTTCCGTGGTGTGCAGGCCAGCTACAGCCACCGCGAAGCGGGCTGGGGTGGATGGCTGAGTTAGCCAGGCCTCTACACAGCGAACATCGCCTGAAGAACACCCAGCAGCTCATTCAGCGTCGTCACAGGCAAACTCCCCAGTCGCTTGACGAGACGTTCCCGATCCACAGCCTTCAGCTGATCAGCCACAACATGGCCATCCTTGCCCTCAAACCTGCAACGCACACGAAAAGGGTATGGATGGCCGCCAGTGGTGAGCGGGGCAACAATGAAAGTGCGAAGGTGAGCATTGAGCTCGTTCGGCGACACGACGACACAAGGCCTCGTCTTCCTGATTTTAGATCCACGCGTTGGATTCAACGCGACAAGGAAGATATCGCCTCTTGAGACGTGTTCATTAGTCACCATGACCACTCATCATCATCAAACTGAGTGGCGCTCATCTCATCGAGAAGTGCCTCCGGCTCGAACGACGCTGCCGCCTCTGCCCAGCCAGCCCTTGGATGAGCCGATGGCCTGATGGTCAGAACCCCAGGAGCTGCCTCGATCTCGACTTCGTCAGCCAGCCCGGCCCCGGCGCAGGACATCGCCCGGCGGATCCTGGGCAGCGGATGGTGGGCAAGGTGCTCACCGGCAACGGCATCACCGCCTACCCCCTGCACGACGCTCTGCTGCAGCTATGCCGCGAGAGGCAGGATCACCCGCTCTTCGTGATCCAGGGGGCTCATGGTGGGACTCCCGGGCAGTAGGTGATGCTTACTTTGCAGCTCAATCGTTCCTATGCTGCTCAATCAGCGAGCGAACGGTGAGGCCAAGGGAAGGAAGATCACGTGCCACGGTTTCCCAGACCTGCTCCAGATTCACACGCAGATAATCATGAATTAGAACATCTCGCATGCCGGCGATGGACTTCCAAGGAGTGGACGGTTCGGACTCGCGAAGATCCACCGACAGATTCTTCACGGCTTCGCCGACCACGATCAAGTTGCGGATCACTCCATCCTGCACAAGCGTGGAAGCAAGAAAAGCTGAGCGGCCTTGCTCACAAAGCCTTTGCCTGCGCAATGATCTGATCGCGGATCAAAGGATGCAACTGCGCAGCTTCCGCCAGATCCACCAGCAGGTCAAGGTCGCTGCCGGGCCGATCCTGGCCGCGGGCCACCGAGCCATAGATCCGCAGGTTGCGGGCCCCATGGCGGTGAGCCACGGCAAGCACCTCCTCTCGGGCGTCCAGGAGCCGCTGGGAGAGTGAGGTTTCTTGGGTTGAATGGGCAGCCATGGCTCCATTCGGGACTGCATCCCCGCCGACATGCTGCAGCCGCCACGCGCCCACGCCAGAAGGGATCCCAGCAGGGGCGCCTGCCTGAAGGGCCGCCCAAAACCAAACCTGGTCCGGTCGCCCGGCCTCCGCCAGCATCACTCCATGGCCAACAGCCCCTCTGCTGCCTTCCTTCGCCTGCGCGCGTTCATCGCCGAGCGGATGCGCATGAGCCCTATCGACCAACCGCCGAGCGTCAACTGGCGTCCCATGGCTCAGACGACAAACCCAAGGATCTGCCCCACAATCGCCATCACCTCTTCCAGCTGGGAGTCCTGCAGTCGCCCGATCGGATGCGGGCGAGCGCCCCTGGCGCGCCAGTCGAAGGATTTGAGTTGCTGGCACAGCACATAGCTGTGGGCGTCGGGCCGATCGGGGATGGGGCCCAGGTCTACAGCAAGGGTGGAACCACGGTTGTAGGGCGCTGAAGTCATGGCGCAGCCCACCACCAGGCCCACGGTGCTGTGGAAGGAAGCTGTGGACAGCACCGCAAAGGGATGGTGATCCTTCATCTCGCGGCCGGCCTGGGGGTTGTGGTCGATCCAGATCACGTCGCCGCGATCGGGCACCCAACCCTGGACCCCTCGGCGGGGACTCACTCGATGACCTCAGCACCGAGCGGATGGAAGGCCATTTCTTCGGTGGGTTCGCCAGCCATGGGCTCGTAGGCCGCCAGCCGTTCGGCCAGAGACAGGCGTCGCTGCACCGGCCTGATCATCACGCCTCCCTCTACAACGGAGAGTTCCACGGCCTGATCCTCCTGCAGTTGAGCCTCCCGGGCGATAGCTGCGGGCAAGCGGATACCGAGGCTGTTGCCCCAACGGCGCAGGGCCTGGCGCGAAGGGGTGGCGGCCATGAGAATCAGACGTATAAACAAAAGGATAGACGCTTGGAGAACGCATTCGAAGCTGTGCATCGCTGACGCCTACCCGGTGAGCGAGGGGCACAGCCTGGTGATCCTGCGGCGGGAGAAGCTGAGTGCCCAGGACGCGTCGATCAGCGGCTGGGCTGGTTTGCTCAACGCAAGAGGGGGCTGAATTCAGGCGAGGCGGCGGGGGGGCGGCACAGCCACACCCGCAGCCAGGGTGGCTGCAGCCACTGCACGCCCAAGCCAGACGGAATCCCAC
>JBIIJS010000120.1:0-8476 GCA_044233605.1 Cyanobium sp. | reverse complement strand
GCGCTCTCCTGCACCTGGGCCACCGGCAGCAGGAAGGGCGCCAGGGGCGTGTCGGGTTGCAGTTCACCGCGGGCGATCGGCGCCGCCAGGCGGCGCAGGTCGAGCAGGCCGCGCACGTCGTCGAGCGAGCTGCCGATCACCGGGAAGCGGGCGTGCTGGCTGGCGTGCACCGCCTCCATCATGGCGCCGAAGGTGACCTCCAGCGGCAGGGTGACCATGCCGGAGCGGGGCACCATCACCTCGCGCACCAGCGTGTCACGCAGCGAGAACACCCCTTCGAGGATGCTGCGCTCGTCGGGTAGCAGGCCGGTGACGCCGCCGCTTTCGATCAGGGTTTCCAGCTCGCCGGCCGAGAGAACCAGCACCAGTTCGTCCCAGTTGCGTGGCAGGCCGAGCAGCCGCAGCAGGCCGCCGCTGATCCGTTCGAGCAGCAGCAGCAGCGGCGTCAGCCAGTGTGTCAGCGACTCCAGCAGCGGTGCCAGCCGCAGAGCCGAGGCCTCGGGCCGGTGCAGGACCCAGGCCTTGGGCAGCAGACCGCCGATCAGGGTGGCAAGCAGCACCAGCAGCACGAACACGCCCAGATCCAGCCAGGGCTGCAGGTCGGCCCGGCCGAGGTTGCTGCCCAGCTCGGCGGCCAGCTGGCTGGCCAGGCCGCGGCCGATCCAGCCCACCGCCGCCAGGGCCAGAACCGCGCCCAGCTGGGTGGCCATCAGCACCCGCCGCAGGCGATGCTGCAGCCGCGCCACTGCCCGGGCACCGTGTTGTTCCGCCTCCAGCAGCAGCTGCACCCGGCTGGGTCGCAGGCGGATCAGGGCGAATTCCCCGGCGGCGAAGAAGGCCATCAGGGCCAGCAACAGGGCCAGCGCCAGCAAACGCATCGGGCGGTGGGGGCGGCGTCAAAGGGCCTGGACAACGATTCCAGTCTGCGGCCTGGGCGTCCGGGGGGCTAGGTTGCGAAGCATTCTCAACAAGCTTCAGCGCATGGCCGTGCCGGCCCCCGTTTTCTCGCTGCGCTCCGAGAGCCTGCTTGGCAGCCTCTGCCGGGAGGTCGACCAGCTGCGCGGTCGCGCCCGGCAGCTGAGCACCTCGCTGGAACGCTGCCAGGACCGCAGCCTGCTGCTGCGGCTCGGCCGCGAGCGGATCCAGCTGGCGCGTCGCCGCCAGGAACTGCTGGAGATCGCCCGCAGCTGGCATCGCCGAGGCGACGGCGATGCGCTGGCGATCGAGTTTCTGATCGAACTGGCCAGCCGGCCCCTGGGGGCCTGATCGGCCGCCGCCATGGGCCGGCGCTCAGGCCAGGCTGCCGCGTTCGTGCTTGCCGTCGCTGAGTTCGCCGTCGATCAGCAGGATCGCCGCCGGCTGGCCCTGGGCGAAGCGCACCCGCCCCAGCAGGTGGGCGAACTGGTCTTCCGCTGCCACCTGGGCGTCGACGGTGGGGTCGAGGAAGGTGGTGGTGCGCACGTCGGCGGCGCGCTCGGCCAGGGCGTAGAGCTGCTGCAGTGAGCTGGTGACGTCGGCCTCCATCTGGAAGGAGGCGGCCATGATCTCCTCGGCCGAGCTCCAGCTCTGGCGTGGTGCCGCCAGATCCTGCAATACCACCGTCTGGCCTCGGGCGATCAGGTAGTCGGCGAAGCGGGCGGCGTGCTCCTGCTCGCTGCCCGCCTCCTGGCGGAAGAAGTGACGGAAGCCGCGCAGCTCCCGCTCGGAGAACCAGATCGCCATGGCGAAATAGGTGGCGCTGGCGGCCCGCTCCAGGGTGATGTGCTGCTGCAGCGCCTCCACCAGGGCCGGCTCCATCGGCTGGGCCATGGCCCGGCCGGCTGGCCCGGTGGGCACGAAGCTGGTGGCGGCAGCGGTGGAGAAGGCCATGGCGGGCGAGGCTTGATTGTGACCAATGTTACGGGCATCCGTAACGAATGGCACGGCTCCGCCTTCAGCCCTCGAAGCTGCGGCGTGGTTCGCTCACACCCACCGGAGCGCTGCCCTTGAGGTAGGCGAGCATCGTGTCGGCATCCGACACCTCGAACGGGTCGATCGGGCAGTTGTCGCCGAAATCCGGCTCGCTGAATAACTTTTCGATGGTGCCGTCGTTCACCAGCATCGAGTAGCGCCAGGAGCGCATGCCGAAACCGAGGTTCGACTTGTCGACGAGCATGCCCATCTTGCGGGTGAATTCGCCGTTGCCATCCGGCAGCAGGAACACGTTGCGGGCGCCCACCTGCTTGCCCCACTGGAACATCACGAAGGCATCGTTCACCGACAGGCAGATGATCTGATCCACCCCCAGGGCGCGGAACTCGTCGTGCAGCTCCTCGTAGCGGGGCAGGTGGTTCGACGAGCAGGTGGGCGTGAAGGCGCCCGGCAGAGAGAACAGCACCACCTTGCGGCCACCGAAGATCTCGTCGCTGCTGAGGTCTTGCCAGCGGAAGGGGTTGGGGCCGGGCACCGATTCGTCCCGCACGCGGGTGTGGAAGGTGACCTGGGGCACGCGGTTGAGGGAGAGCATGGTCTGAGCGGACGCAGAGGACAGGGGCGGCGGGGCCGCCGATGAGCCGAGTGTAACCCGGAATGAGTCCGTTTAGGGCTTTATGCGCATAGGCGTGAATTCAGTCGTCTCTGTCGCGGATCTCGCTCAGGTAGTCAAGGTCGTCGTTCTTGCCGCGGCCGCCGCTGTTTCTGCGGCGGCGGAAGCGCAGGCGATCCAGGCCGTCCTGCCACTCCATCAGCAGCGCCACCGGCGCTTTGCGCCGCTGCCCCAGCGCCGCGAAGCCGATCGCCAGGGCCAGGCAAGCGAAGCCGTTGCGCAGGGTGAGCACCAGCAGGGTGATGGGATCGACCGCCGGCAGCGATGCGCGGCGGCGCTGCAGGGCCTGATCGGCCTGCTCAAGCGCCACGTTCAGCTGGGTTTTGAGCTGGCTGAGCGGCAACGCCTGCTCGGCTGTCCCGAGGCTCGGACCCTGCAATGCCGAGAAGCGCTGCTGCAGCTCGGCCACGCTGCCGGCTTGCTGCACCGCCTCGCGCAGCGAGGCGAGTGCGCGCTCCTGCCGCTCCAACTGGTTGTTGGCGCCGCTGGTTACATTCCTGCCCTGCTGCCAGAGCAGGTATCCCTGCAGGGGGATCAGCAGCAGGAAGCCTAGGGCGATCGGCACCGCCAGCCGCGCGAAAAATCCCGCCCGGCGGCCGATGGTTTCATTGTCCGGATTCAGGTCGCTGCTGAGGTGCAGCAGGGCAAGACCCACCAGCGGGAAGGCCGAAGCGTTGACCACAGCGTTGTACAGGCGCAGCTGCCAGGCGGGATCCGCCAGCCGCACCGGCACGGCGGCGCTGAGCACGATCGTGGCGTAGAGCGCCAGCAGCACCAGTGCCACCCACGACAGCCGCCAGGGCGAGAGGAAGGGCCGGTGGCGGTTTTCGGGGCCGGAGAAGGAATCCTGAGCGGGAGATGGCATGAAAAAGAGGGGGCAGGATTTCAGGAACCTGCCCATAACTGCGTTTATTATATACAGAAATACGCTAAGGAAGGTCTGAGCAACAGGGAGAACCTCCGCTGTCTCTGAAGCGGTTCATCGTTCGCGAGGTGTTCCACCTGCTCAGAGGCCTTCCTCCGTGGGGAACTGCCTCCAGCTGCAGCCACCGACTGGGGCAGAGCCTGTAGCGCTTCCTGATCAGCTCAGTAAGTAGACGCGAGGGGCAAGGCTTGACGATCTATAGGAGCATCCATGATCAGCTGAACAACCTGGGAAAACTAGATATTTAACGAGCAAGATCACTTTCCCAGGGCCAAGCAGGCTGTGATGCAGAGGCTTAGCTGCCTGTTTAATCAGGCACAGATCCAGTTGTGGTGCAGGGTGATATCGCATTGAATTCCATTTTGGTGCTCTCGCCAGCCCCATTCCATGCTGCCGTGGATCTAAGCCACATCACAGTATTCGAATCAGGTTTGCATCTTCCCACTGAGATTGTAAAAAAGTCCCCGCCGTTGGCGGGGACAGCAACATTGCGTTGGTTTAGTTCATCGTGAAGGATTTGCGCTGATTGGTAAGCTTCCTCATGCGGCGGAGGTGTGAGAAGGCGACCCCAACTCCAAAAATAGGAAGAGGTCCGGGCACGGGCACAGTTTCCCCAGCTAGAGGTGGGAGTAACGGGGACGGACTACGGTGTTGGGTGGCCTGTTCGTAATCGTAGGCATAAGAAATCAACTTGCCTTCATCGTAGGGTCTTCCGAAGAACGAAATCGCTGTAGGAAGTCCCGCTGAGCCGAAGCCCATCGGCACGACGATACCGGGAAAACCAACATCAACATATCCTGCTATAGTCGCTGGGCTTGGAATCCCTGGATAGGGTTGGAAAGTAGGGTCAGTCACCGTTTCAACAGGGTTTCTAATCGGCGAGGCGAAATTGCTTTGGTATGGGAAAACCATCGCGTCGAGATTGAAGGCATCGAAAAGAGCCAATTGTATCTGCGTTGCTTCCGGTAGAAGGTTATCGATCAAATTGATATAAGCAGGATCGCTCGTGGACGTGGTTAGAGAGCGCTGTAGAAGGCCAAGTACACTGGTTTCAACGGGCAGGGCCGAACTATTGACCTCTGTTTCGTAAATTTTGATAAATTCTTCAACGGTTTTGGGAATGCTCGGATCAGTGAAAGTGGCAAGATATGTCTCAAAATCTTCTTTGAAGCGATAATCGGCGATCCGACGAATGTTGGTGCCCCCATTACGGACATAGAAATTTATATATTCGGCGGGAAAATTAACCGGATCAATGATTACCGCGCCAAGCTCTTCGAGTTTTTTGATTGCCGCTTCTGCAAGCGCGTCGATCTCCGGGTTGCCACCGAAGAAATCCCGTACCACCCCGAGGCGCGCCCCTTGTAGGGAACCCTGAACAAGAAAATCGGTATAGTCAGCCGGAATTTTACCCTCACTGTTGAGTGTGAGCGGATCGGCGGGATCGACTCCAGCGACAACGTTGAGGAGAAGTGCCATATCGGTAACGGTGCGTGCCATCGGCCCCGCAGTATCGAAAGTGAGATTTTTCGGTGCGATGCCGTCACGGCTGATCAGTCCCGTGGTGGGACGCAAACCTACAATTCCGTTGAAAGACGCAGGTCCACGTACCGATGTGCTGGTATCTGTGCCGATCGCCAAAACAGCTAAATTAGCCGCTATGGCTGCCGCTGAACCGCTACTGGATCCACCAGTATTCCGATTGAAATTATACGGGTTGAGCGTCTGACCGTCGATTGTGTTGTAGCTTCCCCCCGCAAACTCTCCCATCGCCGCTTTGCCAAGAATGATTGCGCCCGCCTCCCGGAGCTTTTGGGTTATAAAAGCGTCGTCTGGCGGGAGCGCATTTTTTAAAATTACCGAACCGTTAGAAGTAGGCAAATCAAAAGTATCAATGTTATCTTTTAAGAGGACGGGGATTCCGTGGAGAGGGCTTCGGGGCCCCTGTAATTGACGTTCGATATCGAGTGCTTTGGCGATATCGAGAGCCAGCGGGTTAACCGTGGTGATCGAGTTGAGCTTCGTCCCACCATCCTCGTATGCGGCGATACGATTGAGATACATTTGTACCAACTGTTGGGCATTGAGCACCCCGCTATCGAATGCTTGATTGATGCTTGAAACCGTAGCTTCTTGAAGGGTGAAACTCGCGGCAACTGAAGGGAAGGCGAGCTCTGTACCGGTTAATGTGAGCGCAACGGCAGCAATCGCCGCACTGCCTAAATTTGTACGCATTGAAACATTGCATATTTTGCAAGACCATCAGATTAGGTTTGGCAGCGTATCGCTGTGGCAAGGGCTACCAAGCTTTTGATTGGTTGATTGTCTTCCTCCTTTTGGTTTGCCCCCTCTGCTGGCCCACCACCCTCTCGGCATGGGCAATGAGCCACTCACCCATCCGCTGCTGCAGGGTGCGCTGAATGCCGGCTTAGAGGTCGGGCAACTCGCGTTCCAGGCGCTGCACTGCCTGCTTGCCTGTCAAGAGGGGATCGTCCATGAGCCATTGCAGCACCAAGGGCCAGCAGCTTGAAGGTGGGCGTATGGCAGGCCCCCCTTAGGCGCTGGAGGCCCCGTAGCCCACGTCGTCGACCACGATCACCTGCAGGTTGGGCGAACCGCTGGGGGCCCACTGCCTGCTGATCGGGAATGGGCAGATCTTATGCAGGGGCTCCTTGGTCGTAGGAAACAAGACACGCTGTTCGCATGAGGCCGGTTTTGAGTCTCTGCGCCAGCTGGGTATGCACCACTGCGCTCTCCTTGCGGAACATGCGTTTCCCTGGTTTGCAGCCCAATGATTTGCCAGCGCAGCAATCGCTCGACGTTGGGCTCATCTTCGGCCGGATTCACCGGGTAGGTGAGCTCGACCAGGTGTGCAGGAACAGCTCCCCGCAAACCATCCCTTGTGGCGGCAGGAGAGCGCAATGGTTGCATCGCGCACCGCTTCGGGGCCTCCGCCGCTGGTGGGATGGCGTCAGCTTTGCCGCCCTGCCCTGGACTCTGCCGCCACCCCCGCCACCCGAGCCTCCGCAGCCGGCACTGGCCTGATTCCCCGCGCCGAGCTGGCCGCTCTCAACCGGCTGCGCAACGGACCGGCTGCGGTGCGGCTCACCAGCCACCTGCTCACCATCGCCGCCGGTGGACTGGTCTGGGGGCAGCCGGGTTGGCCGCTGGCGCTGCGGCTGGCCGGGCTGCTGCTGTGCGGCGTGGGGCTGGCCACCTGCTTCGCCGGGCTGCATGAGTGCAGCCACCGCACCGCCTTTCGCAGCCGCCCCCTCAACGACGGGGCCGCCTGGCTGCTGGGGTTGCTCAGCTTTTACAACGCCACCGCCTACCGCCGCTACCACCAGTGGCATCACCGCTACACCCACCAGCCGGGGCTGGATCCGGAGCTCGACGACCCCGTGCCCACCAGCGCAGCGGCCTACCTGTTCGAGATCAGCGGCTGGCACTGGTGGAGCGGCAAGGCCGCCGGCTTCGCCCGCCTGCTCTGGGGAGATCTCTCGGTGCTGCCCTACCTCAACGCCGAGGTGATTCCGCGGGTGCGCCGCTCGGCCTGGCTGCAGATGGGCGTGTACCTGGTCCTGGCGGCGGTGTCGCTGATCGGCGGCACGGGCTTTCTGTTCTGGTACTGGCTGCTGCCGCTGGCCCTGGGCCAGCCCTTCCTGCGCTTCGTGCTGCTGGCCGAACACAGCGGCTGCAGCTTCAGCAGCGACGGCACCCGCAACACCCGCACCACTCTCACCACCGCTCCGGTGCGCTGGCTGATGTGGAACATGCCCTTCCACGCCGAGCACCACCTGTTCGCCTCGATCCCCTTCCACGCCTTGCCGGCGGCTCACCGGTCCATCGCGCCCCACCTCAGGCACCTCGATTGCGGCTACCTGGCCGTGCACCGCCGGCTGCTGGCCAACCTGCCTTCCCTGGCCCTGCCCGGCGGCCACGGCGGGCAGCCGGCATGAGCGTTTCGATCGAACACCCTCTCGGCGACTTGCCCCTGGCCTGCGGCCGCACCCTCCCATACGCCCGCATCAAGGCCCTGCGCATCGGCGAGCTCAACGCCGAGCGCAGCAACCTGATCCTGGTGCCCACCTCCTACGGCGCCCGGCCGGAAGATCTGGCCTGGCTGGCGGGCTCGCTGTTCGATCCGCAGCGCTGGTGCATCGTGATCGCAGGCCAGTTTGGCAACGGCGCCTCCAGCAGCCCCAGCAACAGCGCCCTGGGCCTGGCCGAGCAGGGCTGGGTGGTGCGCCATGGCGACAATGTCGCCGCCCAGCGCAGGCTGCTGCGGGAGGTGCTGGGCGTGGAGCGGATTGCCCTGGTGTACGGCTGGTCGATGGGGGCCCAGCAGGCCTACCAGTGGGCGGTCGACCACCCCGATCAGGTGGAGCGCATCTGCTGTGTGTGCGGCACCGCCCGCACCTCGCCCCACAACCGTCTGTTCCTGCTCAGCCTGCGCCAGGCCCTCACCGCCGACCGCCACTGGAATGGCAGCGGCTTCGACGCCGACCCCGAACAGGGGTTGCGCACCTACGCCCTGATCTACGCCAGCTGGGCTGCCAGCCAGCCCTTCTTCCGCAGCATCGCCGAACCGGTGGAGCAGCACGTGGAGGGCCACTGGCTGCCCCACTACCGGCGCCACGATCCGCGCGATCTGATCGCCATGCTCGACACCTGGCTCGCCCACGATGTGGCTGCCGGTGGTGATCTGGGCGCCGCTCTGGCGCGCGTGCGGGCCCGCACCGCCGTGGTGGCCGGCAGCCACGACCTCTACTTCCCGCCGGCCGACCTGGCCGCCGACGCGGCGGCGATCCCCGGCGCCGCCTTCGAGGTGATCGAGTCGGAGCTCGGCCACCGCGCCGGCAACCCCCACAGCAGCCCGGCCGAGCAGGGCCGGCTGCGGGCTGTCCTCGACGACCTGCTCCGGCACCCCGCCCCCCCCCCCGCCCCCCGACCCCCCCCCCCCGCGC
>JBIIJS010000119.1:0-8514 GCA_044233605.1 Cyanobium sp. | reverse complement strand
TGTTCGAGCAGGGCCTGGCCTGTTATGTGCTCGACGGCGACAACATCCGCCACGGCCTCTGCAACGACCTGGGCTTCTCCGACGCCGATCGAGAGGAGAACATCCGCCGCATCGGCGAAGTGGCCAAGCTGTTCCTCGATGCCGGCGTGGTGGTGCTCACCGCCTTCGTGTCGCCATTCCGGGCCGACCGCGACCGCGCCCGCGCCCTGGTGGATGCGGGCGACTTCATCGAAATCCACTGCGCCGCTGATCTGGGGGTGTGCGAACAGCGCGACACCAAGGGCCTCTACGCCAGGGCCCGCGCCGGCGAGATCAAGGAGTTCACCGGCATCTCCAGCCCCTATGAGGATCCGGAGAACCCCGAGCTGCGCATCGACACCGGCAGCCACGACCTGGAAGCCTGCGTGCAGCAGGTGCTCAGCCACCTGGAGAGCGCGGGGGTGATCCCGGCTCCGGCGCAGGACTGAGGCTCACCGGCTCCCGCTCGCCCGCCCGCAGCCGCATCGCCCAGGCGTCAAGGAAGGTCTTGGAGCAGCTGGCGAGCGGCACCGCCAGCAGCAGGCCGAGCAGATCCCCCAGACCCAGCAGGCTGCCGAGGCGGGCGCCCACCGGCAAGCTGATCAGCAGCCAGGCGGGTTGCAACCCCACGATGCTGCCCATGAGCCGGGGCTGGATCACCTGATCCACCACCTGCCCGGCGGTGATGGCGGCGGCCAGCACCTCGATGCCCTGGCGTGGATTCTCCAGGGCCAGCAGCAGGCTCACCAGCACGATCGTGAGCGCGCTGGCGTAGGGCACCAGGGTGGTGAAACCGATCGCTACGGCAAAGAGCACGCCGTAGGGGATGCCCAGCAGGGTGAAGACCAGCATCTGCAGGCCGCTGAGGATCAGGGCCAGCAGCACCTGGCCGCCGAAATAGCCACGGAAGGTGCGGAACAAGGTGCCGGTCACCAAGGAACGAACGCCCACGGGCAACCAGGCGGCCAGGCCAGCGGCGATCCTCTCGCCGCCCACCAGCAGAAACACCGACAGCACCAGCACGATCACCACGTTGAAGGTGAGACCGAGGGTCGCGCCGAGCAGACCCAGCAGCCGCTGGCTGAGCTGGGTGGCGATCTTGCTGGTGCGGGTGATCAGCTCGCTGGTGAGGTCACCGAAGTCGCTCGGCAGGCCCTTCGAAACGGCCCACTCCTGCAGACGGCCGAGCAGCAGTTCCCCCTGGGCCAGCCAGCCCGGCAAGGCGGTGATCAGTTCATCGAGCTGCTGCACCAGCCGCGGCAGCAGCCACAGCACGGCGAGCACCACGCCGCCGAAGCCCGCCCCCAGCACCAGCAACAGGGCCAGCGGCCGCGGCAGACCCCGCTCCACCAGCCAGCGGCAGGGCAGATCGAGCAGAAAGGCGATCAGGGCTGCGGTGAGGAAGAGGGCCGGGAAGGGCGCCAGGGGCAGCAGCAGCTGGCGCAGCACCCAGAGGTTGAGCACCAGCAGCGGCAGGGCCAGGCTGAACCGCAGCCAGGGGGGCAGCACCAGCCGCTCAAGCATGGGGGAAGGGGATCGCCTGCGGGCGATCAGGCATCGGAGGTCCTCAGCTTGGCGGCTCCCTCGGCCGCCAGCCACCAGAACAGCAGCCAGGATGCGATGCCGAGAAACTTGACCCCCTCCTCGAACACCTGCCCTTCGGCGTAGGCCACAGGCAGGACCTCCTGAAACTTGTCGAACAGCAGCGAAGTGCCGAGCAGAATCACCGACAGAAGAAAGATGGGCCCGGAGAGTCGCTGTAGAAGATCACGATAGCGAAACAGAATCAATAGCGCAAATACAATATAAAAAAGATAGAGAACATTCGGGCTGATATGACGATCATGCAGCAGGAACATGTCGTCGAGGCAGAGAATCAGCGACAGCGACCCCCCGGCCAGCAGCAGTTCGCGCACCCGGCCCCGCGGCCGGCTCACCTGGGAGCAGGCGGTGAACAGACAGATCGCTGCAGCCGCGATCCAGAGCAGATAGCCCAGGTTGGCGATCAGGCCCACTCCGATCGGCAGGTCGCAGGTCTGGGCCAGGTCGCGCACCACCAGCACCGGATCCTTGATGCCGCCAAGCCGGCTGAACACATGGGCGGCGAGGTAGACCAGGCTCGACGGCAGGATGGCGATCAGCAGCCAGCGGCGAAACAGCGAGCGGGCTGATTCGGGGCGAGGGGAGGATTCCATCGCGGCAGCTTAAGCAGCTCTTAACCGACGCCCCTCAGCCCTCCGCCCCGGCCAGGTAGGCATCGCCGCCGATCCGGCGCAGTCGCCCATCCTTGGCCACCACCGCGTCATGCAGCTCCCGCCGGTAGGCCACCAGCCGCCCGGCCAGCTCCGGATCGGCCAGGGCGAGGATCTGGGCGGCCAGCAGGCCGGCGTTGACTCCGTTGCCGATCGCCACCGTGGCCACCGGGATGCCGGCAGGCATCTGCACGATCGAATGCAGCGAATCCACCCCGGAGAGGGCGCGGCTGGCCACCGGCACGCCGATCACCGGCAGGGTGGTGAGCGACGCCACCATGCCAGGCAGATGGGCGGCACCGCCCGCCCCTGCGATCACCACCTGCAGACCACGCGCCACGGCTCCTTCAGCGAAGGCCACCATCTCTTTCGGCGTGCGATGGGCCGAGAGCACCCGCACCTCACAGGCCACCCCGAAGCGCTCAAGGATCTCCACCGCCGGCTGCATCGTCGGCAGGTCGGAATCGCTGCCCATGATCACAGCCACGCGGGCGGCGGCTTCGCTGCTGGCTCCGGTGCCGGGGGCAAACTCGGTCATGGCGGCTCGGCGGCGAGGATCATTGTCCCTTCCGCCGCTCCCTCCCCCGTGCGCTGGCTGAGCAACGTCCGCCTTCCCTCCGCCTCCGTCTGCAGCCATGGCCGCGAGCGGAGCTGGCGGCTGGGCATCGGCGATGGGGGCAGGATCGCCGCCATCGAGCCCACGGCCGCCGGCAGCGCAGCGGCGGGTGAGAACTGGAACGGCGACTGGCTCAGCCCGGCCGGCGTCGACCTGCAGATCAACGGCGGCCTGGGCCTGGCCTTCCCCGAACTCAGCCCCGCCGACCTGCCCCGACTGGAGGAGCTGCTGGAGCTGCTCTGGCGCGATGGGGTGGAGGCGATCGCCCCCACGATCGTCACCTGCGGCATCGAGCCGCTGCGCCAGGCCCTGGCGGTGCTGGCCGAAGCCCGCTCACGCCACCGGCCCGGGCTCTGCCGCCTGCTGGGAGCCCACCTGGAGGGCCCGTTCCTGGCGCCCGAACGACGCGGCGCCCATCCAGCCGCGCACCTGACGGCGCCCTCGGCAGAGGCACTGGCGGAGCGGATCGATGGCTTCACGGGCGGCGCGGGCTGGGACGAGCCCGCCGACATCGCCCTGGTCACCCTGGCCCCGGAACTGCCTGGCGCTGGGGAGCTGATCGCCGCGCTGCGGGCGCGCGATGTGGTGGTGAGCCTGGGCCACAGCGCTGCCGGCGAGGCAGAGGCGGCAGCGGCGTTCGAAGCCGGCGTCTCGATGCTCACCCACTGCTTCAACGCCATGCCCGACATGCACCGTCGTGCGCCCGGCCCGGTGGCGGCGGCCCTGCTGCGCGGCGATGTGGCCCTGGGGCTGATCGCCGACGGCGTGCATGTGGCGCCCACCATGGCGGTGCTGCTGCAACGGCTGGCGCCGGATCAGCTGGTGATCGTCAGCGACGCCCTGGCCCCCTACGGCCTCGGCGAGGGCCGGCACCGCTGGGACGAACGGGTGCTGCTGGTGCAGGACGGCAGCTGCCGGCTCGAGGACGGCACCCTGGCCGGGGTGACCCTGCCGCTGCTCGAGGGGGTGGTGCGGCTGGCCCGCTGGAGCGGCAGGCCGGAGCGCGCGATCGCTGCTGGCACCGTCACGCCGCGGCGGGCGCTGGGCGATGGCCGTTCGGTGCCGGAGCTGCTGACGGGCCGCCGGCTGGCGGAGTGCCTGCGCTGGAGCGAAGGCCGCGATGGTCTGCGCTGGCAGCGGGCCGCTCCCTAGGATCCGCCCCGCCAAATCCCTGCACTCCCGCCGATGTCGCCCGTTACCCAGGCCAGCACCGATGAGAAGCAGGAGGTGAAGAGCTACTTCGAGACCACCGGCTTCGATCGCTGGAACCGCATCTACAGCGACAGCGACGAGGTGAACAAGGTGCAGCGCAACATCCGCATCGGCCACCAGAAAACGGTGGATGAGGTGCTGGCCTGGGTGCAGGAACAGGGCGACCTCGGCGGCCGCAGCTTCTGCGACGCCGGCTGTGGCGTGGGCAGCCTGGCGATTCCGCTGGCCCAGCTGGGCGCCGGATCGGTGGCGGCCAGCGATTTATCGGAGGCGATGGTGGATGAGGCGAAGCGGCGAGCCGGCGAGACCGGTGTGGGCGAGCCGCAGCTGAGCTTCCAGGCGTCCGATCTGGAAAGCCTGCGGGGCAGCTTCGACACAGTGATCTGCCTCGATGTGTTCATCCACTACCCGCAGCAGCCGGCCGAGGCGATGGTGCAGCACCTGGCCGGCATGGCCACGAAGCATCTGATCGTCAGCTTCGCCCCCTATACGCCGCTGCTGGCGCTGCTGAAGGGCATCGGCCAGCTGTTCCCCGGCCCGAGCAAGACCACCCGCGCCTACACCCTGCGCGAGGAGGGGATCGTGAAGGCGGCCGCGAAGGCGGGCTTCCGGCCGGTGCGCCGCAGCCTCAACCAGGCTCCCTTCTACTTCTCCCGGCTCATCGCCTTCGAACGTGGCTGAGCCGTTGCTCCCCGTCGATGCACCGAGCGTGGCCTTCCTTGGCCTCGGGACCCTGGGCGCGCCGATGGCCGCCAACCTTCTGGCCGCCGGCTTGCCGCTCACGGTGCACAACCGCAGCCCGCAGCGGCTCGAACCCGTGAAGAACCTCGGGGCCGTCATCGCCGCCAGCCCGGCCGCTGCGGCCTGCGGCGCTTCGTTTCTCTGCCTCTGCCTGAGCGACGACATCGCGGTGCGCTCGGTGCTGCTGGAGCAGCCGGATGCGGCCATCGGTGGGCTGGCGCCCGGCGCGCTGGTGATCGATTTCTCCACGATCGCGCCGGCCACCAGCGTGGCGGTGGCAGAGCGGCTGGCGGAGCGGGGCGTGGCCTACCTCGACGCGCCGGTGACCGGCGGCACCGAGGGAGCCCGAGCCGGCACGCTCTCGGTGCTGGTGGGTGCGGAGGCGGCCGATCTGGAGCGGGCCCGGCCGCTGCTGCAGGTCGTGGGAAGTCGCATCAGCCATTTCGGCGGCGTGGGCGCCGGCCAGCGGGCCAAGGCGGTGAACCAGGTGCTGGTGGCAGGCAGCTATGCGGCGGTGGCTGAGGCGATAGCCCTCGGCCAGCGGCTGGGCCTGCCAATGGCGGTGCTGTGCGAGGCCCTGCAGGCCGGCGCCGCCGACTCCTGGGCCCTGCGCCACCGCGCCGGCGGCATGCTGCGCGGCGAGTTTCCGCTGGGCTTCCGCCTGGCCCTGCACCACAAAGACCTCTCGATCGCCCTGGCCGCCGCGGCCGAAGCCGGCCTGAAGCTGCCCGTGAGTGAACAGGTGGCGGCCCTGGAGGCCGAGCTGATAGCCGCCGGCCACGGCGACGACGACGTGTCGGCGCTGGCGCGCTGGTTTGATCGTTCTCATCCCCGGCTGTAGAGGCCAGGCGGATCATTGCGCCAGTGCAGCAGAGGCGAGAGATTCTCCCCCTCACCGGAGTGGATCTGGGGAATCCGGCCTCCGTCGGGGCAGGCGACTTGATCAAAATGCTCCAACTGGAGGCGCAACCGTTCAAGACGGCGGTTTGTGCGTTCGTGCTGCGCCACCCATACCACTGGCATGAAAAGCAGCGAATAGCCGAGGCTGGGCACGGCCAGCAGCAGGCTGAGCACCGTGCAGAGATCGGGGGCGAGATAGGCGGGAGGCGGCTGGCTGCCGGGCAGCCCATGCCGCTGGGCCCGTTCCACGATGGCGCTGGCCTCAGGAGGAAGGGAGCGGAACACGTCCAGGCCGATCACACCCCCAACCATCGGCTGGGGGGATTAATGGTCGCTTAAGCCCGCCAGGCTGATCACGCGCCGAAGTCGTGCGGCCGACATCTCCGTTGTGCCGGGGCGGGCTGAACTGACCACTCCGATCGCGATCACCCGCCACGCCGATGGGTCATCCCCGCAGGAGCCAGGTCGCCCTGATCGCACTCGTCGCGGGCACCGGAGCGATCGTGTTTCTGCTGGGTCTGGGCGACACCGGGGTGGTGGATGAGACCCCGGCCCTGTTTGCCGCCTCCGCACGTCGCATGGTCGAGACGGGCGACTGGCTGGTGCCCTGGGTCAACGGGCTGCCGCGCTACGACAAGCCGCCGCTGGTCTACTGGCTGATGGCACTGGCCCATGCCCTGCCGGGCCAGGCAACCTGGGATCCCTTGGGCAGCCTGGCGGCCCGGCTGCCGTCGGCCCTGGCCTCGATCGCCGTGATGCTCGCCCTGGCCGACACCGTGCGGCGCTGGCCCCAGGCAGCCGCGCCGATCGAGGGCTGCCGCGGCCTGCCCCTCGCGGCTGCCCTGGCGTTCGCGCTCAGCCCCCTGGCGCTGGTGTGGGGTCGCACCGAAGTGAGCGATGCCCTGTTCAGTGCACTCCTTGCCATCTCACTGCTGCTGGCCTGGCGCAGGTACGCCGCAGCCAAGGAGCCATGGTGGAGCTGCTGGCCGCCGCTGGCGCTGGCGACCCTCACCAAGGGACCGGTAGCCCTGGTGCTGGCCGCCATCACACTGGGCCTGTTCGCAGCGCTGCAGCGCGACCTTCGACGTCTGCGGCAGCGGCTGAAGCCTCTGCGGGGCCTGGCCCTCACTGCCCTGCTGGCCGCCCCCTGGTATCTGCTGGTGCTGGCGCGGGAGGGGGAGCCCTACTGGCGGAGCTTCTTCGGCTACCACAACCTGCAGCGCTTCAGCAGGGTGGTGAACAACCACCAGCAAAGCTGGTGGTACTTCGGCGCGGTCATGCTGCTGGCCAGCCTGCCCTGGACACCCCTGTTGTTGCTAGGCCTCAAGCGAGCCCTGCTGCCGTTGCGACCCCCACCGGCACCGGAGCATTCCCTGCTGCGCTTCGCCGCCTGCTGGCTGCTGGCAGTGCTGCTGTTCTTCTCGCTGGCAGCCACCAAACTGCCGAGCTACTGGCTGCCGGCCACCCCAGCCGCCGCTCTGCTGGTGAGCCTGGCCAGCGGCACACTGCCATCGTCGCGGGCCGGCCGGGCCCTGGCCTGCTCAGCGCTGCTGTTGCTCCTGATTGCCGCTGGACTGGCAGCGGCACCGCTGTGGGTTCCCTGGATCGAGGACCCCACCATCCCGGATCTGCAGGCCACCCTCCTGGACGGTCGCTGGTTCGCGCTGGGGGCTACGGCAACCGTGGCGGCCGCCCTGCTGAGCGCCGGCGCCGCCTCACCCAGGCCGGCACTGCGGCTGGCGCAGAGCCAGCTGGCCCTGCTGCTGCTCGTGCCTCAGCTGCTGCCCCTGGCGCGGCGACTGGATCAGCTGCGGGGCGCGCCGGTGCGCACACTCGCGGCGGTGGCGGCCCAGCAGCGGCAGCAGGGAGAAAGTCTGGCGATGGTGGGGCTGATGAAACCGTCGCTCCACTACTACAGCCGAGCCACGGTGATCTATGAGGGGCGCTCACCGGTGGGCCTTCTCAACCTCGTGGATCGCCTCGCCAATGAGCGAAGACCCGGGCTGCAGCCCACCGCGGTGGCGATCCAGCCCTCGATGCTGGTGGTGATCGACCGGGGGACCTCCGAGCTGCCCCACTGGCAGGGCTGGCAGGGGCTGGAGCTGGCCGCCCGGCATCCCTACCAGCTGCTGCGGCTCGATCGACGCTGGCTGGAACAACGGGCGCAGCGACTGCTGCAGGAAGGCCACGCCATCAGCTGGCGGGAATCCCGGCCCGAGCGTTACTGAATGGCCCGCCCGTCCGGCTCAGCGCGCCACCAGCGCCAACCCTCCAGGTTGATCAGCAGACCGAACAGCACCAGGGCCACCATCAGCACGATCTGATCGATGCGGAAATCGGGCACCAGGATGTCGGCGATCAGGTGGAGCAGGTTGGTGACGCTGTAGGTGACGCTGAACCAGAAATGGACGCGGCGCCAGCCACGCCAGCGTTGATCCGGCCCGGGCGAAGTGATCGCATAGGCGATGAGCACGATTGCGATCAGGGGCAGCAGAAAGTAAAAGAGCATCGCCCCGAACAGCCAGGGCAGAACCGTGCTCTCCACCTGGCTGTGGATCTCCGGCGACTGGCCGTGGAACAGGGGCATCAGCCCCAGATCCACATGGAAGAGCATGGCCAGCAACCACGCCAGCCAGAGGCTGATCAGACGCAGACCATGGCGCAGGGAAGAAGGCATGAAACGGGAAGGAGGGTATGCACGAACACCGCTGCTTCCACTCTGGGCGGACGAACGGAGAGCGGCGGCCCGCTATCACGCTTCGACGACGAAGGATC
>JBIIJS010000118.1:0-8591 GCA_044233605.1 Cyanobium sp. | reverse complement strand
TCCGCAACTTCAACAGCCGCAGCGTGCAAATGAAAACAACGCAGTGAAAGCGTCAGTTCCTAAACTTTTTGGTTGTCCAGGTGCTTGCCCTACTGCACTCCCTTTCAGGAGCGGTTCAGGCAGTCGCCTCGCAGCGACCTCAAAAACCTACATCATCGGCCGACCCGAAGGTCGCGATCCGTAGGCTGTCGCTTCAGATCACCCTCCTCGGGCTTCTGTCGCTGACCCAGTGAACCTAGCAGCTCACCGGTTCCCCCTCAAAAAACTGGTTCCCTCACACATCAGGCACTTCTGGCCCTCTGCATCAGAGCCCCGCTTCTGCTGGGCCGCGCGGTCTCCCGCGCAGTCCAAAATCATACCACCCACGCACCGCTCACCACCAAACCAAACCACCATGATCGGCAGAGCTCAGCCCAGCCAGCTCTTGCCTTGCTCGGGCACGGGGGCTGCCAGCTCGCATGTGCGCCGCAGACGAGCTGAACCAGGCCCTGCGAGGGCCAGCTCCAAGCAAGAGACCCTGGGGCTTACGCAATGGCTTACGCCTGGCGAAGAGGGCTAAGGACGGAGGTCCAGAAGCTCCAAGATCCGGCTGGCGACGGGGATGGTCACAAAAAAGCCGCAGCTGATGCTGCGGCAGAGAGGGTGTGACCAAGACTCAGGCGAAATGGCTCAGAAGAGACCGAGCGTAAGAGATTTGTCGATCGGCAGAGCGGCACCAATGCCCAGATAAATGGCAAAGACTGTGCCGAAGAGGAAGGCAGCCATCGCCACCGGTCGGCGAAAGGGGTTCTGAAACTTGTTGAAGCTTTCGATAAAAGGGATCAACATCAGACCAAGAGGTATCATTGTCTGCATAGCGATACCAAGAAGCTTATTAGGCACCACCCGAAGGATTTGGAATACGGGATAGAGGTACCACTCCGGCAGGATTTCCAGGGGGGTTGCAAAGGGATCAGCCTTGTCGCCAAGCATGGCAGGATCCATCACAGCCAGACCAACCATACAAGCGATCGTACCTAGAATAACGACGGGAAAGATGTAGAGGAGGTCGTTGGGCCAGGCAGGCTCTCCGTAGTAATTGTGTCCCATGCCTTTGGCAAGCTTAGCGCGCAGCTTTGGATCGGTAAGATCGGGCTTCTTGAGAATGTGCATGACAAAAAAGAGATGAAAATGCAGTTAAAGACGTGTAGCCGAATTTTTCAAAGGGGACCGGAAATTCCCTGTTTGCGGATCATCAGGAAATGCATCAGCATAAACACCGCAAGAAGCCAGGGCAACACAAAAGTGTGAAGACTATAAAAGCGGGTGAGAGTTGCCTGTCCGACACTTTCACCACCTCTGAGCAGTTCAACCATGAAGTCGCCTACCACTGGTACAGCTGCCGGCACACCACTAACAATCTTCACGGCCCAATAACCGAGTTGATCCCATGGCAGGGAATATCCTGTGACTCCGAAGGAGACAGTGATGACAGCCATCACCACGCCCACCACCCAGGTCAGCTCGCGAGGCCTCTTGAAGCCGCCGGTGAGGTAGACGCGAAAAACGTGAAGAATCAGCATCAGTACCATCATGCTGGCGCTCCAGCGGTGCACAGATCGGATCAGCCAACCGAAGCTGACGTCAGTCATCAGGTACTGCACCGATGCGTAAGCTTCTACAACAGTGGGCTTGTAGTAGAAGGTCATTGCAAATCCGGTGGCAAACTGTATGAGGAAGCACACCAGAGTGATGCCGCCGAGGCAATAAAAAATGTTGACGTGCGGCGGGACGTATTTGGCCGAGATGTCGTCGGCGATCGCCTGGATCTCAAGACGCTCGTTGAACCAGTCGTAAACGGGGTTCGTTTTTGCGTCGGGAGCGGCCGGAGAAGAATTCGCCATGCAGCGGGCAGCTTGGGTTGCGAGAGTCTACCGACCATCCCGACCCCTCCGTGAGCCAGCAGCCCCCCGGCGCCAGAGGCCCTCAACCCTTTGAAACAGGTACCGCACCCAAGCTGGTGGTGGGGCCGCTGGGTGAAAGCGGCGTGATCCAACGCAGGGCACGACTGCGCCCTCTGCTGCTGGTCATCGGGCTGGTACTGCTTCTGGCCCTGCCCCTGGTGGCACTACCCGCCGCCAGCCAAGCGCTCAGCGATGCCCAGCAGCTGGTGGTGGACGCCTGGCGGCTGGTGAACCAGAGCTATGTCGACCCGGCGGAACTTGAGGCGATCGACTGGCGCCGCCTGCGCCAGAAGACCCTGGAGCGGCCGATTGTCAGTTCGTCCCAGGCCTGGGACGCGGTCGAGGCGATGCTGCAACCGATCGGTGATCCCTATACCCGCATGCTGCGGCCCACCGAGTACAGCATCTTGCAGTCGAGCACCCGCGGCAAGGTGAGTGGCGTGGGCTTGCAGCTGGCGCTCCGCAACCAAGACCGCGGCGGAGGCCAGTCGATCGTGGTGATTGCCCCCCTCGACGGCTCGCCGGCCGCCGAAGCGGGCATTGGATCCGGCAGCGAACTGCTGGCGGTCGATGCAAGCCCGGTCGCCGATCTCGGACTGGAGGGCACTGCGGCTCGTCTGCGGGGCCCCTCGGGCAGCGACGTGCTGGTGCGGGTTCGCCAGAGCAACGGCATCGAAAGGGATCTGATGCTGAAACGTCGGGAGGTGGATCTGCAGCCGGTGCGCGCCGACCAGGGGACGGTGGCAGGCGTACACCTCGGCATCCTGCGCATCACCCAGTTCAGCGAGCCTGTGCCTGCGCAGGTGAAGGAGGCGCTGGAGGAATTCCAGCGGCAGGGGGTGAGCGGGGTGGTGCTGGATCTGCGCAACAACAGCGGCGGACTGGTGAGCGCCGGCCTGGCGGTGGCCGACGAGCTGCTTGACGGCGCAGCGATCGTGGAGACCCGCGATCGCAACGGCATCGCCTCCAGCCAGCAGTCACGGGCGGGCAGCCTCTGGGCCGGCCCGCTGCTGACCCTTGTGAACGGCGGCACCGCCAGTGCCAGCGAAATCCTCGCCGGAGCGCTTCAGGACTCCGGACGATCGCAGCTGGTGGGCAGCCGCACCTTCGGCAAGGGCCTGATCCAGACCCTGATCCCGCTCGGTGATGGCAGCGGTCTGGCCGTCACTGTGGCGCGCTACCTCACCCCCAGCGGCCGCGACATCCAGGCGGTGGGCATCGAACCGGATCTGGCCCTGCCGGACCCGGAACCACTCAATCCCGGCGGCGAGGGTGACAACTGGCTCAGCGAGGCCGAGCGGCAGCTCGCAGATCAGATCGCGGCGGGTCAGAACGCATGAGACAGCGCACGTATCACGACCCTCTGCATGGAGCGATCCGCCTCGATCGCAACGATCCGGCTGAAGCCATGGCCATGGATCTGATCGACACGGCGCCATTCCAGCGGCTGCGCCGCATCCGTCAACTGGGCACCGCCTTCCTCACATTCCAGGGGGCCGAATCAAGCCGCTTCACCCATTCACTCGGGGTGCTGCATCTGGCCCGCCGGGCCCTGCAGCATCTCGAACGGCACCAGCCCTGCCTGGCGGAGCAGCGACCGGCCCTTTACGCAGCAGCTCTGCTGCACGACGTGGGCCATGGGCCGTTCAGCCATTCAGGTGAGGAAATGTATGGCATGCGCCATGAGAGCTGGTCGGGTCGGCTGATCCGCGACCACCCAGCACTGCGGGATCGCCTCGAGGATCAGCGGCCGGGCCTGTCGATGGAGGTGGCCGATCTGCTGGAGCACGGCCGCCACCCGGTGGGGGCCGTGAAGGCGCTGGTGAGCAGCCAGCTGGACTGCGACCGGCTCGATTACCTGCTGCGCGACAGCCACAGCACCGGCACGAGCTACGGCCATCTCGACCTCGAGCGCATTCTGGCCGCCCTCACCCTCGCCCCCGATGGGAGCCTGGCCCTGCATCCCAAGGGCCTCATGGCCGTGGAGCACTACCTGGTGGTGCGACAGCTGATGTACCGCACCGTCTACAACCACCGACTCAACGTGGTCAGCACCTGGCTGTTGTGCCAGGCGGTGAGCGTCGCCCGCCGGCTCGGGCCGGAGGGTGTATGGGCCGACGCCACCATGGCCCGCTGGCTTTGGCACAGCGAGATGCTCGAGCTGGCCGACTTCCTGGCCAACGATGACCTGCGCAGTGGCTATCACCTGCTGCGCTGGTCGGAGGAGGCCCCCGCCGAACTGGCCGATCCATGCCGCCGGCTGCTCGATCGACGGCTGCTGCAGGCCCTGGACGTCAGTGAGCTCGTACAGGAAAGACGGCTGGAGCTGCTGGCGGAGGCTCAGCGGCTCAGCCGGGCCGCCGCTCTGGTGCCGGAGGGCAACTGTGGACTGCAACAGCGCCGGAGCCTCGGCTACGACCCCTACCGCGGCGGGCTGCGGCTGTGGGACGGGCAACGACTCCAGGCGCTCGAAAAGAGATCAGCCCTGGTGCGCAGCCTCACCAACCGCCAGGAGATGGCCTGGCTGATCCACCCGGCCGAAGTGGGACAGCCTCTGCGGAGATTGCTGTCCGACTGGCTAGCCTGAAGCCCCACCATGGGGTTCGATGGCCGCTGAGCTGATTCCGGCGCCGGCTCCTCGGTTGGCCCATGTCCTGCGCCTGCCGCCAGTCCGCTCAACCGCCACCGCTGCCTTGGAGGAGGTGCGCTACGCGCTGGGTGACTGCCATCTGCGCGGTGCCGTAACGCTGGACGCCGGCGCCTGGTTGCTGCCCCTCGACAAGCTGCGGGGAATTGCGGCGCTGCTGGAGCCGCTGGGGCTGGAGCTGGGCACCGTGGTGAGCCAGCGGCCGGAGACGCTGGTGGCGGCAGCCGCCCTCGGACTCGTCACCGAGGAGCCAGCGCCCGAGGCCAGCGGCAGCGAGGTAACGGCAGCGTCGCCGGGCGATGGCCTGCAGATCCACAGGGGCACCCTGCGCGCCGGCGACCATCTCGAGAGCAAGGGTTCAGTGCTGTTGCTTGGCGATCTCAATCCCGGCGCCCGGATCACCGCCGAAGGTCACATCCTTGTGTGGGGCCGACTCCGCGGCGTGGCCCACGCGGGCTGCCGCGGCGAGCGGAGCGCCCGCATCGTTGCCCTGCAGCTGAGGCCCCTGCAGCTGCGCATCGCCGATGCGGTGGCCCGGGGCCCGGAGGAGACTCCTCCGCCCGGCCAGGCGGAGCAGGCAAGGCTTGCGGGAGGGGAGATTCGTATCGATCCGGCAGACCCGGTCTGGCCGCTGGAGGAGCGGAGCCTCACCTGAGGCGGGCCGCAGCGTCCCACGGGCCCTAACCTGCGCCGACGCCCTGGGACGCCGTGACGTCAGCAACCGCCCGCATCATTTTGATCTGCTCCGGCAAGGGAGGGGTCGGCAAAACCACCCTCACTGCCAATCTCGGCATCGCCCTGGCCCGGCAGGGCCACAGGGTGGCCGTGCTCGATGCCGACTTCGGCCTGCGCAACCTCGACCTGTTGCTCGGCCTGGAAAATCGCATTGTCTACACCGCCCAGGAGGTGCTGGCCGAGAGCTGCCGGCTGGAGCAGGCGCTGGTGAAGCACAAGCAGGAACCCAACCTCTCGCTGCTGCCCGCCGGCAATCCGCGCATGCTGGAGTGGCTGACCCCCGAGGACATGCAGAAGATCGCCGGCCTGCTGGCCGAACGGTTCGACTACGTGCTGATCGATGCACCGGCAGGGGTTGAGCAGGGCTTCCGCAATGCCGCCGCCGCCGCCCGCGAGGCGATCGTTGTCACCAACCCGGAGGTTTCGGCGGTGCGCGATGCCGACCGGGTGATTGGTCTGCTGAACAGCATGGACATCAGGCCGGTACAGCTGATCCTCAACCGGGTGCGGCCAAAGATGATGGCCAGCCAGGAGATGCTCTCGGTCGACGAGGTGACCGAACTTCTGGCCCTGCCCTTGCTCGGCCTGGTGATGGAGGACGAGCAGGTGATCGTCTCCACCAACCGCGGCGAGCCCCTCTCCCTGGGCAGCAGCAACTCGGTCGCAGCCCGTGGCTACGCCAACATCGCCCGCCGGATCGGCGGTGAGGATGTGCCTCTGATCGATCCGAGCAAGGAGCGCCGGGGGCTGCGCGCCCGGCTGATGAACAGGCTGCGCAAAACCACCGGACTCTTCTGAGACGATGACCCTGCTCGATTACATCAACCGCCTGCTGGGCCGGCAGAAACCCAGCGGTACCGCGGCACGAGAACGGCTACAGCTGGTGCTTGCGCACGACCGCAGCGATCTCAACCCCGAGCTGCTGGAGCAAATGCGCCGTGAGATCCTCGAGGTGGTGCAGCGTTACGTCGAGATTGACATCGACGGCTGCGACGTGAGCCTCGAGACAGAGGACCGGGTGACGGCACTGCTCGCCAACCTGCCGATCCGCCGAGCACGGCCGGTGCCGCTGCCAAAACCCGGCAGTGACGCAGAAAGCATCGAAGATCCGGCAGCCGCCGCGGATGCCCCCCCTGCTCCCGATGCTGGCGATGAAGCTCAGGCGCCTCAGGAAGGCGAGGCTGGCGGGGCCGCAGAGTCAGCTGCTGGTGCGGCAGCCTCACCCCCAGCGGCGGCCCCATCCGACGGAGCCGGGGAATGCTGAACCTGGCCCAGCCTCCCCCAGCAAGCCCATGTCCCCGAACGTGCCACCAGCCCCCCGGCCCAAGGCCGAACCGGCCTCCATCACTCCGGCTGAGCACAGGGTGTTGAAGGCCCTCTGCGGCGGCAGCAGCAACCGTGCCATCGCCGCCGACCTGGTAATCAGCACCCGCACCGTGGAGGGCCACATCTCCAGCCTGCTGCTCAAGACCGGCTGCCACAGCCGCACCCAGCTGGTGCTCTGGGCCCTGCGACACAGTCAGCTTCCGGTAAGCTCAGCCATCATGCCGGCTTAGCTCAGCGGTAGAGCAGCGCTTTTGTAAAGCGAAGGCCATCGGTTCAAATCCGTTAGCCGGCTTTCGTGACTGTTCGTTCACCGCGTTGCTGGTCACCTCGGCAGGCCATCTGACAACTCGTCAGCTGCTGGGCAGGCTGGAAGCGCACATCACCGCCAACCCGTTGGATTTTTTCGGCCTGAGCAGCAGCGGCAAGGCGCAGTTCGTTCTCCTGGCCCTCTCCCAAGGCCAGTCGTTCGCTCTCTCCGCCAAGAATGCAGAGGGGAGTCGAGACTCCGTAACCTGCGAGCTTGAGCCATGCCCGCAATTGCACCGACTCTTCGACGAGTCCATCCTGCCGGCCTGGAGGAGCGATCCGGCTGACTATCTCTCGCTGGGACCCCAGGGCATCGAGACCAGCGGCGCCTGCCCCAATCTGCTTTTCTTCGCAGATGGAAACGGCAGATTGTGCTGTCCTGGAGAGAGTGGCGAGTGGGGCTGCATCCACATCCGCGAACAACAGCTCTTGCCGGCCTTCTGCCACCAGATGCTGGGGATGAGTGCGGGCGAGGGAATCCTGATGGGCGAGCTTTGCTTCGGACTGGAGGAGGGCACCGCCTGGGCGGTCTTCCGAGATGGCACCGGTGGGGGCTGCGCAGCTCCGATCACCGGCCGGGGCTGCTTCCAGGCGGCGGTGGACGACCTTGGCTGCACCGGCGAAACCGCCGGTCGGCACCCGCCGGGACCCGTGGAGGGATAGCCGTCCATCGCGCCCCTGGCGATGGTCCGAAAGTGGAGGTCAATGTGGCGCTGGTACAGGCATGACGAGCTCAGCCGGAACTGGAATTTCAGGAGTGAGCATGGGGATTGCCAGGATTGCGGGTCCCCACCTTCGGCTCTGGCGCCAACGGCTGGCTGCCCGGCTCAGCCGATGGGGGCGAGCCCTGGATCCGAGTCAGACAGCGTCCCAGGAGCCGTCAGTCCCCCTTCTCCCCCACAGCCAGCTCTCCTCCCCGGCAGCGCCGCGCGGACAGCGGCCGGGGGTACACCTGCCCCTTTCGCTGGAACAAGCGGTGCGACGCCGCAATCTGCCGGTGCTACGGCGCGAAGCAGCCGACGCCCTGGCTGCCCTTGGGGCCGCCCACGCGCTGGTGGCATCGGCCCGTTTCACCGAGTTACAGGAGCGGCGACAGGAAACCGGCGAAAAGGTCGCGGATGACGAACTGGCTGCAATGGCTTCTGACTATCTCGGCTGGCAGAGCGATCAGGTGCGTCTGTTTGATGCCCTCGACATGGTGTTGAGCATGCGAGTTCCCGCCGGATCCACCCTGACGATGATCAATCCGCTGCTGCGCCCTGCCGCCGAGCAGCATCTGGCCTCTCTGGCGATCGAATATCAGCGCCGCTTGCTGAATCAGCAGTTCGGCAGTGAGGCCGCGGCAGCTGGGGAAACCGGCTGACTGGTGGCAGGGCGCATCCATCCAGCTCACTGCTGGCGTACGGCCTGGGTCAACACCCTCCCGGCCAGCAGAACGTTGCAGTTCAGGCCCAGTGGGATCAGACGCCGCAGCAGGTAGGAGCGCAACCAACAGCCTCACAGGGCTTAGGTCATCCTCGGGGAAATTGGGTGGAGCACAAGAGGGCAAGGCGGTGGCAAGAAGCTGAAGCAGGGGCTGCATCCACCGCTCCACAACCCTCACCAGCTGCCCCACCAGTTCGACGCTGAGCTGA
>JBIIJS010000005.1:0-30524 GCA_044233605.1 Cyanobium sp. | reverse complement strand
CAGGAAGAACACCCAGGCTGTCAGGCCGGCGCGCCGCGGTCAACCGCGATCCCCGTAGAGGGCGGCGATGGCGGCGCCATCGCGGGCGCGGATGGCATCGCGGCGCAGCTTGAGCGTCTGGGTGAGGAGGCCATTCTCAAGGCTGAACGGCTCCACCAGCGCCACCCCGCCGAGGCGCTCATCAGGGCGGGAACCGGGCCGGGCCGCCAGCAGGCGGTTGAACTCCCGGCTGAGGGCCCGCAGCAGGGCCGGATCGGCGCTGAGCCCATCGGCGGCGGCCAGCTCCGGAGCGGGCAATCCTGCTGCTGCGGCGAAGCTGGCCAGGGCCTCCGCCTTCGGCACCAGCAGAGCACCTAACTGCTTGCGATCCTGACCCACCAGCATCAGCTGCTCCACCAGCGGGCTGGCCACCAGGGCGTCCTCAAGCGGGCCGGGCTCGATGTTCTCGCCGCTGCTGAGCACGATCGTGTCCTTGGCGCGGCCGGTGAGCACCAGGGTGCCGTCGGCCATGAGGCAGCCCAGGTCGCCGGTGTCGAACCAGCCTTCGGCGTCGAGCACCTTGGCGGTGGCATCGGTCTTGCCGTGGTAGCCCGCCATCACCTGGGGGCCACGGGCCAGCACCAGGCCTCGCTCACCGATCGCCAGGAGCCGGCGGCTCTCGACATCCACGATGCGCAGCTCAGTGCCGGCAATCGGCTGGCCGGCGCTGCCGCGGCGGTTGCGCCAGGGCCGGCGGCAGGTGAGCACCGGGCTGGTCTCGGTGAGGCCATAGCCCACCAACAGCTCGATGCCGATCGTTTCGAAGAAGGCATCCACGTGCAGGGCCAGGGCGCCGCCGCCGCTGATCGCCGTGCGCAGGGCGCCGCCACTGATCTGCTGGCTCACCTTCGGCCAGAGGGTGGCGGCGGCCAGGCGGTGCAGTGGCCAGCGACAGGCGGCGCCGAGCCCCGCGGCCAGCCGACGCGCCGCCGGTTCCGGCTCCAGGGTGAGGTCGAGAAATGTGCGCCGGCGGCGGTGGTAGCCCTCGCTCAGAGCCAGGGCACCCTTGAGCAGCTTCTGCCGCGAGGAGGGCATGGCGGCCAGGGCGTCCTCGAAGCCGGCCAGCAGCGCCTCCCACAGCCGCGGCACGCTGATCAGATAGTGGGGCCGCACCTTCTGCAGGTCGCCGCGCAGCTGCTTGAGGTTGGTGTAGCTCTGCGTGCAGCCGCAGGAGAGCAGGAAATACTCGGCGCTGCGCTCATAGGAATGCCAGATCGGCAGCACGCTCAGCACCCGGTCGCCTGGATTGGGCGCCACAGCCACGCCGAGGCTGCGCACCTGGTGCAGCAGGTTGCCGTGGCTGAGTGGTACCCCCTTGGGCTGGCCGGTGGTACCGGAGGTGTAGAGGAGAGTGGCCAGGCGCGCCTCGCCGCCGGCGGGCGCAGGCGGCGGCAGGGCGGCGGCACCCCGTTCCAGCAGGGCCTTCCAGCTAAGGGCGGGGAGCGGACCGGCATCGGGGGGCTCGCCCTCCAGCACCACCACAAAGCGCAGCCTTGCCAGCGCGTCGGCCGGCAGCTCCAGCCGCGCGAACAGCTCCGCGTTTTCAAGCACCAAGGCCACGGCACCTGAATCGTCGAGGATGTAGCGCAGCTCCTCCGGCGGCGCTGCGCCGCCGCGCACCGCGTCGGCGGCACCGGCGCGCATCAGCCCCTGATCGGCCAGCAGCCAGCGGGGACCGTTCTCCGAAAAGAGGGCCACCACATCACCGGCCCGCACTCCCAGGGCAGCGAAGCCAGCGGCGGCCCGCTCGATCGCTTCGTGCAGCTGCCGGTAGCTGTAGCGCTCGGGCGGCCGGGCGTGGGGCGCCTCCAGGGCGGGCAGGTCGCGGTGCAGACGGGCAAGCTCCGGCCAGAGCTGCTCGATGCCGTCGATGCGGCTCCAGTCGTGGCGGAGGGCCAGGGCCTGCCGGTCGCGCTTGCTGCCGCTCCAGCGGATCTCGGCGGTGGACATGGCTGCGGCAAGGGGGGGGATGATGGCCTCATGGATACCACCCCTGCAGGCGCTCCGTAGGCGTCGGTGGCCGGAACTCCAGGCCGAAGCGCCCGGCGCAGGCATCGAGAAGCAGCGGTCGCACAGCAACCGCGCTGAGGCCCGGGCACCAGTCGGCCAGGCGCCCCACCGGTCGGTTGGCGATGCCACAGGGCACGATCGCGCCGAAACCCTCCAGCGGGCAGTCGACGTTGAGGGCCAGGCCATGGATGGCGATCCAGCGCCGCGCGCCCACGCCGATCGCCGCCAGCTTGCGCCCCTCCAGCCACACTCCGGTGAGCCCCTCGCAGCGCTCGCCCTTGAGGCCCAGGGCGGCCAGCACATCGAGCACCACGGCCTCGAGGCGGCGCAGATGCAGGTGCAGGTCGGCGCCGCGGCGGCGCAGGTCGAGCACCGGGTAGAGCACCAGCTGGCCCGGCAGGTGGTGGGTGACCTCACCGCCGCGGTCGACGCGGAACAGCGGCTGGGGAGGATCGGCCGGATCGAAGCGCAGATGGGCCGGATCGGCACCGCGGCCAAGGGTGTAACAAGATTCATGCTCCAGCAGCAGCACCGCCTCCGCCGCCGCGGGGTGGCCATCGGCGGGCTCGGCCAGCAGCCGCTGCTGCAGCTGACGCTGCCAGGCCCAGGCGCGTTCGTAGGGCACCGGCCGCGGCGGTTGAAAAAGAATTGCGGGGGTTGTGGTGAGCATGGCCGTCGCTACCTAGCTTGAGCCCACACGCCCCGAGCGGAGGACTGATGAAACTGGTGATCCACGGCCGCAACCTGGAGGTGACGCCCGCCATCCGCGATTACACCGAAACCAAGCTGAGCCGTGCCATCAGCAATTTCGAGGAGATGGTGCGCGAAGCCGACGTGCACCTGTCGGTGGCCCGCAACCCGCGGGTGCCCCAGCAGATCGCCGAGGTGACGATGTTCGCCAACGGCACCGTGATCCGCGCCCAGGAGCGCAGCGAAAACCTGTACGCCAGCATCGATCTGGTGGCCGGCAAGCTCACCCGCCAGCTCAACCGCTACCGCGAGCGGCTGCACGAGCGCAGCCACGGCCCGGTGCATCGCTCTGCCCGCAATGAGGAGGCCGGCGCCGCCAGCCTGCCACCGCCGGGCAGTTCGTTGGTCGACGGCAAGGAGGCGTCGGTGCCACACCGCGGCGTGCGGCGCAAATACTTCTCCATGCCGGCGATGCATCTGGAAGAGGCGCTGCATCAGCTGGAGCTGATCGACCACGACTTCTACGTATTTCGTGACGCCGACAGCAACCAGATCCAGGTGGTGTACCGACGCAACCACGGCGGCTACGGCGTGATCCAGCCGCGCGAGTGAGCCGCACCCCTCGCTCACGCTCCAGCGCCGGGTCGGCCGACCTGGCGCCGCTGATCGACCACGCTTTGCTCGATCCCCACCACGGCTCTGAGGCGCTGCTGCGCTGCTGCGATGAAGCCCGCCACTTCGGCTTTGCCGCAGTGTGCGTGGCCTCCCGCTGGGTGGCTGAGGCGCGGGGGCGGCTGCCGCCCGGCGGGCCGGTACGGCTGGTGTCGGTGGTGGGCTTTCCCTTCGGCGCCGTGCCGCCGGCGGTGAAGCGGGCCGAGGCTGAGGCGGCCGCCGCCGCCGGCGCCGATGAACTCGATGTAGTGCCCGATTTCGGTGCCCTCGCCGACCGGCGCAGCGCCCTGCTGCTCGACGATCTGGCCGCGATCACCGACCTGGGCCTGCCGGTGAAGGTGATCGTGGAGAGCGGCCGGCTGGAGCCGGAGGCGCTCGAGTTGCTGGTAGAGGTGAGCATCGATGCGGGCGCCCGCTTCCTCAAGAGCGGCAGCGGCTTCGGGCCGCCTGTGGGCTCCGCTGAAGTGCGGCGGCTGCGGGAACTGGCCCGGGGACGGGCGGCGATCAAGGCGGCGGGGGGGATCACCACGCTGGAACGAGCGATCGAGCTGGTGGAGGCGGGCGCCACCCGTCTGGGCACCAGCCGCGGCGTGATGCTGATCGAGGCCCTGCGCCAGGGCGGGCCAGCGCGCCCCGCTCCCGAGGGCTGAGGATCGCCGTGCCCGAGCAACGGATCGAGGCGCTGGTGCTGCGCAGCCGCCCCCTGGGCGAGGCCGACCGGCTGCTCACCGTGCTCAGCGCCGAGGAGGGGCTGCTCAACCTGGCGGCGCCAGGGGCCCGGCGGCCGCGCAGCTCCCTGGCGGCGGCGGTGCCGCTTGCCCATCTCGCCATGCAGGTGGGCGGCCGCAGCGGCCTGAAGCGACTGCGGCAGCTGCGGCTGCTGCGGAGCTACAGCGGCCTTGCGGAGCGGCTCGAGAGCCTCGCCGCCGCCCAGGCCCTGGCCGAGCTGGCCCTGGCCCTGGTGCCCGCTGCGATGCCGGCGCCGGGGATACTGGCCGATCTGTTGTTGCAGCTGGGACGCCTGGACACGGTGATGCGGGAGGCACGGGAAACCTCACCACGGCTGGAGGCCCTGGCGATCGGCATACAGGGATCCGTGCATCTGCTCGCCCTGGGCGGCTACGCCCTGCCGCTGCAGCACTGCGCCCGCACCGGTGCAGTTCTGCAGCCACCCCTGGGCGACTGGGACTGGCGCTGCAGCCTGCTGCCCAGCGAGGGGCTGGCGATCGGTGCCATCCCCGGCGCCCGCGTACTGCTCAACGCCTCGGAGCTGGCCCTGCTGCAGCGGCTGCTGCGGCCGGCGACGCCCCGGCGCCGCGACGGCGAACTGATGGGGCCGGCGGCGGTGTGGCTGCACCTGCTCGAGCTGGTGGAACTCTGGTGCCGCGAGCACCTGGGCCGAAGTCCACGGGCCTTCAGACTGCTGCGCCACGGATTCGAAGCCATGCCCGGCGCCGCTGTGTCCTCCGATGGCCCCTCGCGGCGGGGCGATCGATGAGCGGCAGCGGCGGGCGCGAGAGGGGTCTGGGCTCGGTGCTGGCCCAGCCGGGTTTCCGCCTTTTGTGGCTGGGGCAGATCTTCTCCCAGCTAGCCGACAAGTTCTACATCGTGCTGATGGTGTTCCTGATCGCCCGCCACTGGGTGAGCGAGAGCGGTCAGGCGAGCGAGGCGCTGGCGGAGGCCGCCGCCGCGATCCGCATGTCGGTGGACAGCCGCGCCCAGGTGATCACCCTGCTGGCCACAGGCATCTATGTGGCCAACACGATTCCGGCGATGCTGCTGGGCACTGTGGCGGGAGTGTGGGCCGACCGCTGGCCAAAACGCAACGTGATGGTCGCCTCCAACGGTCTACGCGCCCTGCTGCTGCTGCTGGCGCCATTGTCGCTGCTGCCGGGGCCCAGCTGGCTGGGCCTGGGCTGGGGCTACTGGCTGCTGGTGCTGATGACGCTGCTGGAGTCGGTGCTGACCCAGTTCTTCGCACCGGCGGAGCAGGCGGCGATCCCGCTGCTGGTTCCACCCCACCAGCTGCTGGCAGCCAATTCGGTGTACCAGGCCACCAGCATGGCGGCCACGATTGTGGGTTTCGCCCTCGGCGAGCCAATCCTGCGGCTGCTGCACAGCGGCCTGGCCGCGCTGGGGGTGCGGGGCGGCGAGTTTCTGCTGTTGCCGCTCTGCTACGGCGGAGCCGCCCTGGCAATCGCGGCGATCCGCATCGAGGAGCCACCGCGGCGGCCGCGGCGGCTGTCGGTGTTGCAGGAGATCGGCGAGGGGCTGCAGGTGCTGCGCGAGCGACCCACGGTGCGCTCGGCGATGCTGCAGCTGGTGCTGCTTTACAGCCTCCTGGCGGCTCTGTACGTGCTGGCGATCAGCCTGGCGGCCGCGATCGGCGGGCTGGGGCCCACCGGCTTCGGCACCCTGCTGGCGATGACGGGCGTGGGTCTGGCGATCGGCGCCCTTGCGGTGGCGCAACTGGGCGATCGCTTCAACCGCCGCCTGCTGGCCGGCAGCGGCCTGGGGCTGATGGCCTGGTGCCTGTTCCTGCTGGGCCAGCTGCGCGGCAACCTGCTGCTCACCCTGCTGCTCTGCTCGCTGCTGGGGGTGGGCTCGGCCCTGCTGGCGATCCCTGCCCAGACCACGATTCAGGAGGAGACGCCGGAGGAGAAGCGCGGCAAGGTGTTCGGCCTGCAGAACAACCTGATCAACATCGCCCTGAGCCTGCCGCTGGTGCTGGCCGGCACGCTGGTGGGCCGCTTCGGCCTGCTGCCGGTGCTGTGGGGTCTGGCGACCCTGGCCCTGATCGCCGCCCTGGCAGAGCGCCCCTGGCGACGCTGCTAAATTCCGGTGTTCAATGCAACCGTTCGGTGGCTCACATTGCCTGGCTGGGCAAGAAGTCGCCCTTCTGCGGCAATGTCACCTACGGCCTGAGCACCACCGAAGCCCTGCGCCAGCGCGGCCATGAGGTGAGCTTCATCCATTTCGATACCCCCGCCACCAACCTCGGTCGTCTGGAGGGCCGACCGGCGGCGGCGGAGCAGCCCGGCACGCCGGAAGTGACGCTGTCGTATCTGGTGAAGTCGCAGGTGTACACGATCCCCTCCCCCGGCGCCCAGCGGCAGCTGCGCGAGTCGCTGGAGCGGCTGCGGCCCGACCTGGTGCACGCCAGCCTCACCCTCTCCCCCCTCGATTTCCGCCTGCCGGATCTCTGCCAGCAGCTGGGACTGCCCCTGGTGGCCACCTTCCATCCAGCCTTCGACGCCGGCCTGCGCAACCTTGCCGCGGGCACCCAGCAGCTCACCTACCAGCTCTACGCGCCGTCGCTGGCTCGCTTCGACCGGGTGATCGTGTTTTCCGAGCTGCAGGCCGAGATGCTCGAGCGCCTGGGGGTACGGCCGGAACGGCTGGCTGTGATCCCCAACGGGGTCGACGGTGACGTGTGGTCGCCTGCGGCGGCCGTGCCGACGCCGGAGCTGGCCACCCTGCGCCAGCGCTTCGCCGGGCAGCGGGTGTTTCTTTACATGGGCCGCATCACCACCGAGAAGAACGTGGAGGCGCTGCTCAAGGCCTGGCGGCTGGTGCGGCCCGGGGGTTGCGTGCTGGTGATCGTCGGCGATGGCCCCCTGCGCGGCCTGCTGCAGAACGCCTCGGAGCCCGACGTGATCTGGTGGGGAGTGGAGCGCAGTCTGGAGCGGCGCGTAGCGCTGCTCCAGCTGGCCGAGGTATTCCTGCTGCCGTCGCTGGTGGAGGGGCTGTCGCTGGCGCTGCTGGAGGCGATGGCAAGCGGCACCGCCTGCGTCGCCACCGATGCCGGCGCCGATGGCCTGGTGCTGGAGGGGGGCGCCGGCATCGTGATCCGCACCCAGGGGGTCACCACCCAGCTGCGCACCCTCCTGCCGGTACTGCGCGACCAGCCGGTGCTCACCGCCGAGCTGGGCCGTCGCGCCCGCGCCCGCGCCCTGGAGCGCTACACCCTGCGCGGCACGATCGACGCCCTCGAGAAGCTCTACGGAGAACTGATCCGCCAGCCGATGGCAGCCTGACCCCCCCAGGCCGCCATCGCCTCTTCCACCAGCCTGTAGCGGCCGCTGCGCACCAGCGCAGGCAGGCGGGGGCGACAGCGGCGCCATGGACACGGGCACTTCCAAGAAAATCCACCACACTGGTGAGAGGACCATGAAACCCTCACCTGCAGATCCCAGCCGGCACCTGCGGCTGTTCAGCAGCCTGCGCGGACAGCTGTGGCTGGTGGCCTTCACCTGCATGTGCCTCGGCTTCACCGCAGCCTTGACGGCGACGCTGCTGATCAACCAGCGGGCCCTGATGCGCCAGCACGCCAGCAAGGTGGAACCAAGCAGCACGCTGCTGCTGGAAGTGATCCGGCAGCTGGCCGCTGATCAGTCCCCCGAGCTGCAGCGCGCTACCCGGCGGGTGCTGCGCCGCCACAGTTCCTACACCCTGCTCTTCTGGATCCACCTGCCCGATGGCGGTCTGATCGTTCCGGAGAACCACCCTGAATTTCAGCAAGAGCGGCTGGCGCAGAAGGTGCTGCTGGCGCACGGTGTCCAGCCGGCGGAAACGGGCCGGCATCGACGTGATGGGCACCGGGTGGTGCGCCTGGAGCAGCGCGACTTCCTCACCCACCGGCACCGGCAGGGTCCGGGCGAGATCAGCCTCTGGGTGGCCGAGGACATCAGTCCCAACATGGCTTTTCTCTCCACCCTGCTGCGCTGGATGCTGCCGGTCTGGATGGCCTGCCTGGCGCTGACGCTGCTGGCGATCTCTCTGTTGACGCGGCGTGTCATCCAGCCGCTGCGCGATCTCAACGCGCTGACGGGCTCGATCACCACCGCCAGCCTCGCCAGCAGCAGGCTGGAGGTGGGGAAGGCACCGCTGGAGGTGCAGGAATTCGCCGACAACTACAACGGACTTCTGGAGCGGCTGGCGCAGGCCTGGGACCACCAGCGCCAGTTCGTGGGCGCCGTGAGCCATGAACTACGCAACCCGCTCACGATCATCGGCGGCTACCTGGGCCGCCTGCAGCGCCGAAGCGGCAACCTCGATTCGGAGCAACAGCGAGCGCTGGCCACGGCCGAGGCGGAGACCGGCCGGATGGCGCGGCTGCTCAACGACCTGCTCGATCTCTCACGCAGCGAATGGGGCCAGCTGCAGCTGGAGCTGCAGGCTGTGGCAGTGGACGAGGTGCTGCGCACCACCTGCAATCTGGCCCGCAGCCAGCTGGCCCGGCCGCTGGAGCTGCGGCTGCCTGCCGAAGGCGAGGGCCGGGCGATCGAGGCGCATGCCGAGGCCGACCGGCTGCAGCAGGTGCTGCTCAATCTGATCGAAAACGCCGACAAATACTCCCCGGCCGCTCTGCCGGTGGTGGTGGAGCTGGCCCGAGAGCTCCCCTCCCAGCTGCGGATCAGCGTGATCGACCAGGGGATCGGCATCGCGCCCGAAGACTTGCCAAGGATCTTCGAGCGCTTCCACCGCGGCGTTAATGCCATGGAGCAGTGGCGCGGCTCGGGCCTGGGACTCACGATGGTGAAGCTCCTGGTGGAGTCGATGGCCGGCACGATCGAAGTGGAGAGCGAACTCGACCAGGGCAGCCGGTTCACCATTCATCTCCCCATGGTGATTCAGTAGCGCTCAGGCACCGGATCGCGCCAGGTGGGCCGCTCTCCGCCGGCACGCAGCTCGGCGGCCCGTCGTTCGAGCCGGCCGCGATCGAGCCTCCAGAGCTGGTAGAGCCCCTCGCGGCCCAGCTGCTGCGGCTCCAGGTTGCGCCAGAAGGGCAGGGCGGCAGTGCCCTGATCAATCACCACCAGCACGCTGGGCGTACGGGAGGCCGGGGCGGGTCGCTGGCCTGGACGGTGCTCCCGCTCGAGCCGCTCAGCCAGGTTCACCAGCCCCCAGGGCTCAACGCCCTCGTAGATCACCACCTCGCGGCTGTAGAAATGCAGCGAAGGCTTGAGGATGCCAACCATCGCCAGGCTCTCGCCCGGGCGGATCGCGGCAGCGGCAGCAGCAGCCATGCGCCGCACGGGCTGGCCGCGCAAGCGGTCACCCAGGGCCCAGGAGGGCAGCAGCACCAGCGGCACGAAGACCACCAGAGGCAGCTGCAGAGCCAGCAGCCGTCGTCCCGCCGGTGGCGGGGCCAGCGCGGTGGCCAGCAGGGCGGCGAGCAGGAAGCAGGCACCTGCGATCGGCAGCCTCCGGGCCGCCAGCAGCTCGGCCGGCAGGGTGGGCAGCTCCGGCTCCTGGATCAGGGGAACCCAGAGCTGAGCGGCGAGAAATGCCACGGCCAGCACCAGGGTGAGCAACGCGGTGAGGCCCCAGGCGAACGTGGCGTCGCGACCCCTGCTGGCGCCGGCGGGGAATGCTGCGGAGCCGGCCAGGGCGATCAGCAGGCCGGCGGCGGGGGTGGCCGGCAACCAGTAGCTGGGCAACTTGGTGGCGGCCAGGGTGAAGAAAAGCAGCACCGCCAGCAGCCAGCAGGCGGCGAAGCGACCCAGGGAGTCGGGAGCGGCGACGGGCAGGGCGGGCCACAGCGAAGGGCGCAGTCGGCCAATGGCGCGCGTAAAACCCAGCAGCAGCAGCGGCGTGGTCGGCAGGCTAGCCACCACCAGCACCGCCAGGAAATACCACCAAGGCTGGCTGTGGCGGTTCACCACGGAGGTGAAGCGCTGCAGGTTGTGATACCCGAAGAACGAGTTCCAGAAGGGCGCCCCCTCCCGTGCGAGGGCCAGGCCGTACCAGGGCAGGGCCAGCAGGGCGGTGAGGGCCAGGCCGGCGCCGGGCCGCAGCCGGGCCACCAGAGCCGGCAGGTCGGCCTGCAGCCAGCCGAACAGCAGCAGGCTCAGCCCGAGCAGCAGCACCGCCACCGGCCCCTTGGCCAGCACCGCCAGAGCCAGCACCAGCCAGCAGTGCCACCAGCCGCCCCCAGCTCCGGCTCCGACTCCGGCTCCAGCCGCATAGCGACGCCAGGCAAGCAGCAGGCTGATCGCCACCAGGGAGCTGAAAAGAGCATCGCTGACCGCAATCCGCCCCCACAGCAGCACCAGCGGCGAGAGGGCGAAGGCCAGGGCCGCCGTCAATGCCGTCACCGCCCCGCTGCGCCGCTGGGGCCAGCGCAGCAGGGTGTCGGCCAGGGTGAGCATGACCAGCACCACGGCAAGGGCGGAGGGAAGGCGGGCGGCCCAGGTGCCGAGCGGATCCCACTGTGCCTGAGCCGGCATGGCATAAAGCAGGCCCATCAGCCAGTACACCAGCGGCGGTTTGTCGTAGCGGGGCAGACCGTTGACCGATGGGATCAACCAGTCGCCGCTCTCGGCCATGCGCCGCGCCGAGGCAGCGAACAAGGGCGGCGTTTCATCCACCAGGCCGCTGCTGCCCAGCTGCCATACGAACAGCAGCAGGCCGAGCAGGGCCGTGGCCAGCAGTAGGCGACTGCGCATGCTCACCCAAGCACCTCCGGTTGCGCCGCGCCGTGCCACAGCGACTGGCGGCGGTTGATCAGCAGCACGGAAATCAGTGCCAGCAGCACGCCGAGCCACTGCAGCGGCCGCAGCCGCTCGCCCAGCAACAGCTCGCCGCAGAGCAGGGCGAACACGGGGGTGAGGAAGGTGAGCGAGGTGAATCCGGTGAGGTCGCCGCTGCTGGCGAACCAGAAGAACAGGCCGTAGGCGAGGGCGCTGCCCAGCAGGGAGGCGTAGGCCATCAGTGCCCACTCGCCGCCGCTCCAGGCGGGCAGCAGCGGCGGCGCGGCAGGATCGAGCAGGGGTGCCAGGGCGGTGGCGGCCAGCAACGGCAGGCCGCCGATCAGCATGTGCCAGCCGGTCACCACCAGCGGATCGCTGCGGCGGGTGGCGTAGCGGCAGAGCACGGTGCCTACCGCCATCGCCGCCGCCGCAGCGAGCATCCACAGCTCGCCGTGGCTCCAGGGCTGGACGCCGGGGGCCTCCGGACCCTGCAGCCACCAGTGGCGCAGCAGCGGCGCCGGCAGGCCGAGGCAGAGGATGCCGGCCAGGCCGAGCAGCAGGCCGCTCCAGCCCACCGGATTGATCGCCTCGGCAAACAGCCAGCGGGCCAGCAGGGCCACCAGCAGGGGCTGGGAATCGATCAGCACCGAGCCGAGGCCGGCGCCTGTCTGGACCAGGCCGCGGGCCAGCAGGCCCTGGAACAAGGTGCCGTCGATGAGGGCAAACAGCAGCAGCCAGGGGCGATCGGCCGGATCGACACCGGAGGGGCGGCGCAGCAGGAGGGCCACGAGCAGCAGCACCAGTCCGGCGGGCAGGAGCCGCAGGCTGGCGACCAGCAAGGGAGATCCGCCTACCAGGAGGGGCCGCATCGCGGCCATCGCCGTACCCCAAAGGGCGAACGGCAACAGCATCAGGGGCCAGCGCAGGGCCTGGGGCATCGGCGTGGCCGGATCGGACTCCTTTTTTAAGATCCGGTCAACCCAAACCATCGCCGATCCCACCCATGCCCTGGCCCTGGCGCCGCAAGACCCGCCACACATTGGCGCGGATCGCCATCGAGGGCCCGATCGCCGGCCCCACCCGCACCCGGGTGCTGAAGGCGATCGAGCAGGTGCGGCAGCGGGAGTGTCCGGCCCTGCTGCTGCGCATCGACAGCCCCGGCGGAACGGTGGGCGACAGCCAGGAGATCCATGCGGCCCTGATGCGGCTGCGCAAGCAGGGCTGCCGCGTGGTGGCCAGCTTTGGCAACATCTCCGCCTCCGGCGGGGTGTACATCGGCGTGGCAGCGGAGAAGATTGTTGCCAACCCAGGCACGATCACCGGCTCGATCGGCGTGATCCTGCGCGGCAACGACCTTTCGCGCCTGCTGGAGCGGATCGGCGTGCGCTTCGAGACCGTCAAGAGCGGCCTCTACAAAGACATCCTTTCGCCCGATCGCGCTCTCACCGAGGCGGAGCGGGGGCTGCTGCAGGAGCTGATCGATGCCAGCTACGGCCAGTTTGTGGCGGCGGTGGCCGAGGGTCGAGGGCTGAGCGATGAGGCGGTGCGCAGCTTCGCCGACGGGCGGGTTTTCACCGGCGCCCAGGCCCGGGAGCTGGGCCTGGTGGATGAGCTGGGCGACGAGGAGCTGGCGCGGCGGCTGGCGGCCGAGCTGGGTGGCCTGGATCCGGAGAAGGTCAAGGCGATCACCTTCGGCCGGCCGCCGCGACGCTTCAACGGCCTGCTGCCGGGCCGCAACCTGCTTGGTCAGCTGCACGAGGCTCTCAGCCTTGAGCTGTCCTGGGGCGGCCAGCCGCTGTGGCTCTGGCGACCATGAGCACGGGCTTCGAGCTGCGGGCGCTGCGCGGTGCCACCACGGCCCACGCCAACACCGCATCAGCGATCGACGATGCGGTGGGCGAGCTGATCGACGCGCTGGTGAGCCACAACCGGCTTGACGGCTCCCGCATCCTGTCGGTCACCTTTTCGGTCACCGCCGACCTCGACGCCTGCTTCCCGGCGGCGATCGCCCGGCGCCGCGACGGCTGGGATGCCGTCGCCCTGCTCGACTGCCAGCAAATGGCCGTGGCGGGGGATCTGCCCCGCTGCATCCGGCTACTGGCCCACGCCTGGCTGGAGCCGCAGCAGTCAGTGGTGCACCCGTATCTGCGCGGTGCGGCCGGGTTGCGGCCCGACCGGGCCGGTCCTGTGGCCGGCCACCCGCACCATGGCGAGCCCTGAGGGCTCCTGAGAATCAGGGCATCACGCAAGGCGTTTTCATGCCTCCCCTTTCCCGCTCCCTGACGATCGCCGCCTCCGTGGCCGCGGTCGGCACGGCCGCCCTGGCGGGCAGCATCGGCCTGGTGAGCTCCCTGCCGACTCCCTCGCTGGCCCAGGGGACCCCCGGCCTGATGGAGTTCCGCTGGGACAACGACAAGAACTATCGCAAGCTTTACTTCTTCATGACGGAGACAGCACGTCTGAAGCGCTCAGAGTATTACCTGATCCTGCGGCCGAAAGACCGCAAGACGGCTCTGCTCAAGCTGAGCGTGTCGGTGCCCAACCACTTCGACAGCAAGCTCGAGGCGAAGAACGTGAAGCTGTGCGAGATGAGCGAGGGCGGCATGCTCAGCCGCACCCGCTGCCAGCGCACGATCCCGGCCACGATCGAAATCTCTCCCAACGGCCGGGCAATCGAGATCTTCCCAGAGACGCCGGTGTCCGACAAGGGCACAATCGGCGTGTACATCAACTTGTTCAACCCGTTCAACGCCGGCATGTATCAGTTCAATGCCCTCGGCCAGGCGCCCGGTGACATCCCGGTGTCGGGCCTGCTGGGAAGCTGGCTGATCCAGATCGACCCCAACTGACCCACCAGCCCCTCGGCTGGTAGGTTGGGTGATCGTGAAGGAAACGGAAACCGGCAGCCCGTCATGACTAAGCGCACCCTCGGAGGCACCAGCCGCAAGCGCAAGCGCGTGTCAGGTTTCCGTGTGCGGATGCGCAGCCACACCGGCCGCCGCGTGATCCGCACCCGCCGCCGCCGAGGTCGCGCCCGCCTGGCGGTCTGAGCCCCAGCCGGGAGTCGGCACTGCGGTGGCATTACCCCAACGGCACCGGCTGCGCGGTCGCCGCGTGTTCGAGAGGCTGTTGCGGCAGGGCCGCCGCATCCATGGCAATGCCATGGTTCTGCGACTGCTGCCATCCAATCCGGCCTTGCTTGATCAGCGCGACCGTCGCCAGCCCGCCTCAGCCTGGCGCTGCGGCGTTGTGGTGAGCGGCAAGGTGAGCAAGCGCGCCGTGGTGCGCAACCGGATGCGGCGCCAGTTGCACGCCCACCTGCTCACGACGCTCCCCGCTGAGACTGGGGCGGATGGGGCAGAACCGCAATGGCTGCTGCTGAGCCTGCGACCGGGCAGCGCCGAGCTCGACCGTGACGGCCTGCTGGGAGAATGCAGCGATCTGTTGCGCAGGGCAGGCCTCACGCCATGACCGATCCGGTCACCCCAGCTCCCCAGCCCCCAGCCAGGGGTGGCATCACGGAGACTGTGTTTTACGAGGGGGGCCCGGCGAAGGGCGACCTGATCTTCGGGCTGCTCCTGGCGATCACCCTGTTCGGCCTGCCGCTCACGGTGGGCGCCGTGGTGCGGGCCCTGTGGCTGCGCTACCGCATCACCAGCCGTCGCATCGAGGTGAACGGCGGCTGGCTGGGCCGTGACCGCACCCAGGTGGTGTACGCCCAGATCCGCGAGGTGCGCTCGGTGCCGCGCGGCTTCGGTGCCTGGGGCGACATGGTGCTGGTGCTCACCGACGGCACCAAGCTGGAAATGCGCTCGGTGCCGAACTTCCGCGCCGTCGAGACCTACATCGAGGAGCGCCGCCAGGCCAGCGGAAAAACCGGTGGCAAGGGCGGCGGTAAATCCGCTGGTAAGGCCGGCGCCCCGGCCAGCAGCAACGGCTTCGCCGCCTGATCGCCGCGTTATCCCCTCGGGGGTTCTCCCCCGAAACCGTGCAGTTCGGTTCGCTCACCGGCATCCCACCCGCCGCCCGCTCCGGTGCTCGGGCACAGTGGGTGCCGCTTCCTTCCACCCCCAGCTCCCCCCGCCGTGATCGGCTACATCTCCGACAATCTGCTGCTCCCGATCCTCGACTTCTTCTACGGATTGGTACCCAGCTACGGCCTGGCGATCATTGCCCTCACGGTGGTGATCCGCCTGGCACTGTTCCCGCTCAGCGCCGGCTCGATCCGCAGCGCCCGCCGCATGCGCATCGCCCAGCCGGTGATGCAGCAGCGGCAGGCGGAGATCAAGAGCAGGTACGCCAGCAACCCCCAGAAGCAGCAGGAGGAGCTTGGCAAGTTGATGAAGGAGTTCGGCAGCCCGCTGGCTGGCTGTCTGCCGCTGCTGGTCCAGATGCCGATTCTGTTTGCACTGTTCGCAACCCTGCGCGGCAGCCCATTCGCCGATGTGCCCTACACCTTCAATGTCAAGGTGTTGCCGGCCGAGCAGATCGCGACGGTCGAATCCAAGCCGTTCAACACCCCGAGCCATTCGATCTTCGTGACCGCCACCGAGCACGTGCCGGTGATCGGCAGCCTGGAGGGCGGAACCCGTATCGGCGTGGGCGAGAGCAGCAAGGTGCAGCTGCACACCAAAGAAGGCGACAGTTTCGCCTCGGTGCTGGCCAGGGTGGAGAACGGTGCTGCCTTCGCCCCCAGCTGGAGCGTCACCAAGGGTGAGGGTGTGGTGTCGGTAAGCGACGACGGCACGATCACCGCCCTGGCTCCGGGCGATGCCACGGTCGAGGGCAAGATCCCCGGCCTGGCGGCCCGCAGCGGCTTCCTGTTCATCAAGGCCCTCGGTCAGGTGGGCTTCATGACCGACGGCGCCCTGAACTGGGACATCGCCATTCTGGTGGCCGGCTTCGGAGCCACGCTGTTCATCAGCCAGATCCTCTCCGGCATGGGAATGCCGGCCAACCCGCAGCAGAGCACCGCCAACAAGATCACTCCTGTGATGATCACAGCGATGTTCCTGTTCTTCCCGCTGCCGGCCGGCGTTCTGCTCTACATGGTGGTGGCCAACGTCTTCCAGGGGGTGCAAACCTTCCTGCTCAGCCGCGAAGCTCTCCCGGACAACCTGCAGCAGATTCTCGACAAGCAGATGGCCAGCCAGGCGGTCACCGCCACCGCCGCAGCCGGTGGTGGCGGTGACCGCCTGCCGTTCGAGCGCAAGAGCAGGAAGTGAGCGAGGCGCCCGCGCCGCTTGCACCGGTGCCACTGGCACCGGTTCCGCTGGCGGAGCTGCGGTATCGCGCCGGCGGACGCCGCTGGACTGTGGACCAGCCGATCGCCGATCTCGATTCACTCACCCCGGTGCGCGGCAGCCTGCGAGCCGAGCACCATGGCAATGCGCTGGAGGTGGAGGGAACGGTCGACACGATCGTGACCCTCTGCTGCGACCGCTGCCTACAGCATTACAACCAGCCGCTGCGGGTGCAGTGCCGCGAACTGCTGGAACTGGCCGGAGCCCCCGGAGCAGCCCCCCAGGCACGCGTCCAGGCGGCTCTGGATGCCGACTTCGAGGTGGGCGACGACCTCGACGATCGACTTGATCCGCGCGGCAGCTTCGATCCTGAGCGCTGGCTGTTCGAGCAGCTGAGCCTGCAGCTACCGCTGGTGAACCGCTGCTCCGATGACTGTCCCGGACCGCCGGCCTGGGCCGGCGGCGCCGCCGAGGCCGTCGACCCCCGCTGGGCCGCCCTCACCTCCCTCCACCCAGACCCAGCTGCCGAGCCGAAGCCAAAGGGATGAGCGCCACCCCCTTCCTGGCCGACCAGCTGGATCTGCTGATCCGCGCCCGCACACCGATCCTTTGGATCCGCAGCCTGGAGGAGGAGCGGGTTGAAAACCTGCTGGAGAAGGCGGCGCAGAGGCTGGGCGGGCGCACACTGCTGCGCTGGGACTTTATCGACGGCCTGCGCGGCGCGCCCAACCGGGAGGGGGAGGGGGCCCGCAATCCGATGGCGGCGCTGGAAGCGCTGGGCGCCCTACCGGCGGAGCAGGGGGCAATTCTGCTGCTGCGCGATTTCCATCGCTACACCGACGACGCCGGGGTGTGCCGGCGGCTACGCAACCTGGCCTCCTCTTTGAAGCAGGTGCCGCAGACCCTGGTGATCAGCGCGCCCGACTGGCAGCTGCCGCGCGAACTGGAAGACAGCATCACGTTGCTGGAACTGCCCCTGCCCGATGCTGAGGAGATCAGCGCGCTGCTGGGTTCGATCGCGGCGGCCAGCGGCCGGCCGCTGGCTCCGACGGTGCTGGAGCAGCTCACCGCCGCCTGCCATGGGCTGAGCGAGCAGCGGGTGCGGCAGCTGGCGGCCCGCGCCCTGGCGCGCCGCGGCGAGCTGAGCGCCGACGACCTGGCGGAGGTGCTGGAGGAGAAGCGTCAGGCAATCGCCCGCAGCGAGCTGCTGGAATACTGTCCGAGCGAGGCCACCCCGGCCGACATCGGCGGGCTGGCGGCCCTGAAGCTGTGGCTGGAGCAGCGCCACCGCGCCTTCAGCGAGGAGGCGCAGCGCTATGGGTTGCCGCTGCCGCGCGGCGTGCTCCTGGTGGGGCCGCAGGGCACGGGTAAGTCGCTCACCGCCAGGGCGATCGCCCACAGCTGGGGCATGCCGCTGCTGCGGCTGGATGTGGGCCGGCTGTTCGCAGGGCTTGTGGGAGCCAGTGAGGCACGTACCAGGGAAATGATCCAGCGGGCCGAGGCGATGGCGCCGTGCGTGCTCTGGATCGATGAGATCGACAAAGGCTTCGGCGGCGATTCGCGCAGCGACGGCGGCACAACCCAGCGGGTGCTGGCCAGCCTGCTCACCTGGATGGCGGAGAAGAGCAGCGCCGTGTTCGTGGTGGCGACGGCCAATGCGGTAGAGCGTCTGCCGGCGGAGTTGCTTCGCAAGGGCCGCTTCGATGAGATCTTCCTGCTGGAGCTGCCGGGCCGGAACGAACGGCGCGAGATCCTCGATCTGCAGCTTCGCCGCCGCCGGCCACAGCATGCGATCGGGCTGGAGGTGCTGGTGGACCGCACCGAGGGCTTCTCCGGCGCCGAACTGGAGCAGACGGTGGTGGAGGCGATGCACCTGGCCTTCGGCGAAGGCCGCGAGCTTGCCGAGGCCGACCTGATCGCCGCCGCCAGCCAGGTGGTGCCGCTGAGCCGCACGGCCCGTGAACAGCTCGAAACCCTGCAGCTATGGGCCAGCAGCGGCCGTGCCCGCCCCGCCTCAGGCTGAAGGGCCGCGCCTACGTTGCCCGGAGCCAGGAACATCCAGGAGCCGATGACCGCTTCCCCCGTCAGCGGCGCCGCAGCCAGCGGCCATGCCGTCAGTGAGGCAGTAGGGCTGGCGCCGCGGCTGGTGGCCTGGCGGGTGCTGCAGGCAGTGGCGGCGGGCGCCTGGGCGGATGCGGCGCTGGAGCGGGAGCTGGCCCGTGAGCCGCTTCGTGGCGCCGACCGGGGGCTGGCCACCGAACTCGCCTATGGCGCGATCCGTCAGCGGCGCCTGCTCGATGCCTGGCTGGATGCCCATGGCCGCGTGCCGGCCCTGCGCCAGCCGCCGCGACTGCGCTGGCTGCTGCACCTCGGGCTCTATCAGCTGCTGTTCAGCACCCGGGTGCCGGCGGCGGCGGCGGTGAGTACCACGGTGGAACTGGCCCGGCGCGGTGGTCTCGATCGGCTCGCGCCGGTGGCCAATGGACTGCTGCGCGCCGTGCTGCGGGCCCGCGAGCGGGCTGGGGCTGGGGATCCCTGCGATGGACTGGCGCTGCCTGCCGATCCGCTGGCCGCCTTCGGGGTGCGCCACTCCTTGCCCGACTGGCTCTGCTCGCTGCTGGGGGAATGGCTGCCGCCGCAGCGGGCCGAGGCCTTCGCCCAGGCCTGCAATGCGGCGCCGTCGCTGGATCTGCGCATCAACCGGCTGGCGAGCAGCCGCGAGGCAGTGCTGGAATCCCTAGCCGCCGCAGGGGTGGCGGCCTCCCCCCTGCCGGATCTGCCCGACGGCCTCACCCTTCTGGATCGCAGCGGCGATGTGCGCAACCTTCCCGGGTATGAGGAGGGCTGGTGGAGCGTGCAGGACCGCAGCGCCCAGCGCATCGCGCCCCTGCTGCAGCCCCGTCCCGGTGATCGGCTGCTCGACGCCTGCGCCGCTCCCGGCGGCAAAAGCACGCAACTGGCCGAATCGCTCGGCGGCGAAGGGGAGGTGTGGGCGCTCGACCGAGCAGCCTCACGCCTCAGGCGTCTGCGCAGCAACGCCGAGCGGCTCGGGCTCGCCTCAATCCAGGTGCTTGAGGCCGACGCCACCTCGCTGGCCCAGCAACACCCGGAATGGCGGGGCTTCTTTCAAGGCATCCTCGTGGATGCCCCCTGCTCCGGGCTTGGAACCCTCGCGCGCCACGCCGATGCCCGCTGGCGCATCGAGCCCGGCGCGATCAGCACCATGCTCTCCCTCCAGGACCGGCTTCTCGACGGCGTGGCCGAACTGCTGGCGCCGGGGGGGCGGCTGGTGTACGCCACCTGCAGTGTCCATCCGCTGGAGAACGGCGAGCGTGTGTCGGAGTATCTGGCTCGCAGGCCGCTGTGGCGGCTGGAGAGCCAGCGGCAGTGGTGGCCCGGTGATGCGGGCGGCGGTGACGGCTTCTATGCCGCCGTACTCAGGCCCACCGCCTAGTTTGACGGCGCTTGGATGGCTGGAGGCCATGAGCGCTCAGGGCGGGGGCGGTGGTGCGGCGATCGGTGGCGGAGCGGTGAGAACCGGTGGCGGCGGCACAGGGGCGGGAGCTGGAGCTGGGGCCAGAGCAGCAGGGGCTGGCGCAGGTGCCGGAGCGGGTGCGGGGGCCGGTGCAGGAGGAGCCGACTGACGTCGCGGCTCCCTGAAAGGCTCTCTGGACGGCTCCCACCGGCGTACGGGTTCCTCCTCGGGCGGACGCCAACGGCGCGCTTCACGGGCCGGTTCGGGCCTGGGGCTCTCCTCCAACGGCGGTTCCCAGCGGCGGCCGCTCGGCTCCTCCCGGATCTCCGGTGGCAGCCAGCGGTCGTCGCGGGACGGGTCATCGGCCTCAACAGCCTTTTTCGCCTCCTCCTCCTTCTTCTTTTCCTTCGGCTTCTCCTTCATCGGCACGTAGGGGATGAAGCTGCCGGTGAGCTCGGGCTTGGGCGGGAACTTCTCCACCGGCAGATCCTTGATCACCGTGCGCATGAACGATCCCCAGGCGGCGGCGGCGGCAGCGCTGCTGCTGCCGGTCTTCCAGTTCTGGTCGTATCCGAACCACACGGAGGTGGTGAGCTGGGGGATCGAGCCGATGAACCACAGGTCGCGAGCCCCCTCGGCCGTACCGGTCTTACCAGCAGCGGCCCGGTCGGGCAGACCGGCACCCGTGCCTGTGCCGCCACTCACCACCCGCTGCAGCATCCACATCACCGCGTCGGCCACATCGCTGCTCACGGCGCGTTTCGGCTTCTCGCCGTCGACGCGGCGGCTCCACAGGAGCTCGCCATCCGGCCCATAGATCTCATCGAACGGCGTGGGTCTGGCAAAGACCCCACGGTTATTGATCGCCGCATAGGCGGCGGTCATCTCCAGCACCGTCTTCTCGTTGGAGCCGAGCACCATGGCCGGGTATTCGCCGATCTCGCCGGTGATGCCGAGCCGACGGGCGGTGTCGATCACACGTGGGTAGCCCACCTTCTCGGCCAGCGCCACCGAGCCGGTGTTGCTGGAGATCCGCACCGCTTCGGCCAGCGAGGTGCCGCCGCCGGTGCTTCTGGCGCCATCACCGATGCAGAAGCGCTTCGGTGGCCAGCCTTCCAGGTAGCAGCGCTGACGCAACGAGATGGAATCCTCCGGCTTGAGGCCGTAACGCACCGCCGCCACGAACGGGAACAACTTGAAGGTGGAGCCCGGCGAGCGCACCGCCTGGGTAGCGCGGTTGAACTGACTCTTCTCCCAGTCGCGGCCGCCGACCATCGCCTTCACCAGGCCGGTGCCGGGCTCCATCGCCACCAAGGCCCCCTCCATGCCGCTGGAATAGCCGTTCACCGTGCGCTGTGCCGCTTCCTGCCAGGTGGCGTTGAGGCCGGTGCGGATGGTGAGACCACCGACCTCAAGCTGCTCCTTGGTGAGGACCCGTGGCAGCTCCTGCTCCAGCCAACTGGTGAACCAGGGGGCCGGATTGCGGAAGTACTTGGGTTCGGCGGGTTTGATCCCCAGCGGCGCCGCGTTGGCGCGGGCAAGCTGGGCGTCGTCGATGTAGCCGGCCTCACGCATGCGGCGCAGCACGGTGGCGCGGCGCTCCAGGGCCAGATCAGGATTCACCAGCGGCGAATAGACCGAGGGAGCCGGCGGCAGGCCGGCGATCATGGCTGCCTCCGGCAGGGTGAGCTGGTCGGGGGTCTTGGAGAAATACACCCAGGCGGCATCTGAAACGCCGTAGGCGCTGGAGCCCAGATACACGTAGTTGACGTACTGCTCAAGGATCTGTTCCTTGCTGAGCTGGCGCTCGATCTTTCCGGCCAGCGCTGCCTCCTTCAGCTTGCGGAGCAGGGTGCGGTCCTGGCTGAGGAACACAGTGCGGGCCAGCTGCTGGGTGATCGTGCTGGCCCCCTCCTCCACCGAGCCCTGGCTGAGGTTGCGGAGCATGGCCCGGCCGATGCCCACCAGGTCGACCCCGTCGTGCTGGTAGAAGCGGCGGTCTTCCGCCGCCACGAAAGCCTTCTGCACGAGCAGCGGCATGCGCCCGGTCGGCAGCTTCTCGCGGGTGGCTGGCCCCTGCTTGAACACCACCTTGCCGTTGGCATCGAGGATGGTGAGGGTGCCGGGACGGTTGAAGCTGCTGATGCGGGTGGCATCGGGCAGGAAGGAATCGGCGCCGGCCACCAGCAGCGACTGGCCCACCGCCGCCACACCGCCCACACCCACTGCCACCAAGGCGGGGATCAGCAGGGGCCGTGCCCCACGCAGCCGCTCCTTCAGACCGGTGGACAGCTCCGGTCGACCGGGGCCGCCAGGCCCAGGAGGTGGTGCCGGCTTGCGGGAACGGGGGCGAAGACTGGCGTCGGTCAAGGCAGAACAGCCACGAGGGCAGGAAGGCTTGTGAGCGAGCTGTGACCGATCGCCAAAGCGGTTACAAGCATGCCGAGCACCAGGAACGGCTGGGCGCTGGCCTGATACTTGACATCAAAGGCCACCGGATCACGCAGCAGCCAGATGTCCTGGAAGGTGATCTGGGGCACGATCAGCAGCACCAGAAGCACGGCGGCGAAGTGCTGGCCGATGGCGATCAGCACCCCCACCATCGCGAGCTGAAACACATCAATCATGCCTGCGCTGATCCAGCTCGCCTTTTCAATGCCGAACACCACCGGCAGACTTTGCAGCCCCAGGGCGCGGTCGCCTTCCACGCTTTTGAAGTCGTTGACCACAGCGATACCCAGCCCCGCCAACGAATAGGCCAGGGTGAGCAGGGCGGTGATCCAGGTGAGGTGACCGAAAAGGGCCTGGCCAGCCCACCAGGGCAGCGCGATGTAGCTGGCCCCCAGGGCGTAGTTGCCGAGCCAGCCATTCTGCTTGAGCTTGAGCGGCGGCGCCGAATAGATGAAGCTCACGAAGGAACCGCCGAGGGCAAGCAGCAGCAGCACAGGCGTGCTGTGGCCGGCCCACAGATCGAGGCCCCAGGCCACCGCCAGGCCAGCCAGCAGCAGGATCCAGATCTGGGCCTTCACCTGCCCCAACGGAATCGCGCCCGAGGGGATCGGCCGGTAGGGCTCGTTGATCGCGTCGATCTCGCGGTCGTAGTAGTCGTTGATCGTTTGCGTGTAGCCCGCCAGGAGCGGCCCACTCATCAGCATGCAGGCGAAGGCGGCAAGCACGTGATCGAGCCGCCACTGGTAAGTGCCGGAGGCGGCTGCGCCACAGATCACACCCCAGATCAGTGGGATCCAGGTGACCGGCTTCATCAACTGCAGCCGGATCTTCCAGATGTTGTCGCTGCTGGAAGCTCCCTTCATGCCCAGCAGCTGGCGCGCGCTGGCGCTGGCGTTGCCGGGCTGGACGGGATCGGGACTCTGGCTCACGGGCAGGGGCGGCTCATGCTGGGGTGATCTCGTCGTCGAAGAACCAGGTACTGCCACCACCGCTGAGTTCCACGACGACGCCGATGCCCTTGCCGTCGGTGACGCGGTAATCGGTGACGGTGCCGGTGGGGTCGGCCTTGAGGGAGGCGACCAGATCGGCGGGAATGCGATCGCGCACCCGGGTGATCCGCACCTTGGAGCCGATGCTGATGGCTGCCTGGCTCATGGTCTGGGACGGAAAAACGGGCTCACACTATCAGTGGCCAGTGGCGACGACACCGGCGATGGCGGCACCAGCGCCGGATGCCAGGCTGAACAGTCTCCTTTGTTGGCTCCGTGGTCGCCCGGCGCATCATTCCCTGCCTCGACGTGGCCGACGGCCGGGTGGTGAAAGGCGTCAACTTCGTGGGCCTGCGCGACGCAGGTGACCCGGTGGAGCTGGCCTGCCGCTACAGCGCATCCGGCGCTGATGAGCTGGTGTTTCTCGACATCGCCGCAAGCCACCAGGGGCGCGACACCCTGGTGGATCTGGTGCGCCGCACCGCCGAGGCCGTCACCATCCCATTCACGGTGGGGGGCGGCATCCGCAGCGTGGAGGGTATCACCGAGCTGCTGCGCGCCGGCGCCGACAAGGTGAGCCTCAACTCCTCGGCCGTGCGCGACCCCGAACTGGTGGCCCACGGCGCCGAGCGCTTCGGCTGCCAGTGCATCGTGGTGGCCATCGACGCCCGCCGCCGCGAGGGGGGTGAACCGGACTGGGATGTGTACGTGAAAGGCGGGCGCGAGAACACCGGCCTCGACGCCCTGGCCTGGGCCCGCCGCGTGGTGGAGCTCGGCGCCGGCGAGATCCTGCTCACCTCGATGGATGGCGACGGCACCCAGGCCGGCTACGACCTTGCGCTCACCCGGGCCGTGGCCGATGCCGTGCCGGTGCCGGTGATCGCCTCCGGCGGTGCCGGCTGCATCGATCACATCGCCGACGCTCTGGTGCATGGCCGCGCCGCCGCAGCCCTACTGGCCTCCCTGCTGCACGACGGTGTGCTCAGCGTCGAGGAGATCAAGCGCGACCTGCTCAGCCGCGGACTGCCCCTGCGGCCGCTGCTGAGCTGAATCTCCTCCCATGCTCGGCTGCGCATCGACCACCCCGCGCGGTTGCGGAACCCGGCTCCGTACAATTGTTCACATTCGAGCCTTACGTGCAAATTTCGGCGGTGTCTGCGCTTCTTGCCCTTCCTGCGCCCCTGCTCACCGCCCTGGCGCTGCTCATGGTGGCTGCCATCGTGGCGCTGGTTGCCTGGGCCCTGCAGCTGATGCAGGCCGCCAACGATCGGCAGGAGTTTTCCCTGATGCTGGCTGGCTGCATGGTGTGTTCGGCCGCGGTGGGTCTGGCCACGGTGATGGTGCTCACCTTCACCAGCCCGGTGGCCTTCCAGAGTCGCTGGAGCCTGCTGATGGATTCCGCTGCTGCGTCAAGCATCGACATCCAAGCAGTCTCCAGCGATGGCGCGGTCTTCGATGCGATCGCGGTTCCCTGGGATGGAGCTGCCAACCAGCCTCACACCAGCGGCTGAGGCGCGGCTCTTGAAACCCGGCGATCCAGGCGCAGTACGCGAACTGTTTGAGCAGATCGCCCCCCGCTACGACCGGCTCAACGACCTGCTCAGCTTCGGCCTGCACCGCCTCTGGAAGCGCCAGTCCTTGCTCTGGCTGAGGCCCGCCCCCGGTCAGCTGCTGCTCGATCTCTGCTGCGGCACCGGCGACCTGGCCCTGCTGCTGGCGGCCCGGGTGCGGCCCCGCGGCAGGGTGCTGGGCCTCGATACGGCCGCGGCCCCACTGGCGCTGGCGGCTGGCCGCAGCGCCCTCCAGCCCTGGCTGCCGCTGGAGTGGCGCCAGGCCGACGCACTCTCCACTGGCCTGCCGACAGGCGGAGCCGACGGAGCCGTGATGGCCTACGGCCTGCGCAACCTGGCCGACCCCGCCGCCGGCCTGAGCGAGCTGTACCGGGTGCTGCGCCCCGGGGGGCGCGCTGCCGTGCTCGACTTCAACCATCTTCCGCCCGAAGCCGCCGAGGCTGTCTTCCAGCGAGGTTATCTGCGCCGGGTGGTGGTGCCCGCAGCCCGAGCCTTCCGCCTGGAGGAGCACTACGCGTACCTTGAAGCCAGCCTGGAGCGCTTCCCCAGCGCGGCGAAGCAGGAGAAGTTGGCCCGCGCCGCCGGCTTCCGCACGGTGCGGCACCGGCCGCTGGCGGCAAAGCTGATGGGCCTGCTGGAGCTTGAGGCCTGACGTAAAGGGGTGCACATCACCGCAATCCCGCTATAGATGGAATTGGTTTTTCTCCCAACTCCCTGACATGGGTGTCCCCCTCTTCGACTTTGCTTCCAATATCGGCAAGAAAGTGTTCAATCGCGGCGAAGACAAAGCGAAAGCTTCCGAAAAACTCAAGCAGCACCTCGAAAAGAGCAACCCGGGCCTCAGCGACATCGACGTCACCGTCGATGGCGAGGTCGCCACGATCAGCGGCTCGGCAGTCGACCAGGCCGCCTTCGAGAAGGCCGTGCTGATCGCCGGCAACGTCGAGGGTGTGGCCAGGGTGGAGGCCATGGCCATGTCAAAGCCCGACAGCGGTGAGGAGTCGCTGTTCGTGCTCGTCAAGGAAGGCGACACCCTCTGGGGCATCGCCGAACGCGAACTGGGCAGCGGTCCCCGCTACACCGAGATCTTCGCCGCCAACCGCGAGGTGATCGTCAATCCCGACCTGATCTTTCCCGGCCAGAAAATCCGCATCCCGAAGGGCTGAGACCGCGGACGGACGAAGGGTCTGATGCCTCACCGGAGCGGAGTTCAAGACTCAGCTCCGGTATCTCGACGGGTTGCCCAAGTCAATTGTTCCTGTATCTGGTGCTGCAAAGGCTGAAGCATCAGGGCGGCTGCCGAAGCTCTTTCCCGGGGTGAGCCAAGAGCTCCATGGAGTTGCCGATGCCGATGCCGATGCTCTCATTGGCATCGATCCCCCCATCGATGGCCGGTCACACCGGAAACTCTGGGCATGTTCAGCAGGACGATCTGTGAGTTATGGGGAAAAACGCTCATGCCATCATCCCCTCGCCCTGATCTGCTCAAACAACTTGTTCAGGGGATCGGGATGATGATCCGGTTGCATAAGGGTAGTCATCCCTGATGCATTGTTCTCTGCATGGCACGATGCGTTGATCCGGCCCACTCCACCCGGCCAGCCAGCCCTGCCAGATCCGTTCGATGCACTTCCAGGACATCATCAGCACGCTCAATCGCTTCTGGGCAGAGCGCGGTTGCCTGATCCTGCAGCCCTACGACACCGAGAAGGGGGCCGGCACGATGAGCCCCCACACGGTGCTGCGGGCGATCGGTCCTGAGCCGTGGGCGGTGGCCTATCCCGAGCCGTGCCGTCGCCCCACCGACGGCCGCTACGGCGACAACCCCAACCGGGCCCAGCATTACTTCCAGTATCAGGTGCTGATCAAGCCCTCGCCCGACGGCATCCAGGAGACCTACCTGGCCTCGCTTGAGGCCCTTGGCATCCGCGCGGCCGAGCACGACATCCGCTTTGTGGAGGACAACTGGGAGTCACCCACCCTGGGGGCCTGGGGCGTGGGCTGGGAGGTGTGGCTTGACGGCATGGAGGTGACCCAGTTCACCTACTTCCAGCAGTGCGGCGGCCTCGACTGCCGTCCGGTGTCGATCGAGATCACCTACGGCCTCGAGCGCCTGGCGATGTATCTGCAGGACGTGGAGAGCATCTGGGAGCTGAGCTGGAACGGCGAGCGCTCTTATGGCGAGATCTGGCTGCCGTTCGAGAAGGGGCATTGCACCTACAACTTCGAGGCCTCCGATCCGGGCCGGCTCAAGCAGCTGTTCGATCTCTACGAGGCCGAGGCCACCGATCTGGTGGCCCGCGCTCTGCCGGCACCGGCACTCGATTTCGTGCTCAAGTGCAGCCACACCTTCAACCTGCTGGAGGCGCGCGGCGTGATCTCGGTGACCGAGCGCACCGCCACGATCGCCCGCATCCGCCACCTGGCCCGCCAGGTGGCGGATGCCTGGCTGGCCGAACGCCGCGCCCTGGGCTACCCCCTGCTCAGCGAACCGCAGCGCACCGCCTGGTACGCCGCCCACCCCGACGACCACCCCGGCGCCGCTTCCAGGGTGGCCACCTCCGCAGGGGGCTCCGAAGGGTGAGCGGCTCCGAGACCCGATGAAGCGCTGCCTGGTACTGCTGCTGGTGGCGTTGGTGAGTTATCAGGCGGGCCGCCTCTCGGAACGGGCGATCTGGCCCTGCCGCCTGCGCCCGGTGGCGGCCCTCCTCGAGCCGCTGCTGGGCCAGCCCCTGCCGGGACGGGATCTCTGCAACCTGCTGCTGAAGATCCCCAGCCTCTGATCCCCCTTCAAGCGCCGGCCCGCGCCCCGCCGCCCCGCACGCTGCTGACCGGAGCCGGGAATGCTTCCAGCAGCTGCGTGGATCGTGGATTCATGGCACCGATGGCACGGCGGATTGCGCGGCTTTGGGCGGGAGTATCGGCAGCAGGGCTGGCCTGGGCGTTGCTTGCGTTGCCCCCTGCTCTGCAGGCTGCTGCAACCCCTCCCCCGGCCGGCACCGGCACGCCGGTGCAGCTCCGGGGACAGCTGCTGGAGGCCCCCCGTGGCAACGCAGAAATGAGCCGATCCGCCGGATCTGCAGGCTCGCCGGGATCGTGCCGTGCCTTGCTGGCAACGGCCCACGGCCGCGATGAGCTGTTGTTCCCTCGTTGTCCACCGCTGCGGCAGGGCTGGCGGATCGCCGTGAGCGGCAGGGAGCTTCCGCTGCAGCCGGCGCCCCACCCGCTGCTGAGCGGAGCGGCGGAGCGGCTGGCCCGCCAGGGGGTGAGCCGGCGGCTGCGGGTGGAGCGCCTGGAGGTGATCGAGCGATCGGCTGCACCGATCGCCGATCTCAGGCAACGCATCGCCGGGCGTTTCATCGCCGCCGCCGGCCCCGATCGCGGCGGCCTGCTGGCCGCCCTGGTGCTCGGCAGCGCCGTGGTGCCGCTGCCGCTGGAGCTGCGCGAGGCCTTCCGCGCTGCGGGCCTATCCCATGCCCTGGCGGCCTCAGGCTTTCACCTCTCGGTGCTGCTGGGGGCGGTGCAGGCTGTCAGCCGTGGGATGGGGCGCATTCCACGACTGCTGCTGGCGGGCGGAGCGATCGCCCTGTTTCTGCTGCTGGCCGGTCCGCAGCCGTCGGTGGTGCGAGCGGTGCTGATGGGGGGGGCGGCCGTGCTGCTGCTGGAGGGCGGCCAGCGGGGCCGGCCTCTGGCGATCCTGCTGCTCACGGTGGTGGTGATGCTGCTGCTGCGGCCGCTCTGGCTGGCCGACGTGGGCTTCCAGCTCAGCGTCACCGCCACCGCTGGACTGGTGGTGTCGGCTGGATCGATTGAAGCAGCGCTGAAGGATCGCCTGCCGCCGCTGCTGCGCCCGCAATGGAGCGCGCCGGCCCTGGCGGTGCCGCTGGCGGCGATGCTCTGGACCCTGCCGCTGCAGCTGCTCCATTTCGGCGTGCTGCCCCTCTACGCCATCCCCGCCAATGTGATGGCCACGCCCCTGCTCACGCCGCTGACGCTCGGGGCGATGGCGATGGCGCTGCCGGCCGCCCTGCTGCCCGCCCTGCCAGCCTTTCTGATCTGGCCGCTGCATCAGCTCGCCGGCCTGTTGCTGGCGATCGCCCAAGGCTTCGCGGCCCTGCCGATGGCCCAGGGGCAGATCGGTCGGCCCCAGCCTCTTCTGGTGACCCTGCTGGCGGCGGCGTTGCTGGCCCTGGTGTTGCCCGGTATGGCGCGGCGCTGGCGGGGGGTGGCGGCAGCGTTGCTGGCCCTGGTGGTGGGGCTGCAGGGCATGGCGCTCCATGCCGACCGGTTGCTGCTGGTGCATCAGGATTTCGGCGGACGCGATCGGGATCTGCTGATCGCCCGCCACGGCGGCCGCGCCGCCCTGATCGCCACCCGCGCCGATCCCTTCAGCTGCCGCCAGAGCCGCCAGCTGGCCAGCGGTCTGGGAATTGCCCGCTTCGACTGGGCGCTGCTGCTTGATCCGGTCGCCCCCGCCGACCCGGCCTGCTGGCGCCAGCAGGCCGGATCCGTGCTCGCCTACGGCGAGGCCGCGGCGCCGCTGGCCGCGAATCAGACCCTCTCCAGTGAGGGGCTGGCGGTGACGGCACTGTCGATGGACAGCCACGCATTGCTTCTAGCCTTCGGCGGCCGCTCCTGGCTGCTCATCCCCGACCGCCAGGCCCTCTGGGCGGCGCGCCAACGCGCCGGCCGCGACCGTCCGCTGCCCGCCAGCGACGGGCTCTGGCTTGGCTTCCAACCCCGCCCCAGCGAGCGCCCCGCCCTGCTCAGCAGCTCGCCACCAGCACAGGTATGGCTGAGCGGAGCGCCACCGCCCACCTCCCTCCAGCCGGCCGGCTGGCGAAGCAGCGGCGCCAGCGGCTTCCTCGTGGATGGCTGAGGCCATGGCCGGGTCGGCCGGCGGGGGCGGTCGATCCGTAAAATGCCTATGGGCTTGCGGGCCTATGGAGAGGTGGCTGAGTGGTCGAAAGCGAACGACTCGAAATCGTTTGAAGGGCAACCTTCCGTGGGTTCGAATCCCACCCTCTCCGTTTCCTGACAAATTGAGATCGCTTTCTGCAGGAAGCGATCGGCTCCCGAGAGCCAGGAGGAACCATCCTCAACCTGCAGCAGGGTGATCAGCTGCACCGGGATCGCATCGATCTGCTGGACTCAACATGGATCCAACGGAGAGCCTGCTTCCTATGGCAATTTTGACCCTGATTTTAATCACCGGCGTGTTGTTGCTGGTGGTGGCCATCGGCATCGGGGTTGAGCCGGGCTGGCCTTGGCTGCTGCATCGCAGGCCATGGCTGGCCTTTCGCGCCATGGCTTCGATGTATGTGGGACCCCCTGCGGTCGTTTGGCTGCTGGTGCGGATCTTGCCCCTGGATGGGCCAGTGAGTGCCGCGCTTCTGGGCCTCGCGATTTCGCCCGTGCTTCCTCCCTGGGGCCGAAAGGCAGCTCTGGTCGGCGGCCGAAGCAACGACATCATCGGCCTACAGCTCCTGTCCTCCGGGATTGCCGTGCTGGTGATCCCGCTGATGATCTGGCTGGTCGAGCACCTCTTCAAGGTGCAGACCACTTTGGACCCGCTGGCCGTGGAGCTCGTGCTGCTTGTCACAGTGGCAGCACCTCTGGCTGTCGGCATGGGACTCGCTCACTGGGCACCAGGGGCCGCACCGCGCCTTGCTGCTCTTGCCGACCGGACGGGGAGCGTGCTTCTGCTGATTGGCGGGGTGCTCCTGATTGTGCTGCGCGGTCCCTCAATTCTGGGCGTGATGGGACAGGGCACACTGCTCGCTATTACGGCTGTGGTGATCTTCGGCTTGCTTCTTGGGCATGTGCTGGGCGGCCCGGATCCACGCACCCGGGGAGTGCTGGCATCGGCCACGGTCTACCGGCACCCGGCGATCGCGTTGATTCTGGCG
>JBIIJS010000117.1:0-8802 GCA_044233605.1 Cyanobium sp. | reverse complement strand
GGGTTGTCGGCGGGTGCGCCGATGCCGATGCGCAACCGGGCGAAGTCCTGGCTGCCGAGGTGCTGGATCGTGCTGCGCAAGCCGTTGTGGCCGCCGGCACTGCCGCTGGCGCGCAGCCGCAGGCGGCCCAGCGGCAGGTCCATGTCGTCAACGAGCACCAGCAGCTGGGAGGGTTCGAGCCGGTACCAGTCGAGAGTGGCGCGGATGGCGCGACCGCTGTCGTTCATGTAGGTCTGGGGCATCAGGAGCCGCAGCCGGCGTTCTCCGCTGCCAATCTCGGCGAGCAGGGAGTGCAACCGGGGCTGGTTGCGGAACGGTGCGGCGGCCCGCTGGGCGATGCGCTCCAGCACCATGAAGCCCACGTTGTGGCGGGTATCGGCATACCTCTCGCCGGGATTACCCAGGCCCACCAGCAGCTGAAGATCCATCGATCGGGCCCGCTGACGATGCCGGGAGCCTCAGCCCGCCGGGGGCTCGGAGCCGCCGGGAGCCCCGACGGAGGCCTCGGCGGCCGGCAGATCGGCAGCAGGGAGGCCCGACGACGGGGGCTGCGCTGCGGACTCCGGAGCGACAGCATTGCGGAACTCCTGCTCAAATTCCTGGGAAGCCGACTGGAAGCCACGCAGGGTTCTACCCAGGGTCTTACCCAGCTCCGGCAGGCGTTTCGGCCCGAACACAAGCAGGCCGATGGCGGCAATCACCGCCATCTCAGGCAGACCGATGCCGAAGATGTTCATGAAGGAGTAGTGAAGTCGGAGCGGCCTCAGCCGTTCCAGTTGACGGTGATGCCCTCAAGCAGCAGCGACTTGTTGTACAGCTGCAGGATCACCAGCAGAAACACAAGGAACAGGGCCATGAATATGCCCATCACGGGAGTGGTGCCCCAGCCCGGCACCACCTTGCCGTATTCCGAGTTGAGAGGGCGGAGGATGTCTCCCAGGCGGGTGCGTTGGGCCATGAGGCGTCAGTCTCCTCGGTGGGGCAGAAGCTCTGGCTACTCTAAGGGCCCTGCCGGCCCCGGCGGGATGGGCTGTCGAGAGTTGTGTCAAAAACTCTCGCCCCCGATCTGCACCCCTTCCCCCCACGCCATGGATCCGAGCACCACCTCACCCGCCCTTTCCGTGGCCCTGGCGGTGTTGGCGGTGCTGCTCGCCCTCACCGGCTTCGGGGTCTACACCGCCTTCGGTCCGCCCTCGAAGCGGCTCACCGACCCGTTCGACGATCACGACGACTGAGCCGGCAGCGCAATCCACCAGAAGCCGATCTGCCACGGGGCAAGGGCCAGCGGATCGACCTCCCCGGCGGCCAGGGCTTGACCCAGCCCATCTGTGCGCGCCAATAGCCGCCAGCCCGGCGGCAGGCTGAAACGGCGGCGGCAGGGCCCCAGGTTCTGCACGGAGAGCCGCACGGAGCGACAGCCGGGCTCCACCGCCGCTCCTTCGTCGGCCCGCAGGCTGATCAGCTGCAGGTCGTCCGCCAGCGGCGGCAGAAGAGGCAGGGGATCCACCGCCCGGGCCTGATCCGCCGATCCGGAAGCACGGGCCGGAACCGGGCCATGCGTCACCGGGCGACACCAGAGCGGTTCGCGCAGGCGTTGCGCCTGAGCTACCACCGCATCGGCGCGCCAGCCCCGGGGGCAGGGCATCAGCGCCAGCCGCTGGCGCTGGAAGCCGTTGTCGGCGCCGGGATCGGGCCAGGTGGGCGCCCGCAGCAGAGAGACGCCCAGATGGCCCGGAGTAGCCGAGACCCCCTGGGGTCCATCGAGCAGCAGGGCCAGACCGCCGCCCGGCGCCGCCTCCACCGAGGCCAGCCAGCTCAGCGCCGGCACCTCCCAGCGCGCCTTCTCCCGTGCCGTGGCTGGCTCCGCCGGCCGCTCGAGCACCCCGCCGGGGGTGTCAGCGGCCCAGCGCAGCGCCGGCCGGGCCAGGGGCACCTCAAGCTGCAGCAGTTCATGGCGCTGACGCCAGTCGACGCCGAGCGTCAGCTCCAGCATCGGGCTGGCGGCCAACAGCCGGCCCTCGAGGCGGACGGCGCTGCCGCCGCAGCGGCCGCGCCACTCGAAACGGGCGCAGAGCGGTCCCCGCTCCAGCCAGCGGGGGGCGCCATCCCAGCTCCAGGGCAGGGGATGGGCGCGGTGATCGGCGGCGATGTCCCATGCATCCCAGAACTCACCGCGGTCAGCCCAGCGCCGCCAGGCCAGCGGCGCGGCCAGGCAGGGCTGGCCATCCCCATCCCAGATCTGCTCGACGCCGCCCGGACCGATCCGCACCGCCAGCCGGCCGTTCTCCAGCCGCCAGCGCTGGCCCGCCTCACCCGGGTGCTCCCCGGGCTCGGGGCTGAGCCGCACCGGATCAACGATCGCAACGGCAGGGACATCGGCAGCGACATCGGCATCCGAGCCGCATCGCCGCAGCCGCATCGCCGTGACGCCGGACAGCTCCGGCAGCTGCAGCCACTGCCCCCCGCCCGGGGCCGCCTGAGCCGGCAGCAGCCGGGGGGAGCCTGCACCATCCGCCTCGAGCAACCAGCTTCCGGCGGGCAGCCGCAGCACCCGTGGGAGCGCCGGCAGGGGCAGCAGCTGGACCAGCCACCAGCACTGGCCGGATTCCATCCCCGCCACTCCGAGGTGGGAGAAGCAGAGGCGCTGCAGGGCGCGATCCCGGCTGCGCACGGCGTTGCGGCGGGCGGCGCGCCATTCCGGCTCCGCCTGCTCGAACACCTCCGGGATCGAAGTGCCGGGCAGGATGTCGTGAAACTGCTGGAACAGCAGCGGCCGCCAGTCCACCGCCCTGTCACGGGTCGGGGGGGCCAGGGCTACGGCCAGATCAGCCTCGCGCAGCAGGCGCTCCAGGGTGCGGTTGTGGCGCTTCTGATCGGGGCGGCTGGTGGCGCAGCCTCGATGCAGCTCCAGGTAGAGCTCATCGCGCCATACGGGCAGCGAAGGCACCAGGGGTTTGAGCCGCTCCAGGTATTGGCGCACAGTGCCGTGACCCTGGGCCGCCGCTTCAGGACGATCGCGCCAGAGCGCCAGCTGCTCAAGCATCGCTGCGGTGGGGCCACCGCCGTGGTCGCCGACCCCGGGCAGCCAGAGCAGCTCCTCGCAGCCGCTGACCGCTGTCCAGGCGAGACGCTGCTGCTCGATCGCCAGGGGGTCGCCGTCGGTGCCGATCGGTGCCGTCATCAGGGCCAGCAGCTCGCTGCCGCAGCGGCTGCGCCAGCGGAACAGGCGGTGGGGGAACGGGTTGGTGGCGTTCCAGGCGAGCTTGTGCGTGCAGAACCAGCTCACATCCGTGGCCGCTGCCACGGCCGGCAGGCCGGCGCTGAAGCCGAAGCTGTCCGGCAGCCAGGCCAGCCGATGCGACCACTCGGGGAAGCGATGGCGGCTGTAGGTCTGCCCTTCCTGGAACTGGCGCAGCAGCGAGGCGGTGCCCACCAGCACGCAGTCGTTCTCCACCCAGGGGCCGTTCAGCGGCTCCCAGCGCCCGGTGCCCATGGCGGCGCGGATGGCGGCGTAGAGGGCGGGTCGGTGCTGCTCCAGCCAGGCGTAGAGGGCGGGGGTGGAATGGCCGAAGTGGAGCTCGGGGAAACGCTCCATCAACGCCAGGGCGGACACGAACGTGCGCTCCGCCGCCTGCCAGGTGTCGGCGACGGGCCAGAGCCAGGCCAGATCGAGATGGGCATGGCCCACCACATGGACCCGGGCGCCGGCGGGCCCTTCGGGCAGCCCCCGCTGCCGGCGCAGATCCACCAGGGCGGCACGGGTGGACCCCAGCAGGTCGTTCGGGTCGGCCGGATCGAGGGGTTCGAGTTCGATGCGGCTGTGGATCAGGGCACCGTCGTCGTGCAGGGGACTGCGCAGGCGCAGCTCCAGCTCCAGCGGCTCCCCGGCCCACCAGCGATCGGGCAGGGGCCAGCGGCAGGCCGTGTCGAACAGATCGCCCTCCTGCACCCGCAGCCCGTCCACCCAGAGTTCGGCGCGCTCAGCCCACCAGCGCAGCGCCAGGCGGGCACGGGCGGCGCCGGGGCCGAGCGGCCGCCAGGCAACCGGGCAGGAGCTCTCCAGCCGCAGGCGCAGGCCCAGGCCACCGCGAGGCCAGACGATCAGCCCACGGGCCGTCCAGTCGGGGCGGTGGGCAGACCCCCAGGGGTTGTCCAGGGCGGCGGCGGGCCGGCCGTCAGGGCCTGGCGCACGCCAGAGGGGCTGCAGGTCGAGGGGGTGCCGATCCATCGCTGCCGCCTGCCCGAACGTGAATGAAACGTTTCAATCCAGCCCCGAACCGGCGGCTGGAGCCGCTCTCCATCCTGGATGGTCGACCGCGACCCATAGGATGATCGCGCCGCCGTGCCGGTCGCTGCCCCCCGGGGCCCACCGGGCGCCCGTCGCTTCCTGACACCCGCCGGACAGACCATGCTCGCTCTCAAGATCTCGGTTTACTCGGTCGTTTTCTTCTTCATCGGGATCTTCGTGTTCGGCTTCCTGGCCAGCGACCCGAGCCGCACCCCCAGCCGCAAAGACCTCGAAGAGTGAGCCGCTGAGCGCGGCGCCGGCCCGCCCGCGAACCGGCCGGTAAGCCGTTGGGTCACCCGGCTCGCGTGGCAGGATCGCCACCGTCTTTTGCCGCAACGGCCTGCCTGTGGTGCCCCATCTCCCGTCAGCACGATGGGCTTGCACCCTGGCCGCGCCGCTCCTGGCCCTGCTGCAGCCAGCCCAGGCGAGCCCCTTGGAGCCGGCTCCGATCCTGAGTCAGGAGCAGCTTTCCCCCAAGCCCGCCGATCCCGCAACGGCGCAGGATTCACCTGAGGTGAGCCCGGCCGACCCGGCGCCGAGCCCCGACCCAGCGCCGAGTCCCGACCCACCGCCCAGCGCCGAGCAGCTGCCGCCACTGGAGCTCAACGTGAGCGGCAATCGGCAGGTGTTCGACCCCCAGCTGGGGCGCTTCGTGGCCACTGGCAACGTGGCCGCGAGCCTGGCCGGCGGCCGCTTGCTGGCCGACCGGCTGGAGTACGACACCGAATCGCGCACCCTCTATGCCTTCGGCAGCGTGCGCTTCCAGCGCGGCCAGCAGTTTCTGCAGGCCAGCAAGCTCCGCTACAGCGTGCTGGAGGGCATCGGCGAGATGGAGGACGTCTACGGCATCCTCGACCTCGACAGCAGCCAGCAGGATCTCGACCTGGCCCAGATGCCGGCGGCGCCGCTGCCGGAGCCGGAGCCGATCAGCTGCCCGCCGGCACTGCCGCCGGTGCCCCAGTGGCATCCCCATCCGTGGGCCGTCACCGGCTGGGCCGGCCGCATGTTCCACTCCGATTTCGGCCAGACCTTCACCTTTGAGGGGGTCTTCCGCCCGGAAACGATGCTCGGCGGCGGCCTGATGCGGCGCCTGTTCATGGCCGGGCCCTTCGCCCTGGATCTCGATCTCAACGGCTTCGGTCACTGGGCTTCCGCCCAGCGGGGATCGCCCTACATCGGGCCCTACAGCAAGGAAAAGGTGAAGGGCCTGCAGACCGACGCACAATTCTTCGGCGAATTCACCGCCGGCCTGATGCTGCGGGCCTGGCTGCAGCCCTGGCTGAGCATCGGCTTCGAGGAGGGCGTCAGCTTTACCACCAGCATCAGCAACTACGAGGACACCTACCGGGAGCGCTCGTCGCGCTTCCTCAACTACCTGGCCTTTGAAGTGGAGGCCCTCGTCTCACCGCAGTGGTCGGCGGTGGGGCGCATTCATCACCGCTCCGGCGCCTTCGGCACCTACAACGGCGTAAAGGAAGGAAGCAACGCCTACCTGCTCGGCCTGCGTTACCGCTTCGGCGAAGAACCCGTGGCCCACCTGCCGGAGGATCTGCCACCACCCCAGGGTTGCCCCGGGGCGCCACCGCCGGGCAGCCGCGAGCGGGCCGTGGGCCTGGCCCAGCAGCTGGAGACGGTCACGATGGGGCCAGGCCGCTCCGGCGCCACCGGGCCCGACCCCGGCCCGACCCCTGAGAAGAAGGCCCCGGCTGCGAAGGCCGCGGCGGGCCGCGGCGATCTCTGGGCCAGGGCCCGCCAGCAGGAGAGAGAACGCTGGGAGGCGATCCGGAGGCTCGACCAGCGGGTCAGCGATGTGCAGTTCCAGCAGAGCCTCTCGGCCGAGCGTCGCTACGGCTTCCCCAGCGTGCTCACCACCCCCGATGCCGCCAACCAGTTCGGCCAGGTGGTGCCCAGCCAGCTGCAGCGGCTCGACACCAAGGGCAACCGTCAGCTGGTGAAGGGCAGCCTCAGCCGCTGGCGGCTGCAGGCCGGCCGGATCCGCTTCACCCCCACCACCCTCAGCGGCGACCGGATCGCCTTCAGCAATGATCCCTTCACGCCGGCCCAGGCCTGGCTGGATTCGGAAAACGTAGTCGCAACCCTGCAGCCCAACGGCGACACGGTGATCAAGGCCCAGCGCAACACGCTGCTGCTGGAAGACCGTCTGCCGATCCCGGTGAGTCGCACCACCCGCATCCAGAAACAGGAGGAGGTGGAGAACCGCTGGGTGCTCGGCAACGACCGGGAGGATCGCGACGGCTTCTTCATCGGCCGCGATTTCGAGTTCCGGCTCGGGAAGCGGGGCCAGCTGAGCGTGCAGCCCCAGTTCCTGGTGCAGCGGGCCTACACCGACGAAACCGACAGCTACCCGCTGCCGGGCCAGCCCCAGGGCTACCCCGCGGTGAAGCAGCCAGCGCAGACGGGCGATCTGTTCGGCCTGGAGGTCAACCTCAACCAGCCGATCGGCCGCTGGGATCTGGCGGCCAACCTCGACATCTCGACCTTCAACCCCGACAACATCGCCGACGGCACCCGCAGCTTCGGCGATCTGAAGGTGCCGGTGACCCTGCCCCTGCTCGGCGAGACCACCGCCCGGCTCTTCGGTGCCTACCGCTTCCGCACCTGGAACGGCTCCCTCGGCGAAGAAAACGTCTACGCCGCCGGCGGCATCTCACTTGAGGACACCGGCTTGCTGCCGAACTGGGGCCGCCTGAGCAGCAACTACTTCTGGCGCACGGGCGTCGGCAATTTCAAGGCCAACGTGTTCGACAGCCGCGAACTGGCCGCCCTGTGGCGCTACAACGCAATCGGTTCGGTCAACGTCAATCTGCCCCTCTGGACCGGCAAGCCGGCACCGGCCACCGCCACCGAAGGGCTGATGAACACGCCGGTCCCGATCGTGCCCGGCCTGGCTCTCAATGCCAACCTGCTGGGCACGCTGGCCTACTTCGGCGACGGCACCAACCAGAACACGGTCACCCTTTCAGGAGGGCCCACGCTCACCCTGGGCCGGTTCGTGAAGCCCTTCCTCGACTACACCCAGCTGACGATCACCGGCGCCGGCACCCTGCGCCAGGGCCTGAGCCCGCTCGCCTTCGACCGAGCCGTTGATCTGGGCACCCTCGGCATTGGCCTCACGCAGCAGCTGGTGGGACCCCTGGTGTTCAACGGCGGCATCGGCCTGAATGTGGATCCCGGCTCCGAGTTCTACGGCGATGTCGTCGCTTCCTACATGGAGCTGCGCTGGCAGAGGCGCGCCTACGAGATCGGCATCTTCTACAGCCCCTACGACGGCCTGGGCGGCGTGCGCGTGAAGCTGAACGACTTCAACTTCAGAGGTCCGGGTGTGCCCTTCGTCCCGCTGCAACCGAGCCAGGGGCAACTGCAGCGGCCGTTCTGAGGTCGTCGCCAGCGGCAGCAGGAAAAACGCCCCAGACAAAAACCCCGCCATTCGGCGGGGCAGATGAATGGGTAACGAGGTGTGCTCGGCGTCTAGCCCAGACCCTTGGCCGTGGCCACCACGTTGTCGACGGTGAAGCCGAACTTCTCCAGGCAGAGCGGGCCGGGGGCGGAGGCACCGAAGCGGTCGATCGAGACGCAGGCGCCGTCGAAGCCGGTGTACTTGTGCCAGCCGAAGGAGCTGGAGGCCTCCACCACCACGCGCTTGCGCACGGCAGCCGGCAACACCGACTCGCGGTATGCGGCGTCCTGCTCCTCAAACAGCTCGACGCAGGGCATCGAGACCACGCGCACGTTGCTGCCCTCGGCGCGCAGCTGGGCAGCAGCCTTCACGCACAGGTCGAGCTCGGTGCCGGTGCCGATCAGGATCAGGTCGGGGGTGCCATTGCTGTCTTCCAGGGTGTAGCCACCCCGGGCCACGGCGGCGTGGCTGGAGCCCGCCTGGTTGGCCATCGCCTGGCGGCTGAGAGCCAGCACGGTGGGGCGCTTGCGGTTGGCCACAGCCACCTGGTACGCGCCCATGGTTTCATTGCCGTCGCCGGGGCGGATCACCAGCAGGTTGGGGATCGCACGCAGGTTGGCGAGCGTTTCGACCGGCTGGTGGGTGGGACCATCCTCGCCGAGGCCGATCGAATCGTGGGTGAGCACGTAGATCGCGCCAAGCTCGCTCAGGGCCGACAGGCGCATGGCACCGATCATGTACCCAGCGAACACCAGGAAGGTGCCGCCGTAGGGGATCAGGCCGCTGCCGTGGTAAGCGATGCCATTCATCACCGCCGCCATGGCGTGCTCACGCACACCGAAGTGCAGGTAACGGTTGGCCTCACCACCCTTCTGGAAGCTCGCCTCGCCCTTGATGTCGGTGAGGTTGGAGTGGGTGAGGTCGGCGGAGCCGCCGATCAGCTCGGGCAGCTTCGGACCGAAGGCGTTGAGGGCGTTATAGGAGTGCTGGCGCGTGGCCAGACCCTTGTCTGCGGGGGTGAAGACAGGCAGGTCGGCATCCCAGCCCTGGGGAAGTTCGCCGCGCAGCATGCGCTCGAATTCCGCCGCCTCAGCCG